>JAHJTW010000146.1 GCA_018829565.1 bacterium | reverse complement strand
GTTCCCCAGGTCTCGCCTTCCCCCAGCTCGACCCGGACGTTCAGATCGTCGAACGGGGCCCCGGCGGCCACGGCCCCCAGGTCCAGCCGGGTGCGGTCGGGATCGATGCCGAACACCGGGACGGCCTCCAGGCCGGGTGGCGGGTAGACCGTGAAGACCACGCCTCCCGGGTCTCCGGCGGCGATGCCTCCGAGGGTCAGACCGGTGGCGCCGCCGTGGCCGCGCGTCGAGGGGTAACCCGCGGCGGGAAGGGCGGTGACTCCCCCCGCACCGGGGAAGAGGTCGCCGAGGCCGCCGGGATCGGCGCCGTCCAGGAGTCCCCGGTCCCCGTCCGCCTCGATGAGGTTCACTCGCAGGTAACGGTCGCCGAAGACGTCGACGTCCGACTGTCCCACGGGCAGGGTCTCGTCCACGTGGTAGAGGATCAGGTGTCCGGCCCAGAGGGCGGCGTCGAAGGGGGCGGCAAGCACGGGGTCGCGACACTCGCCGAGGATGAACTCCGCCGCTCCGGATCCCACGGGCCGGATGACCGCCGCGCGGCCCCCGGCGACCACGGGCTGGAGCGTCACCGAACCTCGACCCGGGACGGTGTCGGCCCAGCCCACCGCGAGCAGGGAATAGGCGTCGGGCAGGGCGGCGCCCCAGCCGCCTCCGGTTCCCCAGGCGCCGGAAGCCATCAGGCTGAAACGGCCCAGCCCGCCCCGGGACTGGACCTCGCTTTCCCCTGCGGGTTGCAGTTCGAAATCGTAGCGGTCCTCCAGGCCGAGCAGATGGGCTGTCTCGTGGGCCCAGATACCCGGACCGCTCCGCAGGCTGGCCACCGCGTAGAAGGAGGCGGTGACCCCGCGTTGCACCACCGGATCGGCGAGGAAGAACTGCAGGGGCTGGACCAGGCCCAGCGCCGGGTCGTTCTCCTGGCCCACTCCGGCATGCAGGATCAGGACGCCGTCGACCTGGCCGTCATCGTCCCCGCTCGCCGGGATCCCGTCGGCGCCGTCGTTGTCGAAGGCGGCGAAGTCCAGACCGGAGTCACGGACGGCTTCCAGCGCCTCGCGGGCCAGGGCCCGGGTGCGAGTGAAGCCCTGCCAGCCGATGTCGGAGTAGTCGCGGCGCGGGCCGCCCAGCCGGACCAGGGGGCCCAGGGTGATCTGCAGGTCGAGACGGCCGCCCGAGGCGGCGGTGAAGTAGCGGGACAGGGATTCCCCGTCCGGGGCGAAGAGCCGCTCGGCGGTCGCGCGGGTATCCCAGGGGTCGGGCAGGCGGGCGTCCGTGAAGTCCACGGGGATGACGAGCAGGCCGAAGGTGGCCGGTGCGGCGCCCTTGGCCGCATCGAGGCTGCGCCGGCGGAGACCCTCGCGCCGGGCCTCGCGCAGTTCGCCCAGACGGGTTTCGGCGGCGGCGGGTCCCTTGGGAAGGCCGGAGTGGTCTGCGTCCCGAGGCGGGAACGCACTCCAGGCGGCCGGGGCGGCCAGCAGAAGGATGAGGATGGCGAATCGCACGTTCATGGCTTGATCCTACCTGCCCCGGAAGGAAACGTTCCCTCCGGGGCGGTAGTCATCAAGATAAGCCTGCCGCTCAATGATTGAAATGCCGGCGACCGGTCAGGATGAAGATGATGCCCAGATCCCGGGCGGCCGCGGCCACCTCCTCGTCGCGGATGGACCCTCCGGGAGCGATCACGGCCCGGGCGCCGGCGGCGGCCAGCTTCTCGATCCCGTCGGGGAACGGGAAGAAACCGTCGGACGCCGCGACGCAGCCGGCGAGGTCGATGCCCTGGTTGCCGGCCTTGAAGACCGCCAGTTCCGTGGAATCGACCCGGCTCATCTGCCCGAAACCCAGACCCAGGGTGGCGTCGTTTCCGGCCAGGACGATGGCGTTGCTCTTGCCGTGCTTGCAGACCTTCCAGGCCATCTCCAGGGCCCTGCGGGTCTCCGGATCGGGCTCATCCCCCGCCACCACGTTCCAATCGGCGAGTTCGGGAAATCCCGAGTCCTGCTCCTGCACCAGTTCCAGGTCGCCCCAGAGCTTGCGGCGATCGGCCGTCCGGGCGGCGAACACCGTCGGATCCACGGTCAGGACCCTCAGGTTCTTCTTCCTGG
>JAHJTW010000145.1 GCA_018829565.1 bacterium | reverse complement strand
CCTCCAGCCCCGGAACCGCCGGCACGGTTTTCAGCCCGGGCCGGCGACCGCTGAGGGCCAGGGCCGTGGCGTCGGCCTTCCTGGCCAGCCCCTCGAGCAGGGGCACGATCATCTGCGCCCGCAGGCGCCAGCGGTCCAGCAGATTCCGGGCGGTACGCCCGCGCCTCCGGCCCGAGGCCCGGCGCAGGCGGCTGACCGCCTCCAGCCTCCTCCCCTCCCCGACCACCGGTCCGACGGACCCCAGGGCCACCGCGACCACCAGCCCCAGATCTCCGACCGGCACCCCCAGCCTGCCCAGGGGGGCGAGCCACCAGCCGAGTCCCGTCACCAGGTCGTCCGGGCCGGTGGAGCGCAGGAAGAGTCCCAGGAACAGCACCGCCCCTGTCAGCCGGACCACCGCCAGCAGGCCCCGCTGCAGCCCCAGCCAGGAGGGGTGGCCCAGGGGGGCGGCCCCGGTCGCGGTCAGGAGATGGACGACGACGACCAGGAGGGCCACAGGCCACCAGGGTCTCAGCTGGCCCAGCTGGCGTGCGGGCGGCCAGCCGGCCGCGGCCAGGGCGCCCCCGGCGATCACCAGCAGCGGGACCGCAGTCCACCATCCTCCCGCCCAGGCGGTGCCCAGGCCCAGGACGAGGATCCCGATCCTGACGGCCGGGTGCCGGCGGGACAGGAGGGTTTCCCCTACCCGTGGCTGGCCGAATCCCGCGGCGTCGATCACCGGTCCGCTCCTGTGGCGGCGCCTCCGGCCAGGAGGTCTGCGATCTGCAGGGCGTTCCAGGCGGCGCCCTTGAGCAGGTTGTCGGCCACGACCCAGGCCAGCAGGGCCCGCCGATGGTCCGGATCCCTCCGCAGACGCCCCACGTGGACCGCGTTCCCGCCGGCGATCTCCAGGGGAGTGGCGAAGTCCAGGGGATCGGAAGCCACCACCAGGCCGGGAAAGCCACGCAGGGCCGCGGTCGCGGCCTCGAGGTCCGCGTCCCGCTGGAGGACGAACCGGACGGCGGCGCTGTGCCCGTCCTGCACCGGCACCCGCACGGCGGTGCAGGTGACGCCCAGATCGCCTGCGCGGCCGAGGATCTTGCGCAGCTCGCGGACGACCTTGGCCTCCTCCTCGAAAGAGCCGTCGGCAGCCGGCCCGCCGATGCAGGGCAGGACGTTGCGCGCCATGGGGCGGGCGAACAGGGGGGGATCGCACGGGGGCAGGCCGTCTTCCTGCCGGCGCCATTCGTCCAGGGCGCTCTGTCCGGCGCCCGAAACCGCCTGCAGGGTGGTCACGTGGACCTCGGCCAGGCCGAAGGCGAGTTCAAGGGGCGCGGCGGCCATGGCGATCTGGATGGTGCTGCAGTTGGGATTGGCGATGATGCCGCCTGAACCGCGCCCGGCCGCAGCCAGGAGCCCGCCGTTGATCTCGGGCACCACCAGGGGAACGTCGGGGTCCATCCTGAAGGCGCTGCTGTTGTCGATGACCCAGGCCCCCGCGGCGGCGGCGATGGGCCCGAATCGGCGGGCGGCGGCGGCTCCGGCGCTGAACAGGGCGATCTCGACCCCTTCGAAGTCCTCAGGGGAGACCGCCTTGCTGGGAATGCTCCGGCCCCGGAAATCCAGGCGCACCCCGGCCGACCGTTCCGAGCCCAGCAGAACCGGGTCCGGATCCGCCCAGGGGCGGTCGGCGAGCAGGGCGAGCATCCTGCGGCCCACCAGGCCCGTCGCGCCGAGGATGGCGACTTTCATGGAATCCTCCTGCCGGAAGCAACATCACCCGAAGCATCACCTGGAGTTTCGAGACCGCAGTATGTTAGCATCCGGCCGCAACAGGGTCAAAAGAGGCGTGGGTCGGCGCGACCCCGTCGCCGCCCAGGACGGCAATCCACAAGGAAGGCGATCATGGTCTTTGCGAACACCCGCCGGCTGAACCGTTCCCCGATCACGGCGGCCCGGACGGCGGTCCGCGGCCTCGTCCTTGTCCTCGTCCTCGTCCCGGGCCTGTCCCTGACCGGCTGCGGGCCCGATTCCGCGGCCAGGAACCGGGCGCTGGAGGCGGTGGCCCGGTGGGAGGACCGCCGCATCGCCCCGGAGGACAGCCTGCTGGCCATGATCGCTCATGACGATGCCCACATCCGGCTTGCCGCCGTCCGGGCCGCCGGACTGATCGGCCGGGACTTCGCGGTGGACGCGCTGGTCCGGGCCCTGGAGGACCCGAGCCTGACCGTGCGCCGGGAGGCCTGTTTCGCCCTGGGCCTGCTGGGCACCCCCGCCGCCGCCGCGGCCCTGGGCGAGGCCGCGGCCGATCCCCGCGGCTCGGTCCGGCTGGCCGCCCTGCGCGGCCTGGCCCACTGTCCCCAGGACGGACGGGCCCTGCTCACGGCCGCCCGGGGCGAATCCGAAAGCGCGGCCGCCGCCTGGGACGCCTTGCGCAATCACGCCGCTCGCGTGGACAGCACCGCCCTCCTCGAGGCCCTCGCGGCGGGGCTGCTCCGGCCCGAGGCCGACGTCCGCTGGCGCGTCCTGCGCTGCGCGGAACTGGTCCCCGATTCCACCCTGGCCCCGCTGCTCATCCCCTTCGCCCGGTCGGACGTCCCGCAGGTGCGCGTGCATGCCTACCGGGCCCTGGCCCGGCAGAACACCGCCCAGGCCCTCGATGCCGTCCTGGAGGCCGCCGCGGACCACGCGGACATCGAGGGCCGGAACCGCCACCGGATGGACGTCGCCCTAGCCCGCGCCCTCGGGGCCCTGGGTTCCCTTGCGTTCTCGGGCCCCGATCGGGCCGACGCCGCCGAACCCGCGTCCGTCCGGGTGGCCAACCTGTTGATCCGCCTGGCGGAATCCGAGGACCCGTTCGTCGCCGCGTCGGGGCTGGACGCCATGGCCGCGGCCGTCGCCGGCCTGACCCTGCCTCCGGAGGCCGCCGCCCAGGAGAGCCTGCTGCCCGTCTGGCGGATCAGGATGGCCCGTGCGGCCCGGAGCGGTCTGGACGACGAGCGTCCAGGCGTCCGGGCGGCCGCCGCAGGGGCGTGGCCCGCCCTGCGCGGGGAGGGCTGCCTCGCCGAGATGGCCTCGTGGCTCCGGCGAACGACCGACCCGGCGGCGCGGGCCGCCGCTTTGACCGCCCTCGGCCGCATCCATCCCGATCCCCTGGTCTTCCTGGCGGGATGGTGCGACGCATCCCAGCCCGCCGCCTGGGTGCAGGACGGCCGGGCCGCACCCCATCCGCCGCAGGTCCGCGCGGCCGCGCTGGAAGCCCTGGCGGACGCCGTCAGGGACCGCCCCCAGGCCGCGCCCCCCGGACTCCCGGCCGACCGGTACCGCGAGCGCGTGCGGGACATCCTGATCGAAGCCAGCGCCTCCGCCGATTTCGTGGTGGCCTCGACCGCCGCCGCCAGGCTGGGCGGTTTCCCGTCCCCCGCAGCGGCCGCGGCCCTGGTGGCGCTGTGGGACCGCGCCGAGGGGCCGAACGCTCCCGATCTGATGCGGGCGGTCATCGCCGGCCTCGGCGGGATCCTCGAAGCCGCAGCCCCCGCGGACGACGCAGCCGCCGACCCGGCGGCGGGGTCCCTGCCCGATTCCCTGCGGACCGCGGCAACGAACGTGTTGCGCAGGGCTTTCGACGTCCCGGACGTCCGGATCCGCCTCGATGCCAGGCGCGTGGCGCTCGACACCCGTGCGCTCCCGGACCATCTGATCCCCTCGGAGGCCAGCCTGCGTGCGACCCTGCCCCCGGTGGCGCGCAACCCTCTGCAGCCGCCGGTCACCCTCCCCTTCGCGGCTCCGCGCGTCCTGTGCGTGACCGACAAGGGGACGTTCACCATCACCCTCTTCGGGGATCTTGCCCCCAACACCTGCGCGGTCTTCCTCGATCTCATCGGCCGGGGCTTCTACGACGGCCTGACCTTTCACCGCGTCGTGCCCGACTTCGTGGTGCAGGGGGGCTGTCCCCGGGGCGACGGCTGGGGCGGACCCGGCTACAACATCCGCAGCGAGTGGTCCCCCACGCCTTTCCGGCGGGGGATCGTGGGCATCGCCCACGACGGCAAGGACACCGGGGGCAGCCAGTTCTTCGTGACCCTGTCCGAGCAGCCCCACCTGAACGGGCGGTACACGGTGTTCGGGGAGGTCACCGAGGGCATGGAGGTGGTGGACCGGATGGAGATCGGGGACCGCTTCACCCTGGAAACGGTCCCCTGAAGCGGCGCGCCGCGGATCGTCACCTGTCCCGCAGCACCTTCATCAGACCCGCCCAGGTCGGGCTGGCCCCGTACATGAGGATGCCCATGCGGAAGAGCTTGCCCGCCGCCCGGGCCGACAGCCAGATGGACACGGCCAGCAAGGCCCACGAGAGCAGGATCTGCCAAAGGGGCGGGGTCTCGATGCACACCCTCATGAACATCAGTACCGGCGCGAAAAGGGGAATCATGCTGAGCACGACCGACAGGGTCGAATCCGGCGCCCGCAGCACCAGGCTGAGCAGCATCATCGGCAGGACCAGGCCCATGGTCAGCGGGCCCTGGAACTGCTGGCTGTCCTGGACGCTGTTGCACATGGCCCCGATCCCCGCGTACAGGGTCGCATAGAGGAAGAAGCCCAGCAGGAAGAACATCACGAACGAGACCAGGATGGTCGGCGTCAGGAAGTGGACGTCCAGCGAAAAACTGCCCACCGACACCCCCTGCTGAGAGATCAGGAAGAAGGCCAGGGCCCACACCCCGAACTGGGTCAAGCCCGCCAGGCCGATGCCCATGACCTTCCCCAGCATCAGGTTGCCCGGCGAGACGCTGGCCAGCAGGACCTCGACCATGCGGCTGCTCTTCTCCTCGATGACGGCGGTCAACGTGTGGTTGCCGTACATCAGCACCATGATGTAGATGATCATGATCAGGGCGATGGCGGCGATGAAGGCCGCCTCCTCGTTCTGCTGTTCCTCGCTGCCCTCGGCGGTCACCGTGAAGGTGGTCCAGTCGGTCCGCGCCGAGAGATAGTTGAAGAGGGAGTCGGGAACCGCAGCCTCGGCGAACCGGCTCTCGCGCAGGATCCGGTTCAAAGCGGGCCGCAGGACGTCGTCGCGCATGACCATCGAGCTGACCGACTTGCCGTAGAAGACGACCTTGCCGGTGCCGATGAAGTCGGCATCCAGGACCACCCCCGCGTCGATCTCCCCGACCTGCAGGGCTGCCTTGAGATCCTCCACGGAGGCCTGCGACGAGGCCCCGGGCCGGGCGAAAGGCACCAGGGTGACCCTGGTCCTCTCCTCCTCGGCGAAAACCTGCTCGATCCGGGCCAGGACTCCGCCGGCCGCGTCGACGACCCCGATGGTGCGGGCGTCGTCTCCTCCCGAGGTCGCCAGCAGGACGGGCAGGACCACGAACATGGACATGAAGGCGGGTCCCAGGAGCGTGCCGATGACGAAGCTCTTGGACCGGACCCGTTCCAGGTATTCCTTGCGGATGATGGTCAGGACCTTGCTCATGACCGCACCTCCCCCCGGTGCCGGGCGACCGCTTCGAGGAAGATCTCGCTCAGGGTCGGACGGTTCGCCGCATACAGCGTGAGCCGTCCCAGCCCCGTCAGCACGTGCAGCAGGGCGTCGAGGTCGGCGCCCTCCCCCAGGGTCAAGCGCCAGGTCCCCTCGCTGCGGGTCATCCGGATCACGCCGGGCAGGCCCTCGGGCGGGGTCACGTCCTGCTCCCAGGCCACCCGGACCGAGCGCAGGGGAAACTCGGCCCGCACCCGGTCGAGCGGACCGTCGATGATGACCTTGCCCCCCTCGATCAGGCAGATCGAATCGCAGATCTTCTCCGCCTCGGCCAGCATGTGCGTGGAGAAGAGGATGGTCGTCCCCTTGGCCTTCTCCTCGAGGATCATGTCCCGCAGCAGTTCGATGTTCAGGGGATCCAGCCCGCTGAAGACCTCGTCGAGGATGACCAGCACGGGCTCGGCGATGAACGTGGCGGCGAACTGGATCTTCTGCTGCATCCCCTTGCTCAGGCTGTCGACCTTCTTGTCGCGGTAGTCCGCCAGCCCCATCCGCTCCAGCCAGCGGTCGGCCCGCAGGACGGCATCCCGCCGCGGAACGCCCTTGAGTTCCGCCAGGTAGACGAGCTGGTCGCCGCACTTCATCTTCCGGTAGAGCCCCCGTTCCTCGGGCAGATAACCGATATGATCCAGCATGGCCCCCGCCAGGGGCCGGCCGGCCAGCTCGATGCGGCCCGAATCCGGCAGGATGATGCGCATGATGCTGCGGATGGTCGTGGTCTTCCCGGCCCCGTTGGGACCGAGGAAGCCGTAGATGCTGCCCCGCGGGATGCGCAGGTTCACGTCCTGGGCGGCCCGCTTCTCGCCGTAGGCCTTGGATACGCCTTCCAGGGTCAGGATGGTCTCTCCGAGGCCGGGCAGGTCGGGTGGCTGGATCGTCATGCATGCTCCATTCATTGCTGAGCGAGGGCGGGCGCCGGCCGCCGGGCTGCGCGGCTCCGGTGCACCCGGCTGGATTCTACGATCATTACTATCCCGATGATGCAGCCAATATTCGCAAAAAAATCCGGAACCACCAAGCGGCGGTTCCGGAAGCCGGACGAGCAGCCTCCCCCTCCAGGGGCCGCGTCCATGAGCATGGGCGGACGGCGGAGCGCCCGCCCGGATCAACCTGCAGACTCGATCCTCGTGAGGGCAAGGAATCCGGGCTGGATCGCCGGGCGAACCGTTGGCGATGCACCATGGTGTCCATCCACGACCGAAGACCCGTCTGCAGGTTAAGACGAGCTCCATGTCCGATGTCTGTGATTCCGGGGAGAGCATGCACCATGTTCATCACGTAATGATCACGATTCGGTTGTATTTCCGTGAACACCGGGGGATATCACCAAAAAAATGGATTTTCAGACAAAAAATTGCCTTCCCTTGAGGTAGCCAACCCGGTTGTATAGCCTGTATCATTTTGCTATAATTATAGTTACAAACCCTGTCCTGGAGGATCGTCTCAGTGGGGATGGAAACGATGAATCAACCGACCGGAGTCAACCGCCGCATCCTCGTGATCGAGGACGATCGCGAGATGATCGATCTGCTGACCATGCATCTGACGGCCGAGGGCTACCAGGTCGACGCCGCCGCGGACGGCGAAGCGGGGCTGCGGGCCTTCCAGGCCGGCAAGTACGGACTGGTCGTGCTCGACTGGATGCTGCCGACCCTCAGCGGGATCGAGGTGCTCAAGGACATGCGCAGCGGCGACGGGCGGACGCCCGTCCTGATGCTCACCGCCAGGAGCGAAGAGGCCGACAAGGTCCTCGGACTCGAACTCGGTTGCGACGACTATCTGACCAAGCCCTTCAGCATGCGCGAGCTGACCGCGCGGATCAAAGCGCTGCATCGCCGGATCGATCGCGCCGAGGAACTGGCCCGCATCGCCTCGGGAGACAGGATCCTCGACCTCGGCCCCCTGAAGATCGACCACGGCAAACGCAAGGTCCAGGTGAACGGCGAACCCGTCCAGCTCACCGTCAAGGAGTACGACCTGCTCTACACCCTTGCCGCCCGGCCGGGGCGGACCTTCAGCCGCCGGCAGCTGCTGGACCTGGTCTGGGACCAGGACTCCGACGTCTACGAGCACACCGTGAACTCGCACGTCAATCGCCTGCGGAACAAGATCGAGCAGAACCCCAACCGCCCCCGCCTCATCCTGACGGTCTGGGGCATCGGCTACCGCTTCACCGAGGAGTTCATCTGAACCCGCCATGAAGACGCCCCGCTTCACACGCACGCTGCACTTCCGCATGTCGGCGCTGTTCCTGCTGCTGCTGGGACTGAGCGTCGGCGGCTACTACTGGTGGATCAACGCCACCGTCTTCAGGACCTACCAGGACAAGGAGGAGGAGATCTGGTACGAGGAGAAGGCGGAAGACGAGCTCGCCGGCCTCGCCGCCGAGCTGACCCCGCTGATGGACGACGGCCCCCTGCTGGGCCGGATGATCGGGTCCTACGCCGAGGACGTCGAGCGGTTCGGGGTCGAGGTCATCCTCTTCGACGGCCGGGGCTTCAACGTCACCTCCTCGGCTCCTGACAGCCTGGCCATGGCCGTCAAGCGGGTCGACGCCGTCCTGCTCCACGACATGACCCGGGAAGAATGGGATTTTTCCAGCTATCCCCTGCCCGGGAACATCGACGCCTACGAGAACCGGATCTTCCACGTCCAGCCCATCTTCACGGCCCGGACCGATTCCCTGGAACCGCCGGACGCCTTCCTCGCTGCGAGCTTCCGGCCCCTGACCATCGGGATCGATGAGCTGGACGCCGACTGGCGCAACCTCGGCTTCCAGGCCATGGTGCTGATCCTGATCTACACCGCCGTGACCGCCCTGATCATCATGGCCTGGGCCAGCCGGCGGATCCGCGGCCTCTCCCGAGGCGTGGCGGCCTTCGCCGACGGCGACTTCGCCCAACGGGTGCCGGACGGCAGCGGGGACGAGATCGGGGCCCTCGGCCGCCACTTCAACACCATGGCCGGACGCATCGAGCAGATGATGGCCGAACTGGGCGCCAAGGAGGAGTTCCAGCGGCACCTGGTGGCCAACGTGAGCCACGATCTGCGCACCCCCCTGGCCAGCTTGCGGGGTTACGTGGAGACCCTCAGCCTCGATCCCGGGACCCTGTCCCGGGCGGAGCGGCAGCGCTACCTGGAGATCATCACGGGGAACCTCGACCACCTGGACAAGCTGATCGAGCGGACGCTCATCCTCTCACGTCTGGATTCCGGGCAGACCGAAACCCGCCGGGAGGACTTTCCCCTGGGCGAACTGGCGGATGCCGTGGTTTCCCGCTGCCTCCCCATCGCCCGGCAACAGGGAGTCGAGATCGAGCTCGAGGAGGGCGAAGACCCGCAAGGCTGCATGGTCCGTGCGGACGCCCTGCAGATCGGACAGGCGCTGCAGAACCTGCTGGAGAACGGGATCAAGTTCAACCGGACCGGCGGCCGGGTCCGGATCAGGATCATCCCGCGGGAAGAAGACGTCGAGATCGTGATCTCCGATGACGGTCCCGGCATCGACGCGACCGATCTTCCCCACATCTTCGACCGCTTCTACACGGGCAGCAAGAGCCGGACCCGTCGTTCGCTGGAGGATTCGGGCTACCTGGCGGAGCCTTCCACCAGCAACGGCCTGGGCCTGGCCATCGCCCAGAAGATCGTATCGGGCCACGGCGGCCGGCTGGAGGTCGCCAGTTCGCCGGGCCAGGGAACGGAATTCCGGTTCGCCCTGGGTCGCGCCACGGAGCAGCCGGGAATCGCCGAGGCGGGCGGCTGATCGTCCGTCCGCAACCTCCGCTCAATCCCGACCCAGTTCCCGGGCCACGACCACGGCCGCAGTCCCCGCGATGCCGAGCAGCAGGACGGCCGCGCCGAGATCCCCGAGCATCCATTTCCCCAGCCCGAACAGGAATCCGAACACCCCGGCGACGCCGGCCGCCCAGACGACCATGACACGGCGGGTCAAACCGTCGCATTGCACGTCCGGGCAGGCGGCTGCGATCGGTCCCCAGCGGCCGCCGGGCCGGACCCGGCGGAAGAAGGCCTCCAGGTGCCCCCGCGGAACCGGCGAGGTGGCGAACGTGACCACGACCCAGACCAGGATGGTCACCGGCACCAGGATCATCGCCTTGTGGTGGGTCTCCAGGGCCATCCCCCCCAGCGTGACGGGGGTGGCGAAGAGGGCATACTGCCCACCGGTCTGGATGGCGGCCGCCACCTCGAACCCCACGGCCATGACCACCGAAGCGGCGAGGGCCGAGATCTCGCTCCAGGCGTTGATGCGCCACCAGAACCAGCGCAGGATCAGGACGGGGCCGATGCCCGCCCCCATCGCCCAGACGAACAGCCAGGCCTTGCCGATGCTGGTCAGGAAGAAGGCCACCAGGACGGCGCAGACCATCATCACCAGCACGCAGAGCTTGGCCGCCAGGACGGTCTGCTTCTCGCTGGCGGCGGGCCGGAGGAAGCGCCGGTAGATGTCGTTGACGAGATAGCTCGCTCCCCAGTTCAGGTGGGTGTCGATGGTGGACATGAAGGCGGCGAAGAAGCTGACGAGCAGCAATCCCAGCAGACCCGGCCCCAGGACGGACAGCATCACCAGCGGGTAGGCGGCCTCCTCGCTCTGGCCTTCCGGCAACACCGGGAACAGGACCATCGAGGCCAGGGCGGTGGCGATCCAGGGCCAGTACCGGACGGCGTTGTTGGCGACCACGAACCACAGGGTCGCGGCGCGCGCGTGCCGCTCGTTCCTGGCCGCGGCCATGCGCTGGATGAGATACCCTCCCCCGTCCGCGTTGTGGCTGGCCCACCACATGAGGCTGACGAACACCAGGAACTTGACGAAGTCCGAATCCCAGCCCCAGCCCCCGCCGGGGATGAAGGCCAGGGTGTTGTCCCTGAACAGGGGCGACGCGACGATCCTGGCCTGCAGTTCGGCCATGCCGCCGGCGTGGCGGACGGCGCTGACCGCCAGGGTGATGGATCCGGTCATGGCCAGCAGGAACTGGATGACGTCGGTGACGACCACGCCCCAGAAGCCCGCCAGCAGCGAATAGGCCAGGGCCACCGCCGCCCCGCCGATCACCGCGTACTCCGGCCGGATGCCCAGGACGGCCTCGGCCACCGTCCCCATGCCCTTGAGAACCCAGCCCAGGACGATGAAGTTGTAGAGCAGGGCGAAGTAACCCGCCTTGAAGCCCCGCAGGAAGGCGGCCGGCTTGCCGTGGTAGCGCAGTTCGATCAGCTCGTTGTCGGTCATCACCCCGGCGCGGCGCCAGAAACGCGAGAACAGGAAGACCGCCAGCATCTGGCTGAAGACGTAGTGCCAGCCGAACCAGTTGTACCAGATCCCGTGATTGCGGATGAAGCCGGTGACGGCCAGGGGAGTGTCGGCCGCGAAGGTGGTCGCCACCATGCTGGTGCCGAGCACCCACCAGGGCAGCGACCGCCCCGAAAGGAAGTACTCCTCGCTCGAGGAGGACGCCCGGCGCAGGAAGAACAGCCCCAGCAGCAGGGTCACCAGGACGTAGGCGGCGATGATGGCCCAGTCGAGAGCGTGGAGGTTGGCCATGGGATCCTTCCCGTCGGGGTCCGGAGGGGCGCCAAGCCGGCATGATAACCGCAGGCGGCCCGTGGGTAAACCGCCGCCGCAGGAGCCGCCCCCAAAAGGGATCAGTTGTGCCGTCGAGATTGTTCCCGGCCCGGGCCTTGCCCCTGGCCGGACATGGACAGCTCCAATTCCTGCCCCGAATCATGGGCCCCTCCCTTCTGCCCAAACCCTAAGTGCCCACACCACAACCTCTCAGGCCTCCCCTTCCCCTACAAACGCATCGGCTACTTTTG
>JAHJTW010000144.1 GCA_018829565.1 bacterium | reverse complement strand
TTCCTGTATATCAACAGCGCGGTAATCCGTCCATTCTGTTGCGATTACCAAGGCATCTGCATTACGAACGGCTTCAAGCGGTGAAGCACATAGCTGGATGGCGGAAAATTGATCAGGCATACTTTTTACCGCTGGATCATGCGCCTGCAGACCCTCGACCAGTGGGCGCTCGCCTCCATCGCTGCCCTCGCCGCCACCCCGCCGCACGGTCCCCTCCCGGTTCCGCACCGTCCACTTCCCACCCCGTCCCCCGGGGTCGTGAAAGCGGCCGGGGTATTACCCGCCGGCCGTTCCGGGAATCCTAGCACAGGGTGCGAGCGGACGGGGAATGGAAAATCCCGCCGGCGGCGCTCCGCCCGGTGGAACCTGGGCCCCGGATTTTCGGGCACCCACGGGCACTCACGGGGGTTTTCCTCTCCGCCTGATTGTGATAGAATCTTGTCAAAATATTCTACCTTGTTGGTATAATTTACTTTCCATGATTGGAGTCGTCATGGCCAACCATCCGGATCCCGCCCCTCACCGTTGGCGCTACCATCTGGTGGTCCTGGCCCTGGTGAGCCTGGCCTCCTGCGGCGGAAGCGACGACAACCCCACCTCTCCCGGCGGAGGGGATGACGACCCCGACCCGGTCAGCGGCAACCTCCTCTACACCGAGACCACCGCCGTCATCGACCGGGCCTCCACTTCCCTCACCGACCACCTGCAGACCCTCGGTCTGGACGGCGCCATGCTCGCGGTGGCGACCGAGTTGCGGGCGGACACCTGCGTGGCAGCGGCGGAGTGGGTGGTTCCCGGTGACGAGGCCCCCTATCTGCAGACCACGTTCATCAACGGAACCACCTTCTTCATGCCTGTGATCTCCACGAGCGAAACCCTGCCGGCTGAATCCGGCCGGAATCGGGCCCCCCGCAAGATCGACGACATGAACCTGACCGGGAACACGCAGGCCCTCTTCATGACCTTGCCCGGTTTGGCAACCGAGATCCCGGCATTCAACGAGACCGCCGGGGATGTGGGATACGGCGTCATTCCCAACCATGACCCCCAGGTGGAAGATTTCCGGCACCTCGACCCCTACAGCCTCGTCTACATATCCACGCACGGTCTGCTGGCGACCCATGCCGACGGCGAGTACTTCTTCATGCTGACCAACCAGCCCCGGGACGCCCGACACGATTCCCTCTACTTCGCATCGGGGGAACTGGTCGACGGATCCATCAGCCACGCCCGCGCCATCTTCGAAGCGGCCGGCGAACTCGACCAGTCCGAATGGACGAACTACGTTGTGAGCAACCGCCTCGTCGGAGCCAGCAACGGTTCCTTCCCGAGCCACACCCTGATGTTCGTGGACGCCTGCCAGTCCGCCAAGCGCACCTCATCAAACGGGCCCCCGCCCATGTCCGTGACCGCGGGGCTCCTGGGAGTGCAGGCCTTCCTGGGCTGGACCCACTCCGTCTTCGACTACTCCGCCATGGAGGCGGGGGACTATCTGTTCGGCCATCTGCTCGGGGACATCCCGGGCTCCATCACCGCCATTCCTCAGGAAACGCCCCCCATCAGGCCTGCGCCCCTGACCGACGTCTTCGTCGCTCTCCAGACCAAGGGATACCATATCGACACCCGCGGCCCCTACGGCGCCGTCCTGGAACTCCACGACTTCACGCAGGGCAATGGCGAGTTGCTGTTGCGGCCGTCCATCGGGCAGTTGATCGTCCACGTCGATCCCGAGGCGGGCACGGAGGAACTGAAGCTGCTGGGGAATTTCGGGAACGAGCCGGGCGACGTCACCATTGCGAGCAACCCCGATCTCGACAAGGGACGCAAGTCGGTGCTGGGCGCCCTGGGCTGGGAGAACGACGAGATCACCCTCGAACTGGAGAGCTCAACGCACGGATACGTCGTGGTCGAGACCGCGGGGCGGCGCAGCAATCCGCATCCCCTGTCCCGTTGGGCGCCGGAGATCCAGGTCCAGGGGACCTTCTCCTCGGGCGGCAGGGGCCCCGACTTTGAGCTGGCCATGAACGCCAGGTGGCGGGCGGAGATCGTCGACGAGCGCCCCATGCCCAACCTGGATCCCTTCCCGGAATACGGGTGGACCAGCACCCTGTTCAGCCTGGAATCCACCTGCGAATTCAACTACTCAGGAATTTTCGAGACCTCGCAGTACATCTACGAGTATCCCGAGGAAATGAACAGCAGGTCGGTCTCTGTCCACCTCGGGGATCAGGAGATGTTTTTCGGGACCGTCACCATGAAGCCCAGCGAGGGAACGTTCATCATCCAGGCCAATTTTTCTGAGGATGCCGTGGCCATGGTGACCGACAAGTCCAATCCCGAAGCGCCGCCCCACCTGGAGGAATTGCCGGTGCTGGTGAGCGTCTACATCAGCGGGAACATGAATCCTGACGGGACCATCCAGGCAGGATCCACCCTGATCCCCTATGCCACGTCCTGGACGGCGGCGACGCCTCAATCGCCCCCCGTCGAATGTACGGGGCACTGAGCACCGAGGGCGAACGCGGCGGACGGGGATCAGGGATAGGCGGCCAGGAACTCGTCCGCCGTCATCACCTCGGCGTAGAACCCGTCCAGGGTGGCCAGGGTCGCGGCATGGACCTCCGCCGCCGGCACCGTCCGGTCGCCGAAGGTCAGATCCCGGGTCGCGCAGGCGTCCGCGATCATGATGACTTCGAAACCCAGGTCGGACGCCTGGCGCGCCGCAGCCTCGGCGCACATGTGGGTCTGCATGCCGCAGATCACCACGCGCCTGATCCGCTGCTCCCTCAGCCAGAACTCGAGCGCCGTGCCCTTGAAGGCGTTGACCTCGTCCTTGAAGATCAGCATCTCATCCGGCAGCGGCGCCACCGAATCGTGGAAGCCCTTGCCGCGCGGGGTGTTGTGTCCCACGTGGACCACCGGCAGATTCCCGGCGCGGAACCGCTCCAGCACCCGGGCCGCGGCGGCCGCCGCCGGCTCGGGATCGACCAGGGGCAGGGCGCCCCCGGGAAAGTAGAAGTCCTGGATGTCGACGATGACCAGGGCGGTCGCAGGGTCGTTGAGGGAATCGTCGGAGAAGGCGTTCACGGACGAGAAAAGGGCGAGGACCGCGAGGGTGATCCCTGCGCAGAGCCGGTGCATTCGGTTCATGGCGCCTCGATCGGTTGGGGGTGAGGATCCCGGAGAACCCATGGTACACCCGCGACGAGTTGTGAGGCAACGACTCCCGCATTCCCGCCCCCCGGGCGAAAAGCAGCCGCCGCATCCCCGGAGGAACACGGCGGCCGCGGGCGAGGCTCGTCGAAGCCTCTACTTCAAGAGAGTCATCTTCTTCGTGTCGCGGAATCCGTCCGCCTCGATCAGGTACAGGTAGACGCCCGAGGTGACCTGCCGTCCGGCGTCATCCAGGCCGTGCCACATCACCGACTGGGACCCGGCGGGCATCACCTGGTCCACCAGAGTCCGCACCAGACGGCCCCGCTGGTCGTAGATGCGCAGCTTGACCGGGCTGGTCTTCGGGATGTCGAACTTGATGGTCGTGGCCGGGTTGAACGGGTTCGGCGCGTTCTGCTTCAGGCTGAAGGCCATGGGCAGATCGGCCTTTTCCACAGCCTCGGCCAGGGGCGCCAGGCCCCCCGTCACGGTCAAGGTGTAGCTGCTGGTGGCTCCGAGGTAGCCATCGACCCGCAGGTAGTAGCGGCCCACCGAGGCGGTGTAGCTGCCCGCTTCCGGATTGCTGACGGTATAGCCGCGATCGACCTGGGTGCCGCTGCTGTTGTACAGGTACCAATCGAGGTCGGCGCTGCCGCCGATGGCCACGCTGATGTTGATGTTCCCGGCGGTCGTGACGTCGAACCAGAAGTAATCGTCGTCCGTGCTCGAGGTCAGGGCTCCGCTCACGGCCACGCCGTCGCCGACGGGCCCGTTGGACGAGGCGGTGTCCCCGTTGGGCTCGGTCTCGGCGGTGATGGCGGACCCGCCTCCTCCGCCGCCGCCCACGGTCACCGAGACGTCGTCGAACGCGAAACCGTCGGTGGAGATGACGTAGTTGTCGTACTGCTGGAACTTCACCAGGAAGGTCGAACCGAGGGTCAGGCCGTTGGCCGCCGCCAGCGCGTCGACGTCCAGGGTGAACTGGTTCCAGGTCTGGTTGCTGTAGCTGGCGCCGTTGAGGTCCTGGACCTTGACGTAGGTGGCGCCGTCGTTGGCCGAGAAGTACACCCCGTCCTGGCTGTGGGTCTCGTCGCCGAATTCCTTCCACCAGAAGGAAAGGTCGACCTGGGATTCTCCGGCCAGGTCCAGGTGCAGCACGGCCTCGTTCAGGCTGTACGTGCCGTTGGTGGCGCTGTCCATCGTCAGGTGGTAGCTGCCGCCGTGCGGCGTGTAGGACGTCGTCACCCGGACGCGGCCGACGGCCGTGGAGGCGGTGGTCCAGTACTGGTCGACCGCTCCGCCCTCGAAGCCCGTGCTGTAGGGCAGGGTGGCGTAGTCGCCCGCGGGCGGAGTGTACTCGATGGTGAAGTTCGCGTTGCTGGTGTCGCTGACCGATCCGCCGGTGACACGCACCCGGCCCTGCGTCGTGGCAACCGCCGGCACCGACCAGGTGTACGAACCGTCGTTGGCCGTCCCGGTCACGATCGAGGTCCAGTTCGTACCGCCGTTGGTCGAGTAGTCGATGTTCACGGTCGTGAACGTGCCCGCGGAGGTCCAGGTGATGTTGGCCGATCCGCCGCCGGTGAGCGTCTCGCCGCCGTTGGGGTAGGTCACCGTCACCGCATCGGCGGGCGGGGTCGAGCCGGCCACGCTGACGTCGTCGAAGGCGAACCCGTCGGTGGCGATCTGGTAGTTGTCGTACTGCTGGAACTTCACCACGAAGGTGCTGCTCAGCGACAGCCCGTTGGCGGACGCCAGGGCGTCCACGTCCAGGGCGAACTGGCGCCAGACGTTGTTCGAGTAGCTGGCGCCGTTGAGGTCCTGGACCTTGACGAACGTGCTGCCGCCGTTGCTGGAGAAGTACACGCCGTCCTGGCTGTGCGTCTCATCTCCGAAATCCTTCCACCAGAAGCCGAGGTCGACCTGGCTCTGGCCCGCGAGGTCCAGGTGCAGCCAGGCCTCGTTCAGGCAGTAGGTGCCGTTGGTGGCGCTGTCCATCGTCAGGTGGTAGCTGCCGCCGTGGGGCGTGTTGGTCGTCGTGACCAGGACCCGGCCCACGTTGGTCGACGCGGTGGTCCAGTACTGGTCGACGGCGCCTCCCTCGAAACCCGCGCTGTAGGGCAGGGTGGCGTAACCGCCGGCGGAAGGCACGTCGATGGTGAAGTTGCTGTTGCTGGCGTCCTGGGCGGTGCCGCCGGTGATGCGGATCCGCGCCTGGGTGGTCGCGCTGGTCGGAACCGTCCAGCCGTAGGAGCCGTCATTGGTCGTCGAGGACGTGATGAACGACCAGGTCGAACCGCCGTTGAGGCTGTATTCGATGGCGACGGTGGTGAAGGTACCCGTCCAGCTCCAGGTGATGGTGGCCACATCCCCGGCGGTGAGGGTCTCGCCGCCGTTGGGATAGGTCACGGTGACCGCGTCGGTCGGCGTGGTGCCGCCGCCGGTGGCCGCCGCTGCGTCCACCATGCCGTACCCGGTGTAGCGGTCCCAGCCGGAACCGGATTCCACGTTGACGACGTCCTGCGCGGTGCTGCGCAGGCGGTCGCGGATCTGGGCCGGGGTGAAGGACGGATTGCCGGCCTTGACCAGCGCGGCCACGCCCGCGGCGTACGGGGTCGCGCACGACGTGCCGTTGAACCACTTGCTGTAGTCGCTGCCGTCATAGCCGGCCGCGCCCAGCAGGTCGGTGGTCGGCAGGATCGTCGGAGCGATGACGTCCACGGCCGAGGCGGCGCCCTGGGTGGTCGTCCCGTAGTTGGATCCCCACCAGCGTTCACCATCGCAGGTGTAACCGTTGGGATCGGTGCTCACGCCGGAGTTCACCTCGGCGCTGCTGCTGGATGACCGCTTGCGGTCTCCGCACGGCGAGGCGGCGCCGACGGCGATCACGTACTGGTTGATGGCCGGATAGCTGATCGTCGAGGCGTTCTCGTTGCCGGTGGCGGCCAGCAAGGTCACCCCCGCGTTGTACGCGTAGGCCAGGGCGGCATCGGTGGCGGAGTCGGAACTGATGGCGGCGCCGAGGCTCATGCTGGCGATTTCCGCGCCGTTGTCCGCGGCATGGTACAGGGCGTTCTGGATGGACGAGAAGTACATCGAGCCGGCGCTGTTGGCCACCTTCAGGGGCATGATGCTGGAACCGCCGGCGACGCCGGCGGTCCCCAGGCCGTTGTTCACCATGGCGGCAGCCACGCCGGCACAGGCGGTGCCGTGGCCGGGGCTGGAGCTGTTGTCATCCGCGTTGGAATCGTTGTCGCCGTAGTCGTAGCCCGCCACCTGGCGAAGGTCGGGATGCCCGGCCTCCACGCCGCTGTCGATGATGGCGATGACGATGCCGCTGTTGCCATAGCCCTGGGCGTTGTCCCAGGCGGCATGGGCGTTGGCGTCGAAGCCCACGGTGCCCACCGGTGATCCGTTCTCGTGGCTGTGGGTGGACCAGTCGTAGCTGAGCATCTGGGAGGTGTTGTTGTGCTCCCAGTTCAGGTAGTGCATGGGATCGCTGGGCACCGCGGCGGGGAAGGCCCGCCAGTCGACGGTCGCCTCGGCGACGCTGGGATCGCGTGAGAATCGGCCGGCGAGATCCAGTGCATCCTGGCCCCCGTCGGTCTCCAGCATGTACCACAGGTCCAGGCCCAGTTCGTTGGCCAGGTTGCCCTTCTTCACGGCGATCCAGGGACGGCTGATGCGCTTGACCCCGGCCGCGTCGCACAGGGCGTCCACCGAGACGATCCCCGTGCGGGCGTCGGGCACGAGGGCCCCCTTCTCCTGGGCGATGTCGAGACCGGACCCCTCGAGGGACTCGGGCTTGAACTTGATGAGGATACGCTCGGGATGGTAGGGAAGTTCGTAGGAGGCGGAGGGCGAGAACCCTTCCTGGACCGGTGCGAAGGGACGGGGCGTTCCCGGTTCCAGAGCCATGGCCGCACTCGCAGCCAGGATCATGGATACCAGGACGAACACGCATAAGCGTGCGTTGGTCATTCTTATCATGTCTACTCCCTCGGTTTGTTTTCTGGTCGGCGAGAAAAACAGAAAACCCTGAGGCCTGCAGCAGCGCGCAGCCGCCGCAGCCGGTGGCCACCTCCTTGGTCGATGCTATTCCGAACGGATATGATTGTCGCAGCGGGTGAAGCTGCGGCTGGAAGGCCGTCGGCGGACCGTGTCCAGCCAGGACTGAGTTTATCAGGGCTCAAAATGCCGTCACAAGACTTTTACATTCACATTTCCGTGAGCCTTGTCTCCATTTATTGACCAGTTTTCAAACAATGCTCGATTTTTTGAACCACTCGCCGCTAGATTCAGGAGTCTGTTCAAAATCCCGGCGAATGGTTGGCGGGAGGACTCGAATTGGTATTTAATGCTCAAAGATAATTTCACCCCCCTCCTCTTCCGGAAG
>JAHJTW010000143.1 GCA_018829565.1 bacterium | reverse complement strand
CAAGTACTTCAACGCCATGGGTTACCAGCTGACGGTGCCCGGCAACCACGACTTCGACATGGGGCGGGCCAACACCGAGCGGCTCGCCCGCATGTCGGACTTCCCCTGGCTCAGCGCCAACATCATCGAGAAGGACACCGGAGAGCTGCCCGACTGGCTGCAGCCCACCCTGATGCTGGATTACCAGGGAGTCAAGATCGGCGTGGTGGGGATCACCACCCCCAGCACCGCGGTCATGTCCTTCCCCCAGAACATCGAGGGTCTGGACTTCCTGCCCATGGCGGACAAGCTCATCGAGCATCGGGACAGGCTGAAGGCCGAGGGCGCGGACATCATCTTCCTGGCCATCCACGAGGGCCTGCCCTACGACCCGGAAGAGGGCTGGAAGCAGATCACCGGGGGCACGGAAACCGAGACCGCCGGCGAGCTGCAGGGCACCTACGGCAGCAACCATTCCTACGGGGGCAAGAACCTCATGGAACTGGTCAACGAGGTGCCGGGCATCGACTTCGCCGTGGGCGGCCACACCCACCGGGGTTACCACGAACCCTGGATCGATCCGGTGAACCACACCATGTGCTTCGAGAGCTTCGGCAACGGTTCGAGCATCGGCCACGCCGTCCTGCTCGTCGACCGCAAGACCAGGACCCTGGTGGGGTACGAGGGCTCCCATGACCGCGGCACCCTGATCACCCTGTTCGAGGACGAGATCTGGCCCGACGAGGAGACCACCGAGATCATCCGTCCCTATCACGAGGAAGCCGAGGCCGAGATGAAGAAGGTCATCGGGTCGTCCGCCATCGCCCTGGGCCGCGGCGGTCCGGGCTCCAACCTGGTGGGCAACCTCGTGACCGACGCCATGCGGGAGTACTTCGACGCCGACTTCAGCTTCCAGAATCTGGGCGGCCTGCGGGCCGACCTGCCCGCCGGCGACCTGACCACCCGTGACATCTTCAGCGTGCTGCCCTTTGGCAACGAGCTGGTCGAGGTGCGGCTGGACGGCCGCATGCTGCGCCGGATCATCGAGCGCAAGGTGGCCGGCCGCAGCGGGGGGCTTTGCCTGTCCGGGGTGGAGATGGCCTACGACCCGACCCGGCCCGATTACGATCGGGTGGTGAAGCTGCTCGTGGGCGGCGAGCCCTGGGATCCCGATCGCATCTACAAGACGGTCTGCACGAGCTTCCTCATGGAGGGGAACAGCGGTCTGGAATTCCTGACGACGATCCCCGCCACGGACATCACGCCGACCCGGATCACCACCGCCGAGGCCGTCGAGTTCTACATCACGAAGCACTCGCCGGTGCGGCCGCGGGTGGACAACCGTTGGGTCGAGAAGCCCGGAACGCCCCAGGCCGACTACCTGAAGCAGGCTTATTTGCCGGAATCGTGATTTTTTTGCCGAATGGTGCAAAATCCGCCTTGACAGCCTTTTAGCCTCAAGCCCGCCCCTGGCCGGTCGAAGAACTGGCCAGGGGCGGACCTCATTTCCGCCCCGGGACATGGAAGTCCTGGCCCAGGCGCCCGGCGCCGATGACAAGGCGGTCATGAACGTGAAGACCCTCCGCAAGGAAAAACGCAACGAGCAGCTGCTGCGCTTCGCCGTCCACATGAACAAGATGGTGGTGGGGCAGCCCCAGGCCATAGACAAGTTGACCGATAGTTTCAGCCGCCTGATCGCGGGAGTCCACGACCCCGAACGCCCCCTCCTGACCATGATGTTCATGGGGCCGACGGGGGTCGGCAAGACCGAGACGGTGCGGGCCCTGGCCGAGACGATCTTCGGCAACAAGCGGGCCTACACGCGGGTCAACTGCCAGGAATATTCCGCCCACTACAACATCTCCAAGCTGCTGGGTTCGCCGCCGGGCTACGTCGGCGGCGAGATCCGGCCGCTGCTGGCCCAGGAGAACCTGGACCGCCACCACAAGAAGGCCCTCGAGAAGCAGTCGGGCATGGTCAGCGAAAGCGACAGCAAGCTGAGCCGCCTTTTCCCGCCCGAATCGGAGAAGTACCTGTCCATCGTCCTGTTCGACGAGATCGAGAAGGCCCACCCCAAGCTGTGGAACCTGCTGCTGGGCATCCTCGAGGACGGGACAGTGGTGCTGGGCAACAACGAAGAGGTCGACTTCCGGCAGTCCATCATCATCCTGACGACCAACGTGGGCAGCGAGGCCATGGGCGCCCACCTGGGCCAGACGAACATCGGCTTCACGTCCGGGAAGGACGAGGCCCGGATGGACAAGGACATCGAGGACGCCGCGCTGCGGGCGGCCAAGAAGGTGTTCCCCTTCGAGTTCCTCAACCGCTTCGACGACATCATCACTTACCACACCCTGAAGGAGCCGCACCTCTACAGCATCCTGGACATCCTCATCGGCCAGGTGCACCACCGCTCGCTGCTGTGCAACGAGCCTTTCCTCCTCGAGATCACCGACGAGGCCAAGGCCCGCCTGGTGGAGGCCGGGAAGGACGTCCAGTACGGCGCCCGGCCCCTCAAGCGCGTGGTGGAGAAGGAGATCGTCACCCCGATCTCGCACTACATCTGCTCCGACCAGATCCGCAAGGGGGATCTGATCACCGTCGCCGTCGACGAGACCTCGCAGGAACTGGTCTTCCGCAAGGAGACCGGCGTGACGAGCTGGGAGGAGCTGGAGAGCCTCGGACCCTTCCCCGAATCCCGCTGGACCAAGGACGACCTGGGGGTCAAGGACGACGGCGGTGAGAAGAAGCAGATCGTCGAGGAGATCACGCAGGTGGTCGCGAACGCCGGCGTCTTCAGCGGCGCCGACGAATAGCTCCGGAAGAAAACGGGCTGCGGACGCTCCCTACGGCCAGTAGAGGAAGCGTCCGCAGCTTTCGCATTTCTGCACCCGGTCGGCGTTCGTCTTGCTGACGAAGGAAGGCGGGATCTGGGCGAAGCAACCGGTGCAGTTGTTGCCCACGACGGGGACCACGGCGTGCCCGAACTTTCCGACCAGACGCTTGAACGAGCTCATCAGGCGGGGATCGATCTGGGCCTCGAGTTCTTCGTGGGCCTTGCGCAGATCGTCCAGCCCGGCGTACTTGAAGCCCATGCCCTCGAGCTCGGGCCCCTTCTCCTCGACCTCGCGGATCATCTCGTTCATGTCCTGCAGGGCGACCAGCAGTTGCAACTGGGGATGCATGATCATTCCCCCCTCATCGCAGTGCAGAAGGTTTCGTAGTCCCCGGCGTCCATCAGCCTGGCCCGCAGATCAGGGTCCTGGATGCGGTCGATCAGGG
This sequence comes from bacterium, assembly GCA_018829565.1. GTDB lineage: Bacteria > Krumholzibacteriota > Krumholzibacteriia > LZORAL124-64-63 > LZORAL124-64-63 > JAHJTW01. The sequence continues at coordinate 425 of JAHJTW010000143.1, read as the reverse complement.
CCGCGAGGGACTTGATGTACTGGTGGCCGGAATCCTGGGGCGGGGCGACCAGGACGAAGAACAGGTGGGTGGGCTTGCCGTCCTCCGAGTCGAAATCGACGCCGGCGGCGGAACGGGCGATCAGGATCGTCAGCCGCTGCACGGCGAGGGTCCGGCCGTGGGGGAAGGCGACGCCGGGGCCGACCGCGGTGCTGCCCAGGGCCTCGCGGCTATGCAGCATCTGCATGATGGTGTCGGCGTTCTGGATGTCGGTTCCGGAGAGGAGGCCTTCGACCAGCTCGGTGAGGGCGGATTGCTTGTCCGTGGCTTTGAGGTCGGGAAGGAAGAGGCCGGGAGAGGTGTGCTTGAGAACCTCGGCAATGTCCATGAGAATCGCACCGCCTTGAGAATCCGGAAAAAATGTGCTACCACTTCACGCAAAACCT
>JAHJTW010000345.1 GCA_018829565.1 bacterium | reverse complement strand
GCGTCCCTTCTCCATCAGGTAAACAATTTCAACCAGACAGATGGTCGGCGCGTAAATGCGAATCTCGCCTCGGTCACAGGCGTCAAAGGCGGCGCGGGCTTGTGAACCAAGGCGAGGACTGTTTTCCAGATACCAGATCAGGGCATGAGTATCGGCTACGTAATCGGTCATCAAATATCGCTCCGCGGGAAGTTACGCATCATTTCCTTGCGCGCCTCGGAAATATCCTTGGAAGTGATGTTGGCTCCAGCCCATAACCCGCGCAGGGATTTACGGGCGCGGACCTGTTTTTCACCAAGGCTTTTCTCGATCTCAGGCAAAGCAAGTGAAATGACCTTCAACTGCTCGCTTGGCGGAAGTTGACGAAGCATTTTCAAAACGGTTTGGGGGTTAACGGCAATCATTTTATGTTACCTTTCGCTCTGCCCTGATTATACACTCATCCAAGAGACCGCTACGCATTATCCATTCGTTCATCCTTCATCCTTTCTTTCCCCCCACGGACACGCCCGCCGAAACCCAGAATCCGCCCAGGCGTTGCACTGAGCCTGTCGAAGTGGACAAGCCCGCCCAGTCCGAAGTGATTCCCATTTGCACATCATCCATTCGTGAATTCGTGGTTTTCATTCGTGGACGGCTTTCCCCCACAGACACACCCGCCGAAACCCACAACCCGCCGCAGGGACAAGCCCACCCACCCCGAAGCGACTCCCATTTGCACATCATCTATTCGTTTATTCGTGGTTTTTCATTCGCGGATGGTTTCCCCCCACAGACACGCTCGCCGAAACCCAGAACCCGCCCAGGCGTTGCACTGAGCCTGTCGAAGTGGACAAGCCCACCCACCCCGAAGCGACTCCCATTTGCGCGCCGTCCATCCGTTTCCGTCCGTGAATCCGTGACAGAGTCTGTTGACCAAATCCTTCGCTCACACAAATGTAAACTCTCGTGTACAACCAAGATTCATTGGCGACAAAATGCTATAATGGCTTTGAGAATTGTGTCACTATAGTCATTTGGAGGTAAGTCTATGAAGATACTAGATCCCCTTGGTGAGTTTGGACATGATGATGTAGAAACAATCTTACTTCCATTGACAATGGGTTTTATCCCATCTAAATTGCCACTTGCTGGTATTGCACTTGGTTTCATTTTTATTCCAGACATGGAAACGGGAAATATTTTTTTATCCCGCTTTTGCAAAGAAATTTCCGAGAATGAAGAAGAAATTCTTTCATATCTGCGTGGGGCAAAGACAGAAGAGTGGGCACATCTTGCGAATATGGATATTGCCCGCTACTTTACATTAGTTGACAGCAGAATTGCCAGTTTTGGAGAATTTGAAGAAAGAGCAGGGAAGATTCTCGGCTTTTATTCCAACTATCACCCATTGCAATCAATAGTCAATCCACTAGAAAAAGTGGAAGGAAAGTCTATACCTATTGAGGTGTTTTCAAAACGAGTGATGTATGCATCAGGTATTTACTCAAAGGAATTTATACGAATATTAGATACCAGTTATCAAGAAGTATTTGGGTATCTTTTTCCGCCTGGAAATTATGGACCTGTTGGATATTTGCGTCAAGCACATCGCTTGGTTCGAGACATAATAGTAGATGTTGTCTCGGATTTTGAGAATGGCATTCCGCTTCAAGTGGTTAGGAATGAAATAGAAAAACGTGCATTCCCTCTCATCCCTATTTATATCGAAGCTGACGACAGGAACGTAAAAATAGATGTTGATGAAATAATCCGATTGCTTGGTGAAGCAAGTTCTCCAATTGAGATGCTACAAGTGATGCGAGACAACCCCGTATTGGTATCTGACTTGATTTATTTCTCAATGCCCGAAGTGATCCGAGTTCAAAACGATATTGGCTTTATCGAAAATGCGAATGTCCTGAAACGATGTTATGGATACATAAAGAATCTAAGATCAGCCTTGCGTAGAACAACGCCAAACTACGAAGATGTTCCCAAACGAATGAACTGTTTGGTCAACGGTCTGCAGGATATTATGAGCAAGAGTGAAGCAGAGATTGTAGATGTTTACAAGGCTTTGTTAAAAGAGTTTCCCGAGTCTGCATCTTTTCTTGCCGCTAATCAAGGGAATTTTGATTTCCAAGACAAATTTATTGACTTGCCCGACGCTATTCTTGCTCTAATTTCAGAAGCAGAAAAAATCTTCGATGACAAGATGAAGGCAGAAAACTATTTTGAGGGATTGAGAGTTTATGAAAGTATTCTGGAACGGATAAGTCTGGAGCAACAACCATTACAATGGGCATATATAAGCAACTTGTTTTCCATAAGACTATCAGAAGACAATACGAACAGCAGAAGAAAACACCTCGAAAAAGCAATAGAGCTTTTGGAGAAGGCATTAGAAATAATGCCAAGGATAGATCAACTGGATTTGACCACTTTTGAACAGGGCGAGATTTTATGGGGATCAATTCATGGCCACCTCGGAAAAGCGTACTCTAATCGTTTGGCAGGAGATAAATTTACAAATTCACAAAGGGCGTTTTATCATCTAACACTGGCTTTGAAGTTTTTTCATGAGATAAAACATCCAGAAGGTTGGGCTATATCTCAAGTAAACCTCGGAAGTGCTTATGCAGATAATAAGCCAGAAAACATCCAAGAACGAACAAGGTTTTTAGCGAGGGCAATTGTATGTTTCAATAATGCGCTTAAGGTTTTTACACAAGTTGATCATCCTCGCGATTGGGCTCGCCTAAACCTCAACATAAATGCGGCACTGAGCGATCTTGGTATGTGCGGATTAAAAGGTGATGACGTTAAACGGTTGATAATTAAGGAAGAACGATTGGTAAACGAGGATAAACTTTCATTAGCGGATCTTGAAAAAGGTTTCAAACAGCATGGATTAGAAATCCAAGAAGAACTAGAAAAATCAATAGAGGAGGCAACGATCTCTTTCTCTAATGATGTTCAAGCACACGTTGAGGCTGATGTCGTTTCAAAATTAACACCTATTATTGATAAAATACCCGCTGATGATCAGGCTGAATTTTTTTGCAATCGGGGCATTGCATTACAACGCAGCAAAGAGGGAGATCATAAAGAAAATGTACAACACGGAATTGAATATTTACATCGAGCTTTGGAGATTTATGAAACACAAAACAATCTCATGGATTGGGCACGCACACATTATAATATTGGAACAGGTTATCTTGATCTGCTGCTAAACGCACAGGAGTTTTCTTTAGGAGAAATTTTAGCTGATAGATTTGGGTTTCCACGCCCATTTAACAAAACCAATGATTTTCCAAAAGTTATTGAACACTATACTTGCGCTTTGAAAGTACTAACCCCAGAAACCGAACCTGTTCTTGCGCGACGAATGGGGCAAAGAATAGGTGATTTAAATCTCCAACTCCAGGATTGGCCGAGGGCAGTTGATGGATACAGTGTCGCGATTGATGCCGACTCCGCTCTTTATCAGGATGCTTTGCTTCAAGTATCAAAAGATAAAGTGCTTGCGGAAACCGACGATATTGACTTGCAGGAAGCTGGTCATTTATACTCAAATGCGTCTTTTGCGTTAGCAAAAGTAGGGAGGATCAAAGAAGCGTTGAATGTGATTGAAATGGGGAAAGCCAGACGAATTCGAGAGACGCTAGGATATCAGGAATTAGCTTTGTTGAACAAAGAAGATAAGGATGAAGCATTGGCGATTAGCAATGAAATTCAAAGGGTTCAAAAAATAATTGAAGATGCACATTCTTCACGACCCGCAAACGAGATTTTCCAGTTAAAAACGTTGGAGGAATTAATCCATAGGCGGAAAAAAGTAATAAATAGAATTCGGGGAAATGCGCCCCACATATTTCAGGACACATTCGACTACAAGGAAATTGTAAAAGCATTGCCTCGAAAGACGGCTATTATCGAACTGGCAATTACTACACAGGGATCTGTAGCCTTTCTTCTTTCAAGAAGTGCCGTACCGTTTCGAACGACTTTTGAAGCGATAGAACTCAATGGCCTAAACATCAGAAATTTGCGGACAGCGTCTAGAGGCCGTCTGGATGGGGTCATGCCAGGGAGTTGGCTAGGATGCTTGTTAAGGCGAAGTCGAGATGATCCCTCTGACAATCCGTTTACAGCGAGGCCACTTGCGCGATTATATGATTTTCAATGGTTCCTCAAAATGGCTTTTACGGTGAACGAAGAATTTTGGAAAAAGGTAGACCGTTTTTTACAGAATAAAGAGATTGAGAATGTAATATTTGTTCTGCAAGATGATCTCAAGTTATTTCCCATGCATGCGAGCATAATAGGTAAAAACGAGCGCGAGTTTTCTGCCACATTAGGAAGATATAAGTATTCTTATGCACCTAGCGCCTTAACTTGGTATAAAGCGCGGATAAGGCCTCATGGAGAATTAGAAGATGCTGTTGTTCTTGCTGACCCAACAGGTCTGAGATTCGTTGAACTGGAGACCTGGATTGTTGCAGATATGCTTAGATTTGTATACAAATCCGTTAGGGTTTTAGATGGCTCCAAAATGGAGAAAGGCGCGCTACTTGAAAGTATAAAGAGAACCAATTTACTTCATTACTGTGGGCACGCAGAATACAAATGGGGAAACCCATCCGAATCTGGATTGGGATTGGCCAAAACAAGAAAAATTAGACTGAAGGACATTTGGTCGCCAAATTTCTTTCCAAATCTAAATCTGGCAGTGCTATCTGGTTGTACAACTACGATGTTCGATTTTCAACCAAGCATGTCGGATGAATATATAGGTTTGCCATCCGCATTTATTAGCAGCGGTGCTAAAGCAGTGATCGGTTCATTGTGGAAAGTTGAAGATTTAGCCGCACTCATATTTTCTGTCGGCTTCTATCGAACTTGGTTGGGGGCAAAGCCGTTGTCTATTGCAAGTGCAATGGCGGAAACCCAAAAATGGATGAAAACATCCAAGCCTCATGAATACATTGAATTATTGCAAAAATACAGGGAACGTTGCCAAATTCGCGCTCAAAGCGGAGATGAATTCAGCATCCATGTATTACCAATATTCAAAGAGGCGATCAACGATCTCAAAGAAAGAGGCGAGTCGCCATTTGATCTATTCGACTGGGCGACTTTTCAAGTAATTGGAGACGCGTTATAGTTGTTAAAATCCGCTTGAAGGAAATTCTAATATGAATAATATCGAAATCACATCTGAGACCATTTCCCTTGATGAGATAAAAACAGTGTTGGAAAGCCAACCTGAGTGGAAAGCTTCTGGCATTTCGCTAGATATAAAAAGACCGATATCCAAATACCGATCCAGCATTGACCCAACCATCTTGATAGCAATAGTCAGCGTTGTCGGTACCAGTTTGGGCACATTAGTCTCTGGTCTGCTACAAATCGCAAAACAGAAAGGGGAAGGGAAAGATAGTGTTTCAAACAAAGAGTGGTGCAAGATTGGAAGTTCCAGCGAACACACCCCTTGAAGATATGGACAAATTATTAGAAAAAATAAAAGACTTTGACGCAGAGAAAATAATAGTCGCTTAGGATTCCACGACGCATTCGGCAATTGCACATAGGATTTTATTCCCCCGTCGGCACCTAGATATTCTTCACCTGTGTGGTCTCATGCAAAAACTCGTGGACTTCGCCCTGCTCGCGATCCATCCAATCGCGCGAACAGTCTCCTCCAGTCCGAAGGGCTTAAACGTACTGAGATAGACTTTCACCACAAAGGATACGATGGAGCACGAAGTTTTAGCAAATCTAGTACTCCCCTCTTCTTTGGGAAGGGGGAGAGAACAAGACGAAAACTAGAAATGTTTATTAGCCAGTCGTTTGGTGCCATACTCCATCTCGCCGCACAACGCGCCTCGTTTCCATCTCTCATAATCGAACTCCCGCGCAAGACGCGAGCGCCAGAATCTTTTTCATCTTCACGACCATCGTATGATTTGTAAGGGTACGGGCTGTAAAGTGAATGACACCATTCTTTGGCGTTGCCTATCATGTCAGCACAGCCATAGGGACTATCGCCTAACGGAGAATATGAACCAACAGGCGCTAAAACACTCTTGTAAGCGTTGCACTTTTCCTCACTAAACTCATTGCCCCAGGGATACAAGCGTCCATCAGTGCCACGCGCGGCTTTCTCCCATTCGGCTTCGGTGGGTAGGCGCAGAACTGATCCTTGTGGTAATTTCCCATCCAAGATATGGTTCAACCTCTTGCAATAAGCCATTGCACTTGTCCAACTAATCCCGGCTGGAACATTATTCCACCACATAATAAGTCCCTTCTCCCGAACAAAAGGCGGAGGCCCTCCTTTTTCACCTGAAAAAGCATCATATTGCTTGTTAGTGATCGGAAAGCGTGCTATCCAGTAATCGTAAGGGATGTCAACTGTATGTTGGGGATGTTCATCACTAGAAGCCGATTTATCTTCTTCAGTGCTTCCCATCAAAAATTTTCCTGCGGGAACGTGCATGAATTCCATGCCATTGGAAAGGGTGAGTATATCTGTCGCCATATTATCGTCTCCTTTCTCAGTCAGACCAAGTTATACATTCCCTGTTCTAAATCAAGAAGATTACGAAAGAGGAATGGAAACCACCACGCGAAAACCGCAATATTTGCCATCGAAACTGGGATCGCCTCTAATGCGAGCCGCACAACGCGCATAATTGGAATCAAAAAAGAAAGAACCGCCACGGAGAGCATGACCAACAAAGTCTAGTTTCTCATTCTCACGATCATCATTAATCTGGTAAGGATAATCCTTATAAAACGAATGACACCATTCCCAAACATTACCTGCCATGTCGGCACAACCACACGGAGAATCGCCTCGTGGTGAATATAAACCTACAGGCGTTGTATCACCTTTGTGACCTTCAGCCGAGTTACAGTTATTCTTGTCAAACTCGTTTCCCCAAGGCCACTTTCGACCGTCTATACCGCGCGCCGCTCTTTCCCATTCGGACTCGGTCGGTAAGCGCAAGATCAATCCTTGTGGTATTAAATCCTTAAGAAGGTTATTTAACTCTTTGCAACAAGCCATAGCCTTTTGCCATGTAATACCCACAATCGGATGATCTTGCTTTTCTTCCCAACTGCTCACAGGATGTGATCTCATATTGGCAACATATTGCCCATTGGTCACTGGAAAACGTGCAATCCAATAATCATAGGGAATATTTACACTATGCTGGGGCTTCTCATAACTACCAAATAATTCGTTATGCTCGCTACCCATTAAAAATGACCCAGCAGACACTTTGACAAATTCAATGTTGCCCCAAATAGATTTCTCCATAATTTCTTTTCTCCTACGGAATTATATCAATGCGAATTTTTATTCCGATTTCAACGTACCTTCTTCTGTCATCGGATTTGAGTCGCTGATACAACTCACGTATAACATGGTTTGTCCTGTGAAGCATGGCAAAGAAAGACTCGAAGTTTTCTTTCAGTGGCAGACATGGGGCAATTTTACCGTGAAATAACAAGACCTCCGAGCCATTCTTGAAGGTCTTACGCAACACGCACTACTCTCTAATCTCTAATCATCTGCTCTATTCCCCCGTCGGCACCCAGATATTCTTCACCTGCGTCGCCTCGTGCAAAAACTCGTGACCCTCACCCTGCTCGCGATCCATCCAATCGTGCGGCAGGCCGTGCCTAAACACCTTTCTCCAACATTTCAACTACACCTTCGATCAATTTCCTGGTAGCCGCTTTTTTCAATAATCCAATGGTTTCTGCGACCAGGCTTGCATTCGCCGTAAATAATTTCCCTGGCCTCGCATAACTGGTGACGCGCAAAGAACCGCTTTGGAAATCTTTTTCCGCCAACGTGACGGCTCTCTCATCGCCATACGGATTGCTCGTCACCTGGCAGAGAATCCAATCATCGCGTCCCGCTTCGGCAAGCACAACCGCAGGCCGCATTTTGGTTCGCGATAAATCCGAAAATGGGAAAGGAACGAGAACTACTTGTCCGATTGCAGGTATGCCCATGCTTTATCCTCCTCAGGGCGATCCCAATCTTCCGCGAGTGCGGCTTCGCTTAACAATGCCGTTTCAGCGACAAGCATCGGCTCATCCAGAATGGTCAGGATGGCGCGGCGACGCGCGGGCAGTTTCTCCATTTTGGGAAGTCGAACCGTGCCGTCTTTTTCTATGGTTACTTCGATTGAACGTAGTACCATCGTGCACCTCTACTTTTATTATACTCTCTCCGCGCTTACTCCCCCGTCGGCACCCAGATATTCTTCACCTGCGTCGCCTCGTGCAAAAACTCATGGCCTTCGCCCTGCTCGCGGCTCATCCAGTCACGGGGGATTCCGTATCCGACCCACGTCCGCTTCATGTTGGCCGCCGACTCGTACTCGACCTGGTAACTGCCCTCCGCCGAACCGAAGTACCAGACCGCATCCACATCCTCGTGCTGGATGAGGGTCTTGGTCAGGTGGTCGCGGTCACCGGTGAGGATGTTGACCACGCCGCCCGGCACGTCGGAGGTGTCCAGCACCTGGTAGAAGTCGGTGGCGCTGAGCGGATGCTTTTCGCTGGGGATTATCACCACCGTGTTGCCGCGCGCGATGGCCGGCGCCATCAGCGAGACGAATCCTAACAGAGGATATTCGTTGTCACAGGCGATGCCGATCACGCCGACCGGCTCGTTGACCGCCACCGTGATGCCGCGCAGGGTGGTCTCCTGGATCGTGCCGCCGTATTTGTCGGCCCAGGCAGCATAGGTGAACAGGCGCTGCACGGATGTGTCCACCTCGGCCTGGGCGGATTTCTTCGTGCGGCCAGTCATTTCCACGATTCTGCCTGCAAATTCGGCGTTGCGGGCGTCCAGGTTTTCGGCGATGAAATACAGGATTTGCGAACGG
>JAHJTW010000142.1 GCA_018829565.1 bacterium | reverse complement strand
GCTTGTCGGGCGGCAGCCGCAGGACGTAGCGCTTCTCCATGATCGGAGCCTCTTCCTGGAACAGGACGATGTCGAAGTACTCGCCGGGCATGGGCGGGATGTACCGGGAGTCGTCCTCCTCGGTGTCCTCGAAGGCCTCCTGCTGCTGCGCGCCGGCGGCCCCTCCCGGTCCGCCTTCGGCAAGCAGCGCGTAGGTGAATCCCTTGCGGAAGCTGATGACCTCGATGCCGTCGCCGACCTGCAGCCGCGGCAGCTGCAGGGTCTTGATGCGGTCGCGCCAGTAGATCGCCGCCTGGGGGGCCGGCAGGTCGTGGATGCCCGCGACGTCCACGGGAATGTACTCCCCGTCGCGGATGATCGAGACCTTGCGGATTTCCACGTGGCTGCTCTGGGGGTCGTAATGCCACTTGAGCACCCCGTTGTCCCGGCAGCCGGCCGGGGTCAGGATCTTGACCAGACGGTAGGCGTCCACGTAGGTCACCCCGCTGGGCTTGACCTTGTTCACCGCCTTGTCCAGAACCACCACCAGGTCGGCGCCGCCGTGGTCGTCCGCGGTCCCGGCGTCGGCCAGGCGGGTGACGGGCGTGGGCGGCGGGGACTCGCCGGGGGGCAGGGACGGGTCGGCGACCAGGACGCCGGGGGTGAAGACCGCACAGGCGTAGCTGAGGCACATGAGGAAGGGTAGGATCACGCGCACGGGATCGTCTCCTGGCTGGGGTGGGAGATTCGGATCTGCAGACGGGCAAGATTACCACGGACGGGGGCGGCGGGAAAGGTCCAGGGGATACCATGAGTCCAGGATGCCTGCCAGGAAGGACCGGCCGGCGGCGGGGATCCACATGGTGAACCCGGGGACGCCCCGTGGTATGTTGCGGCCGGATCCGGCCTGGAGTGCGGATTCATCCTGGACGGAGAGAGCCAGGCAATTGAACGTCGATGATTTTCCGGGAGCGGAACGATGACCCCGAGCACCTCCGACACCATGACCGACCTGCTGATCCGCGCCAACCGCCTGAAGACCACCCCGCGGACCGGCTGGGCCCAGCGCGGCGTGCCTGCCCCAGAAAGCGTCGCCGATCACTGCCACGGCGTGGCGTTGATCACCCTGGCCCTGCTGGATCTGGTGGATGAGCCGGACCTGGACCGCGCGACCGCCCTGACCATGGCCATCACCCACGACCTGCCCGAAAGCGTCACGGGCGATCTGTCCCTGGGGGCCTCCCGCCTGTTGCCGAAGGGAGCCAAGGCGACCGCCGAATCCGCCGCCATGTCCGAGTTGCTGGGGGAAACCCGGGTCGCGGCATCCTGGCGATCGACCTGGGACACGTTCGAGTCGCAGGAGACGCCCGAGGCGCGCCTGGTCCGTGACGCCGACCGCCTCGACCTCCTGGTCCAGGCCCTCGCCTACGAACGGGCAAGCGGCACCCTCGAGCTGGAGGAATTCTGGTCCTTCGCTCCGGAGGAATCCTTCGCCTTCCCGGCCAGTCGCGCCCTGGCGGGGATCCTGAGGTCGCGCAGGCCGGCCAGAGGCTGATCACCAGGAGCGCTCAATCCTGATCGGCCTCGTCCCGGGGATAGTAGAAGTCCAGGCACACCGGGCAGAATCCGTGCGTGACTTCGGGCGGGGGCGTGGCGACCCAGGCAGGTACCCAATCCCACTCGTGGGCCTCCCCCTGGCGCAGGATGCGCCGGCACTGGACGCACTGGTGCACGAGGCCGCGATCGTCGCAATAGACGGCCGGATCGGCCGTCTGGGGCGGCCGGGCCGCCGGATCGTGGCGCACCTCGGTCACCAGGGAATTCAGCACGACCAGCCCGGACCTTTCGCCCAATGGATAGACCCGTTGGTTGAACAGGCGGAAGCGCTCGGGGCTGGAGCATTCGAACTGGTGATCCCAGGGCGCCTTCTGCTCCAGGCACAGCGAGAACATCTTCCGGAAGTAGGATTCCAGATTGGCGGGCATGGCCTCCAGGATGTTGCACCCGATCCCCCAGCGATCGGCGAAGTCGGAGCCGCCGCCGTTGTCCCTGGCGAAGTCGAAGTAGGCGGGATTGGCGTAGACCATGGTGAGGTCTCCATCGACGGCGAACACCGGGTTGCCGAGCTCGTCGAGTTCCTTGACGTCGAATCCCTCGAGGATTTGCGGCGGCATTGCGGCTCCTTGGTTCCGGGTCGGCAGGTGTTTGCGAGCCGATCTTTGGTCCTTGGCCCCACCCTGTCAATCCCGCGATCCCTGCGGGCCGGCGATCGGGTCGGGTTCAGGCCAGCATGGCCTTGATCATGCGCCGGTTCTTTCCCCGGGAGAATCCGGCGAACGTCCCGGCGAATCGTTCGCCCACGGCCTGCTTGCGCTGGTGCATCTGCAGGATGAGGGCTCCGAGCGTCGCCGCTTCCCTGCCGGGGATGGGGCGGTCGGCCTTCCCTTCGAGCAGGGCCTCCAGGTGCGCCATCTGGACGCAGAGATCGTTGAACTCCCCGAGATCGTCCTGCAGGGTCTTCAGGCGACGGACCACCTGGCCGTGCTGGGTCCCGGGAAACAGGGAGGCGAAGAATTCCAGGGCGTAACGCAATTCCTTGCAGCGGATGCGCAGCCGGTGGAAGCTGCGGTCCTTGCCTTCCCGGGTCACCCGTTTTCCCCGCCTCAGGACCTGGCGGTACAGCCGCTCGATCTCCCGGCGGGCGGTCAGCCCGACGGGGGGATCGGCCAGATCGGCGCCGCCCGGCCAGGCGGCGGGGTCGAGGCTCAGGAACGCTTCCCAGCGGTCCAGCGCCTGCAGGAATTCCGGACCGTCCAGGTATTCCGTCAAGCGGGTCAGGGCTTCCCGCCGCCGGTCCCCGAGTTCGCTGAAGTAATCCTCGAGGCCGGGGTGCAGGACCGGGGGCACGAGCGCGCCGTATTCACCCCTCTTCAGCAGGTACACGTCCAGGTCCCGCAAGGGTCCGGTGGCCCGGCCGATGTTCCGGAACACCGGGACGAACTCCTCCAGGACCCCGTCGGGAATCACGGCGTCCAGGAGCTTCAGGAGGGACCGGGTCCGGCGCACCGCCACGCGGAAGTCGTGCAGGAACTCGGTGTCGACGTCCTTGCGGATGCCGGGCAGGTTGGCCCTCATGACGCCTGTAAGGTTCCGGGCGATCCTCCGGGCCGCCTCCCTGGTGGACAATGCGGGATCGAGGGACACGGCCATCTTGCTGGAATAGGCCCCCGGGACGATGCGCGCCCGGCCGAGGGCCCGGTCCAGGACCACAGGTGGGGCCTCTTCCCAGCCGGATTCCCGGCAGAGGCGGGCGGCCTGGATCGCCAAAGGCGAATCGGCGGGAAGGGTGCCGAAGGAACAGACCACCAGGAAGGGTTCGTCACGCTCCCCCCGTTCAAGCTGCAGCGTGGTCAGGTCGCAGCGGCCGACCAGCTCGCCGTGCCGGTTGCGGAGGGTGAACCGGCGGCCACGGCCGGCGACGGTCAGGATGCCGACCAGGGCGCGGAGCTTCAGGCGGGGTTCCAGGAGGGATCTCAGGCGGGGATCGGCGAACTCCCAGGCGAAGCGGGGAGCATGGGCCGAGGATTCCACGGCCGCGGCGATCACCTTTCCCCCGACACGGTCCAGGAGCCGGTAACCGGAGCCCTGGATTTCCAGCGCCCAGCCCGCCCGGTGGAGCGCCCAGTCGAAGGTGTCGCTGAAGAGCACCCGGAACCGGAGTTCCTCGGCCGGGACCAGGGTAAAGGCCAGGCCCAGATCGGCCAGCAGCTTCTCGGCGGAGGCAGCCCTGGTGGTGCAGTAAGCGGTTCCTGGGAACATGGCGATCCCGCGTGGAATACAAAGTGGAATGACCCTTATGGGAATATATCATAATTCAAAAATTAAATTATCTCAACAATTCCGAATCAGCGTTTGCCTGGAGGTCCTCCACTGGGTATCCTCCAGCGAGCGTTCCATGATCAGAAAGCGGTGAGCGTCCATGGGCAAGTTTCCCAGCAAGACCAGGTGCATCGGAATCCTCACAGCCGGCGGGGATTGTCCCGGACTCAATGCGGCCATCCGGGGGATCACCAAGGCGGCGATCCAGGATTACGGCATCCGGGTGGTCGGCATCCTTGACGGGTTCCGGGGGCTCGTGGAGAACCGGACCAGGCCGCTGGAGTCCAGGGATGTCAGCGGGGTCATGACCCTGGGGGGGACCATCCTGGGCACGGCCCGGGACAAGCTCCACAAGATGCCCATGGGGGGCAAGGTCCTGGACATGACTCAGGTTGCCGTCGAGAACGCCCGCAGCAACGGGTTCGACTGCGTGGTCTGCCTGGGCGGCGGGGGCACCCAGAAGAACGCCCTGCAGCTGCAGCGTGCGGGGCTGAACGTGCTGACCCTGCCCAAGACCATCGACAACGACGTGGCCCTGACGGACGTCTCGTTCGGTTTCGACACGGCCATGGAGATCGCCACCCAGGCCATCGACCGCCTGCACACCACGGCCACGAGCCACGACCGGATCATCATCGTCGAGACGATGGGGCACGACGCGGGCTGGCTGGCTCTGGGCGCGGGCATCGCGGGCGGTGCGGACATCGTCCTCATCCCCGAGATCCCTTACGAACTGGAGGCCATCGGGGATTTCATGCTCGAGCGCCAGAAGCGGTTCGGGAAGAAGTTCTCCATCGTGGCGGTGGCGGAGCGGGCGAAGTCCCGGAAGGAGGCCGAGGCCGAATCCGGACGCAAGAAGAAGGCCCAGGGCAAGTCCCAGGAGACGGCGAACGATCCCGACGCCGATTCCCCCGAGTTCAGGGACTACAAGCTGGTGCGGGAATCCCTGGCCAGCAGGCTGGCCAGGCAGCTCCAGGTGCTGACCCGCACCGAGGCCCGGGTCACCTCGCTCGGCCACGTCCAGCGGGGGGGCGTGCCCTCGGCCGCGGACCGCCTGCTGGCCACGACGCTGGGGGTCAAGGCCGCGGAGCTGCTGGCCGCCGGCCATTACGGCGTGATGGTGGCCCTGCAGGGCGGCCGGGCGGTGCCGGTGCCTCTGGACAAGGTGGCCGGGGTCAAGAACCTCGTGCCCCTCGATCATCCCTGGATCGGCACTGCGCGGCGGGTGGGCACCCACATGGGAGTTTCCGAGGAGCGTTTCCGGGCTCTCCTGGAGCAGGGTTCCAAGGGAGAATGAGCCCGCAGCGGCCCCGGTTCACCGGGCCAGCAGACGAGGAGGCAACAGCCAGGCCAGACGCCCGGCTGGAGGGTCTTCCGCGAAGAGATCCACCCTCGCCAGTCCCCCCTTCTTCATGACGATGTCCGAACCGCCGGTGAGGTTGGCGATGACCAGGCTGAAGTCCGGCTCGTGTCCGACCAGGACGAGGCCGTCCGTGTCCCGGTAGGTGGATAAAAGGGCCGCCAGGTCCCGGGAATCGAACCCGCAGCCGAGCTCCTCGGCGACCTTGACCCGATTCTGCAGATCCAGACCTTCGGCGACGATCTCGGCCGTCTGCCGGGCCCTGGCCAGGGGGCTCGTGAGGATGAGTCCGGGTTCCCAGCCCATCCGGGCCAGCGTGGCGGCCGTGGTCTGCATCCGCAGCCGGCCCTTTGCGGTGAGGGGACGCAGGGCGTCGTCCTTGCCGGTGTACTGAGAGCGGTCGGCCAGCCCGTGGCGCAGGAAGTAGAGGGTGCGCATCAGGCCGGACCCGCGGCGGGGTGCAGGCCGCTCAGGAGGATTTCCTGGACGTCGACGGCAGGGGCGTCCGGCTCCGCCTTCACCCGGTCGTAGCCGCCGTCGGGCCGCATCGTTCTGGCCTTGACGTTGTCGTCGAGGTAGGCCTGCAGGACCTGGTCCCGCAGGCGCTGGACGAGCGGTTCGGTCCGGATGGGGAACAGCGTCTCGACCCGATGGTCGATGTTGCGGGTCATCAGGTCGGCGCTGCCGAGGAAGACCTCGCCCTGACCGCCGTTGTGGAAGTAGTAGATCCGGCTGTGCTCGAGGAACCGGCCGACGATGCTGCGCACCCGGATGTTCCTGCTCAGGCCGGGCACCCCCGGACGCAGGGAGCAGAGCCCGCGGATGATCAAATCGATCTGGACGCCCGCTTCGGAGGCCTCGTAGAGCTGGTCGATGAGCCGACGGTCCACCAGGGAGTTGCACTTGAAGACGAGACGGGCTTCGCGCCCCTCGCGGGCGTGGTCCATCTCCCTGCTGATCAGTTCCTGCAGCCGCTCCCTCATGTTCAAGGGGGCGACCAGCAGCTTGCGGAAGCTCCGGATCCCCGAATAGCCGGTCAGGTAGTTGAAGAGGTCCGTCAGGTCGGCGCCCAGGTCCTCGTCGCACGTGAACATGCCCAGATCCTCGTAGATGCGGGCCGTGGTGTGGTTGTAGTTGCCGGTCCCCAGGTGCATGTAGCGGCGCAGATCCTTGCCTTCCCGACGCACCACCAGCAGGGTCTTGGCGTGGGTCTTCAGGCCCACCATTCCGTAGATGACGTGCACGCCCTCGCGCTCGAGCATCTTGGCCCAGCCGATGTTGCTTTCCTCGTCGAAGCGTGCCTTGAGCTCCACCAGGACCGTGACCTGCTTGCGGTGTTCGCGCCGGGCCTCGAGCAGGTACTTGACGACCGGGGACTGGGGGCCGACCCGGTAGAGGGTCTGCTTGATGGCCAGCACGTCCGGGTCGCGGACCGCGGTCTTCAGGAAGTCGATCACCGGATCGAACGATTCGTAGGGATGGTGGAGGAGGATGTCGCCCGCCCTGATCGCGTCGAAGATGTCGGTGTCCGGCGCCTCCGGGCGCAGAACCGTCGGGATGCGCGGCTTCGTGGGCTTGTCCTTGAGGTCGTAGCGGTCGACGTCGTAGAGCTGCATGAGGTGGCTCAGGACCAGGGGGGAGGGGAGGTCGTAGATGTCGTTGCGGTTGACGTCGAGGTTCTGGACCAGGACCTTGCGCCCTTCCTTGGACAGCCCCTGTTCGACGGCAAGTCGGATGACGGGGCTGAACCGGCGCGTGTGGATGTTCTCCGCCATGGTCTCCAGGAGGTCGGACGCCTCCAGCTCCTGGAGGGCGATGTCGGCGTTCCGGGTGACGTGGAAGGGATACGCCTGGAGGATTTCGTTCCCGGGAAAGAGGTGCCCCAGGTGGGCGGCGATCACCTGCTCCAGCCAGACGAACCAGTGGTTGTAGGGAACGGTTCCGTCCTTGCGCTGGCCGCCGCTGGACCGCTTCAGGGGAACCAGGCGGGGCAGGATGGCCGGGACCTTGATGCGGGCGAAGTGTTCCTCGCCCTCGGCGTCCCTGATCATCACCGCGAGGTTCAGGCTCAGGTTGGAGATGTGGGGGAAGGGGTGGCCGGGGTCGAAGGCCTGGGGCGTCAGGACCGGAAAGATCGACTTGAGGAAGTAGGCCTCGACCTGCTTGAGCTGCTTTTCGTTCAGCTCCTGGTGGTCCAGGACCTGGATGCCGGCCTCGGTCAGGGCGGGTTTCAGGACCTGGCGCCAGTGGGCCGAGGCCTTGAGCATGAGGTCCTCGGCCACGGGCCGGATGGCGGCCAGCTGGTCGGCCGGGCTCTTGCCGTCGATGGAAAGATCGACGATGCCGGCCCGCTGCTGCATGACCAGTCCCCCGAGCCGGACCATGAAGAACTCGTCCAGGTTCGAGCCGACGATGGACAGGAACTTGACCCGCTCCAGCAGGGGGTTGCGGGGATCCATGGCCTCTTCGAGGACCCGGTACTGGAACCGGAGAAGTCCCAGTTCCCGGTTCACGTACCGGGATTCCCGGCGGGAAAGGTCGAGGTCCTGGGATGGTTTGTCCACGCCGACGGGTTCCCCTTCGCCAAGGTCCGAGCTGAAGGACTCTTCCTCGGGGGCAATGTCAGCAAATTGCGGGCCGGACGCAACCTGGAGGTCGTGGGTATCCTGGTCCATGGCCGTATCCCTGCTGGGGCCTGGCTTCCTGGGGTTCAACGGGAAAAAGATAAGAGCGGGGTGGTGAATCATCCATGCGGGGCTAGTGGATTTACAAATTTCTCATTATCAATGGAGTCGGTCCGAATTCAATGGTGACAGGGTGGAATGACGGAGACGGATGGGAGCCATGAGCAAAAAACCGAAGGAAATCTGCAAGTGGGAGAAGGGATCCTTCGACAAGCAGATGGACCAGCTCTTTCCCATCGTCCGGGATCCCAAGTTCGCCTGCAAGACCTGCGGTCGGGTCGCTTCCGCCAGGAAGTACCTCTGCAAGGCCCTCAAGCTCCCCGTCCCCAGTGATTGAGGCTCACGGTCCCCGCCCCCACCCGCTTCAAGCCAATTTGTCATGTCATTTTGTCTGCTTTTGGCAGGATCTGAAATTGCATACCGAATACGATTTTTGGAAGTTATTCTATTACAACATATTATGGATTTATCGGTTCTGGCATCCCCCCTGCATGGCTCACCCCGAACAAAGCGAATACCCCCCGGGGGTTGGTCGAAAGCGAAGGGGAACACCGATGAAGAACCTGACCGTGAACGCCATGGAGGCCATCCAGAAGGCTCAGTCCAGGGCTTATGAATCCAAGCATGCGGAGCTGGAGCCGCTGCACCTGCTGTGGGCCCTGCTCAGCGAGACGGGCCTGGCCACCAACACCCTGCGGGGGATGGAACTCGATCCCGGCCTGATCGCGCGCACCTGCGAGCAGGAGCTGCAATCGCTGCCGACGGTGGCCAGCCAGGACGTCCCCGGTCCCAGCCGCGAGCTCCAGAAGCTCTTCCTCGAAGCCGAGAGCCTGGCCAAGAAGGGCGGCGGGATGGTCGGCACCCGCGAGCTGCTGCTGGCGCTGGCGGCGGACACCGGCCGGGCGGGCAGCGTGCTGAAGACCTTCGACGTCACCGCGGCGAAGATGGCCCGGGCGCTGGAGGCGACCGGGGCGACCGGAGCCTACCAGGGCGACGACGAATCCGGCGTGGGCGACGGGAAGGACTCGGCGCTGGAACAGTACGCCCGCGACCTGTGCGCGGCCGTGCGGGAGGGCAAGATCGACCCGATCATCGGCCGCGACGAGGAGATCCGCAGGACCATCCAGATCCTCAGCCGCCGCACCAAGAACAACCCGGTGCTCATCGGCTCGCCCGGCGTGGGCAAGACCGCCGTGGTCGAGGGTCTGGCGCGCCGCCTGGTCGAGGGGGACGTGCCCGAGGGCCTGAAGGGCAAGCGGGTGCTCGCGCTGGACATGGGCGCGCTCATCGCCGGCACCAAGTACCGCGGCGAGTTCGAGGACCGCCTGAAGAAGGTCATCAAGGAGGTGACCGAACAGGAGGGCGAGGTCCTGCTGTTCATCGACGAGATGCACACCCTGGTCGGCGCCGGGGCGACCAGCGGCGCCATGGACGCCAGCAACATCCTCAAGCCGGCGCTGGCCCGCGGCGATCTGCACTGCGTGGGCGCGACCACCATCGACGAGTACCGCCAGCACATCGAGAAGGACCCGGCGCTCGAACGGCGGTTCCAGCCGGTGATGGTCGAGGAGCCCTCGTGGGAGCAGGCCGTGGCCATCCTGCGCGGCCTGAAGGAACGCTACGAGGTGCACCACGGCATCCGCATCACCGACGGGGCGATCGTCGCGGCGGTGAAGCTGTCGCAGCGGTACATCCCCGACCGCATGCTGCCGGACAAGGCCATCGACCTGATGGACGAGGCCGCCAGCCGCCTGCGCATGGAGATCGACTCGGTGCCGGGCGAGGTGGACGACCTGCAGCGCCAGCTCAACCAGCTGGAGATGGAGCGCCTGGCCCTGGAGAAGGAGAAGGACAAGTCCGCGGTGGCGAGGCGCGAGGTCATCGACCACCAGATCGCCGAGCTGAACGACGACCTGGGCAAGGTCAAGGCCCGCTGGGAGCAGGAGCGCGAGGCCATCGACGCCATCCGCGCCCTGCAGAAGCAGCAGGAGAACCTGCAGCTGGAGATGGAGGCCGCCGAACGCCGCGGCGACCTGGCCCGCGCCAGCGAGCTGAAGTACAGCGGCCAGACCGGCCTGGAGAAGCAGATCAAGCAGGCCTACGCCGAGCTGGCCCGCATCCAGGGCGACCAGCCGCTGCTGAAGGAAGAGGTCCAGGAGAACGACATCGCCGAGCTGGTGGCCCGCTGGACCGGCATCCCCGCGCAGCGCCTGGTCGAGGACGAGATGGCCAAGCTGCGCGAGCTCGAGCAGCGCATCACCGAACGGGTGGTCGGCCAGGACGAGGCGGTCGCCAAGGTGGCGCGGACCATCCGGCGTTCGCGCGCGGGTCTGACCGACCGCCGGCGGCCCCTGGGCTCGTTCCTGTTCCTGGGACCCACGGGCGTGGGCAAGACCGAGCTGGCCAAGGCCGTCACCGAGCAGCTGTTCGGCGACGACACCCATCTGGTGCGGCTGGACATGTCGGAGTACATGGAGCGCCACGCGGTGGCGCGGATGATCGGCGCCCCTCCCGGCTACGTGGGCTACGAGTCCGGAGGCCAGCTGACCGAGGCGGTGCGCCGCCATCCCTACAGCGTGATCCTGCTGGACGAGGTGGAGAAGGCCCACCCCGAGGTGATGAACGTGCTGCTGCAGCTGCTTGACGACGGCCGGCTCACCGACGGCAAGGGTCGCGTGGTGAACTTCACCAACACCCTGGTCATCATGACCAGCAACCTGTGCCAGGGGCCCGAGTACGAGACCCCTGTCCGCCGCGACGAGACGGAGCAGGAGAGGATCGAGCGGGAGAACCGCATCCTCGAGGGGCTGCACGGCCACTTCCGGCCCGAGTTCCTGAACCGGCTGGACGGCATCGTGCGGTTCAACGCCCTGGGCAAGGACCAGATCGCCACCATCGTCAGGCTCGAGCTGGCCAAGGTGGGCAAGAGCCTCGAGGAACAGGACGTGACCCTGACGGCCACCGACGCCGCCGTCGCCCGCCTGGCGGAGCTGGGTTTCGACCCGCGCTTCGGGGCGCGGCCCATCAAGCGGGTCATCCAGCGCGAGGTGCAGGACCGTCTGGCCGACCTGATCCTCGCCGGCGAGGTGCATCCCGAGAGCACCGTGACCCTGGACACCACCGCTGCGGGGTTCGTCATGACGGCTTCTGCGGCGGCGGGTCAGGAGAAGAAGATGGTCCCACCGACCCGCAGGTAGGTTCCAATCCACCGCCGGTGTTCGGTCCGATCCTTGACAGTCCCCTGGCGCTGGGGCATACTTTGATCGGTGGCCGCACAAAGTTTGGTCCGCGATCATGATCGGATCGGCCGGTCCCCCATCGACCTTTCCCGGATGCGGTGCCCGTTAACTTGAAGTCGCGTTTTGTGTGTCGACACCCTTCAACGGGTCTTGATGGACAACATCTACCGGCACACATAGTATTGGGCGGATTAACCACCGAGATTCCAACCGAGCCACCACGAGGTCGATTGTTGTTCAATGAAAATCCCATCTGGAAAGGCCTGAGACGCTCGGCGCCCGATCATCCCCGTCCCCTGGCGGATGCCGTCCTGCGCCTGATCTGGAACGCGCGCCGGATCTCCCGCGCCGAGATCGCCCGCCTGGCGGGCCTGTCCCGGTCCACCGTGTCCGAGGTGGTGGGCGAGATCCTGCCCCTGGGGCTGGTGTCCGAGATCGGCGAGGGGCCGTCCCGCGGCGGCCGCCGCCCCATCGTCCTGGAATTCCGCGACGATTCCTGCGTCATCCTCGGTGTGGAGATGGGCGGGGCCCACGTGGCCGTCGCTCTGACCGACCTGCGGGGCCGCGTGCTGGCCTGGGAGACCCGGGGTCATCCGGTGCGGTCGGACCCGGCGGGAACCCGCCGCCTCATCGCCGAGCTCTGTGCCAGGTGCCTGGAATCCTCCCCTGCCGGGGGACGTCCCCTGGTGGGCATCGGCGTCGCGGTGCCCAGCCCGGTGGATCCCTCGCGGCCCGACGGCCTGTCCCGGGTCGTCATGCCCGCCTGGGAGGGACGCCACGGCCTCGAGGATCTGGGCGAGCGGTTCGGGGTGCCCATCTTCGTGGACAACGACGCCAACCTGGGCGCGCTGGCCGAGCACTGGTGGGGCCAGGGCGGCGGCGTGGACCACCTGGCCTACATCAAGGTCGCCACGGGCGTGGGGTCGGGGCACATCATCGGCGGCGAGATCTACCGCGGGGCCACGGGTGTCGCGGGGGAGATCGGTCACCTGGCCATCGATCCCCAGGGCAAGCGCTGCGTCTGCGGACTGCGCGGCTGTCTGGCCACCCTGGTCGGGGGCCAGGCCCTGCAGGAGCGGGCCGCCGAACTGTTGCCGGAGTTCCCCGAAAGCACCCTTGCCGGGCGGCCGTTCACCGTCCTCGAGATCGAGGACGCCGCCCTGGCGGGCGATCCCCTGGCCCTGAAGGTCGTCGGAGAGGTCGCCAAGCACCTGGGCACGGCCGTGGCCGGCCTGCTGAACCTCATGAATCCGTCGGTGGTCGTCCTGGGCGGCGATCTGGTCCAATTGGGCAACCTGTTGCTCGATCCCCTGCGTGACCGGGTGAAGAACCGCACCCTCATCAGCTCGGTGGCCGCCGCCGACATCGTGATCAGCGAGCTGGGCCCGCGGTCGGTGGCCATCGGGGCGGCGACCCTGGTCCTCAAGGCGAGCCTCGGCGACTCGCGGCTGTTCCCCGAGATCCCCGTCCCCACCGTGGAGGAGGCCGAGCGATGACGCGCAGGTGCGCGGCGCTGGTCTGCCTCGCCCTGGGCCTCGCGGCGGCGGGCTGCAAGGGGGACGATGCATCTCCCGGGTACGGTCTCGTCTGGCAGGACGAATTCGACGGCCCGGCGGGGCAGTTGCCGGACTCGGAGCGCTGGCGGTTCGACACGGGCACCGACTGGGGCAACGCCCAGCTCGAGTGGGACACGGACCTGGCGGACAACGTGAGCCTGGACGGGAAGGGCAACCTGGCCATCACCGCCCGGGAACAGGAATACGAGGGGCAGCCCTACACCTCGGGCCGCATCAAGACCAAGGACCTGTTCGAGCGCACCTACGGCCGGTTCGAGGCCCGCATCAAGCTGCCCATCGGTCAGGGGATCTGGCCGGCTTTCTGGATGCTGGGCGAGGACATCGACGACGTGGGCTGGCCCGCCTGCGGCGAGATCGACGTCATGGAGTACCGGGGGCACGAACCCGGGGTCATCCACGGGACCATTCACGGTCCGGGGCACTACGGCGACAATGCCATCAGTTCCCGCCACGAGATCTCCCAGGGCGGTTTCAACCTGGGGTTCCACGAGTTCGCCGTCGACTGGACCCCCGACTCCATCGTCTGGACCGTCGACGGCTACACCTATCACTCGGTCAAGCGGGCGGACATGCCCGCGGGGGCGACCTGGGTCTACGACCACCCCTTCTTCATCCTGCTGAACGTCGCCGTGGGCGGGCGCTGGCCCGGTTATCCCGACGAGACGACCGTCTTTCCCCAGACCATGCTCATCGATTACGTGAGGGTCTACGGGACGCTGCCCTGATCCTCTTCCCCGCTCGGTTGCAGGAAGTCGGCCAGGACGCTGCGAGCCGCGTCGTGATCCCCGGCTGCGACAAGGAATTCCACCGGCTCGGTGATCGGGTTGACGCCGACCAGGCGCCCGATGCCGAACAGGTCCTGGATCTGCTGCCCGCGGGCGAGATAGGGGATGCCCGCGTCTGCGAGCAGGCTCTCGATGATCAGGAGGTCGCTCTCGCTGGTGACCGAAAGGACCGGAACCAGCTGGAGATCGGGCTCCGGTTCCGGCAGACCATCGTGCGCATCGGGGGCGGGTCCGTCCACCAGGACGCCGCCGCAGTCCGAGCAGACGGTGGCCTCATCGGTGAACTCGGAGATGATGCCGAACTTCTCCCGGCCTCCGCAGCTGGGATTCGGGCAATGCTTCATGGGAAACCTCTTTCGGATAGGGATGTTACGTTACCCGATACCTTAGATGGATATTTCCCCTGCGTCAATCCGGCCCGGAACGGAGGTGACTCCAGTCAATCAAAAATCACGTTCTCATGAATAAGCTTAAATTCAGGCAAATTCATCATAATTCGAAAATTTTTCGAAAAATTTCCAAATTTATGATTTAATTTAGGTTATTTTTGGCAATAATAGTGTTATAATGGCCTTGATTATCGACGGATTCCCCTGTCATCCCAGCCCGAAAGGCCGACCATGACCCCGTCCAACGCCCCCCTGCGCGAATTCCTGGAAATCCCCTACGAGAAGCTCGAGGAACTCAACCTGACATCCCTGGACAACAAGCTGCAGTGGCGACCCATGGACGAGGTCGAGGCGGAGAGGCGGAGCTACCTGGAGTCCGAGAAGCGCATCAAGGCCGTCACCGTGGCCTTCACCGATCTCGAGGGCCGCTTCCACATGCTGGACTACGACAAGAAGTTCCTGCTGAAGAGCGACATCCTGACCTTCGACGGGTCCTCCATCCGCGGCTTCACCGCGATCGCGGAAAGCGACCTGCGCCTGGAGATCGACTGGCGGGCCTTCTACTGGATGCCGGCCGACATCTTCGGTCCCGGGAAGGTCCTGGTCTTCGGCCACGTGCTCGACCGGGACGGGCGGCCCTACGAGGCGGACTTCCGGGGGCGTCTGCTGGCCTACACCGAGAAGCTGCATCGGGAACAAGGCCTGGTGGCCAACGTGGCCACGGAGATCGAGGGCTTCCTGTTCAACGGTCGCGATGCCGAGCGCAGGTACTACCGGACCGGCAAGTTCGAACTCATCTCCACCGGGGGTTACTTCAACAGCCTGCCCCAGGACCCTTTGCGCAGGTTCATCGATGCAGCGGCCGAGGTGCAGCGCGCCATGGCCTTCGAGAACGAGAAGGATCACCCCGAGGTGGGCCCCAGCCAGTTCGAGATGAACTTCAGGTACGCGCCGGCGCTCATCGCGGCGGACCGGGTCCAGCTGTACAAGCTGCTCTGCCGCCAGGTCGCCCAGAGCATGGACATGACCGCCAGCTTCCTGCCCAAGCCCGTCACCGGGATCAACGGCAGCGGCATGCACACCAACATCAGCCTGGCCAGGGACGGCGTGAACCAGTTCTGGGACGACAAGGGCAAGGACAACCTGTCCGCCCTGGGCAGGAAGTTCACCCGGCGCATCCTGCACAGCGCCGAGGATCTGTGTTTGATCCTCAACGCCAGCGTCAACGCCTACCGCCGTCTCGACCCCGCCTTCGAGGCGCCCAACGAGATCGCCGCCAGCAGCGTCGACCGCAGCTCCATGATCCGCATCCCCTACGCCGGGCCCGCGGGCCAGCGTCTGGAGATACGCTCGGTGGGCCCGGACGCCAACCCCTACCTGGTGATCTATGCCCTTCTGAAGACCGGGCTGGAAGGTCCCGAACCGCCGAAGGACGCCCCCAAGCCGAAGCGCATCCGCAAGCGGCTGCTGCCGGGGAACATCTACGACGCCATGACCACCTACCGGCGCAGCGGGTGGGTCCGCGAACTCATGGAGCCGGACAGCCACGCCAAGTACCTCGAGCTCAAGCAGATGTGCGCCCACCGTTGCCCCCGCGAACTGGGGAACCGCATCAAGCGCGCCGAGATCATGTTCCACCACGAGGTGACCAACCAGATGCTGTGGAGCATGTTCTAGGGGGGGTGCCGTCGGCCCTCGGTCGCGGTGATCCAGTTGTGTCGGCAGGGCGCCGTGGGTATCTTGGCTCCAGGCTTCGGCCTGACGTCCGGATCCGACCTCGATCGTCCCTGCATGACCTGGATGCTGAAAGGCCGACCATGCGCGCCGAGAACACCCGGTACACCCGCGAGGAATGGCTCGCCCTTCAGGACAGGGCCCTGGCGGTGGCGGCGGAGGGCGTCACCATCGCGGACGCCCGCCTGCCCGGCCGCCCCTTGATCTACGTGAACGAGGGGTTCGAACAGCTGACCGGCTACGACGCCGCGGAGGCGCTGGGCCGCAATTGCAGGTTCCTCCAGGGCGAAGACACCGATCCCCACACGGTGCAGGAGATCCGCGACGCCCTGGTCGCGGTCAGGGATCTCACGGTGGAGATCCTGAACTACCGCAAGGATGGGTCCCCGTTCTGGAACCGCCTGTCCATCACTCCGGTCCGGGACGAACGTGGCGGATTGACTCATTTCATCGGCATCCAGTCGGACGTGACGGCGCGGCGGATGGCCGAGGAGAGCCTGCGCCGGGCCAACGCCCAGATGCTGCGGGATCTGCAGGAAGCGGCCCTGATCCAGCAGTCCTGGCTGCCCGGATCCCTCCCCCGGGTGGACGGTTACGAATTCACCTACAGGTTCCGCCCCTGCGCGGAACTGGCGGGCGACGGTCTGAACATCCTGCACCTGGATGATGACCGGATGGGCCTGTACATTCTGGACGTCACCGGCCACGGGGTTCCCGCGTCATTGCTGTCCGCTTCCCTGAACCGGATGCTCTCCCCCTCGCCCGAACAGTCCTGCCTGTTCGAACCGTCGCCCGCCAGCCGGACCGGATTCGTTCCTTCCCGCCCGGCGGCGGTCGCCGCAGCCCTGAACCGGCAGTTCCGGGCCGGACCGCAGATGGGCCGTTTCTTCACGCTCATCTACGGTATCCTCGAACTTTCCAGCCGCCGATTCCACTACGTGACCGCCGGGCATCCTCCTCCGGTCCTCATCGATCGCGAGGGGGCCCGTCTCTGCCCCCTGGCCAAGGGCTTGCCGATCGGGGTCTTGCCCGATTTCGAATTCGGCGAATGCACCCTGCAGCTCGAACCCGGGGATCGTCTGATGCTCTATTCCGACGGGGCGTTCGAGGCCATCGATGCCAGGGACCAGGAGATGGGGGAAAGGCGCCTGCTGGACGCCCTGGCCGGGTTCCATTCCCTGCCGGGGGACGAAAGCCTCGGGGCGATGATCGGGATGATCGAGGCCTGGTGTCCGCGCGGCCAACCCCAGGACGACGTCACGCTGCTCGCCATCGATGTCGCCAGCGCTTGAACCCCGCAAGGGATATTCCTGTAATACATCTCCGGCCCGGGCGTATCCATTGCCGAGAGCATTCCAGAGGGTTGTCGACAGGGGAGCAGCGGATGGAACCGGATCTGAGAGTGGTGCCGACGGGGGATTGGGACCCGGATGATCCCGAGAGCTTCGGCCGTGTGTACGACGAGCACTATTCCCGGATCTTCAACTACATCCGCTACAGGGTGCAGGATTCGGCGACCGCCGACGATCTGACCTCCATCACCTTCCACAAGGCCCTCGATCGCCGGTTCACCTTCGACCCGGGGCGGGCGGGGATCGGCACCTGGTTGCTGGTCATCGCCCGCAGCACCGTCACCGATCACCACCGTCGCCGGGGCAGGCGCAACCGGATGCTGGGCTGGCTGAAGGGGGAGCAGGGTTCGGTGCCGGATCCCGAGACGATCCTGATCGGGACCCAGGAGTCGGATGGACTGCTGGCTGCCATCGCCCGGCTTCCGGACCGCGACCGCGATCTGCTGGGATTGAAGTTCGCAGCCGGTCATACGAATCGGACCATCGCCGAGATGACCGGCCGGACCGAGTCGAGCGTGGGGGTGATCGTGCACCGGGCTGTGGCCAGGCTGCGCCTCCTGCTGGACGGCGAAAGGACGGGACGATGAACGAGCGCGAGAGATCACTGGAGGAACGCCTGGCCGCGGCCGATTTCAGCGACCGGAGCGCCATCCGCTATTCGCTTCGCCGGGAACTGCTGGATCGCATCGCACGCAACGATCCGGGGGCGGGACGATCCCGCCCGCAATGGGGGAGGTTCGAGATGTTCAAGAGGCCCATGCCTGCATTCGGTCTGGGGATCTTCGTGGCTGCGCTGGCGCTGGTGCTGGCCCATCCGGACGGCCGCGCCGCCCTGGCCAAGCTGCCGGGCCTCCTCCACATCGGGGAGCACACGGGGATCTTCACGGAGAGCCAGTTCAGCTCCGCGCAGCTTGACTCGCTCCTGGCGGCATCGGATGTGTCCCGGGAGAAGGGGCAATCCGTCTTCCAGGCGACGCCCTACGGGGGCTGGGGCAGCACGGTGCCCCCGGGCGGCGACCCCTTCATCAAGGAGGTGTGCAGCCTGAGCCTGGCCGCCGGTATGGTGGATCATCCGCTGTTGGTGCCCACCTACTTCCATCCCCTGCTGCCCGACCGGCTGCGATTCCAGAAGGCGGTCATCATGCCCAACGGCTCGACGATGTTGTACTTCGGGGTCGGACACCTGGAAACCGTGCTGACGTTGACGTCGGTGGCCAATGGAGGAATGGTCTCCTACATGGAGAGCGCCACGACGATTGCGGAGGACGGGTCGAAGGAAACAACCTACGTCCAGCCCGAGCTGGAGGTGCTGGAGGCCGGTGACCGGACCGTGACCTGGCTGAAGCACAGCGAGGGCGCGCGCTGGAACCTGGGCGGCATTGCCGTCACCAAGACCGATACGGAGATCGGCCGCTTCCTCTGGGAACAGGAGGGATGGAGCTGCGCGCTGAACGGCAAGTTCCTGACGAAAGATGAAGGCCTGAAGATCATCGCGTCGCTGCGCACCTACAAGGGGGACAGCTAGCCCGGATGATGGTCCGATGCGGAGGGCGGCGCCGATGACCAGCGGCCCGGTCTTGTGACCGGGCCGTTGTCCGTCAACACCATCGGGGCGGGAAAAGCGAACCTCAAGGGGCGGGGTCTTCGCCGTCGTCGACGGCGTTGGCCATCGCAGCATCGCGATACCAGAAAGCGCTGTCCTTGGGAATCCGGTCCAGGGTGTCCGGATCAAGGGCGCACAGGCCGAAGGTCTGCTCGAATCCATGTCCCCACTCGAAGTTGTCGAGCAAGGACCAGGCGAAGTAGCCGCGAACCGGGACGCCGGCGGCGATAGCCCGGTGGACCGCCAGCAGGTGGCTGCGGAGGTAGGCGATGCGCCGCGGATCGGCGATGCGGCCGGCGACCGGCGCCGGGTCCGTGTAGGCCGCCCCGTTCTCGGTGACGTAGATGGAGCCGGGAGCATAGTCGCGATGAACGCGCAACAGGCTGTCCTCGAGACCCTGGGGATAGACCTCCCAGCCCATGGTGGTCCGTTCCTCGACAGGTGCGACGGCCACGGCTTCCGGCCTGCCCTCCCGGCCCATCCGCATGACGTTCCGGCTGTAGTAGTTCAGGCCCAGGAAGTCCAGGGGGGCGGCGATGATCTCCAGATCGCCGTCATGGAGGAAGGGCAGGTCCGAGCCAAGCAGGTGGCCGCGCTCCACGCGGTCCCAGACTGCGTCCTCGGGATAGCGGCCTCTGAAGAGGGGGTCCAGATACCAGCGGTTGAAGAACCCGTCGAACCAGCGGGCGGCGTCAACGTCCGCATCGGTCGGGGAAGCAGGCATGGCCGGGCAATGGATCAGGACGATCCCGACCTCGGCTGAGGGAACTTCGTTGCGGATGACGGCGGTGGACAAGCCGTGGGACAGGAGCAGGTGGTGGGCCACGCGCAGGCTCTCGGCGGGGTCGGTGTGTCCGGGAGCGTGGTGCCCCTCCTCGTGTCCGAGGGTGGCGATGCACCAGGGTTCGTTGTGGGTGGTCCAGCGGGTGACCCGGTCGCCAAGCCGCCTGGCGACGGCGGTGGTGTATTCGGTGAAGGCGTCGATGATGCCGCGTTCCGCCCAGCCCCCTTCATCCTGCAAAACCTGGGGAAGGTCCCAGTGGTACAGGGTGGGGAAGGGCTGGATGCCGGCTTCCAGCAGACCGTCGACAAGCTTGTCATAGAAGTCGAGCCCCGCTGGGTTGACCTTTCCGCGCCCGGCGGGAAGGATCCGGGGCCAGGAAATTGAGAATCGGTACGCCCCCATCCCCAGGCTGGTCATCAGGTCGAGATCTTCTTGCCACCGGTTGAAGTGGTCGCAAGTCATGTCGGGGCGGGAGCCGTCGGCTATCTTGCCCGGAAGGGTTGCAAAGCGATCCCAGATGGACTCGCCTCGCCCGCCCTCATGCCGGCCACCCTCGATCTGCTGGGCGCTGGTCGCGGTGCCCCAGAGGAATTCCCCGGGAAAGTGATGTTTCGCCACGAGTTACCCACCCCCGAAATTTCCTTTGTTCGGACTCCGAACATAGTGTATAATACTTGCAACAGTGTCAAGAGGGCATTCTCGTCGATGGCTGGGTAACCCGGCAACCGGAGAATTCGATCCCGGGCGGGAATGCTGGCCCTGGGCCATCAGTCAAAACAGGATGGTTGAAATTTGTTTTTTGGTGTGATCATTGTGGGAGGGCTTCCCATGAAGTCCAACCGGTCGTCCATCCCGGCTGGGGATGAGGGAAAGTCCTTCCCATTCTCCATCGCCGCCGAGCGGAGGATCACGCATGAAGGGTAGGCCCCAACAGGACCTGCGCACGGTCCCGACCAGGAACAGGTCGACCGGCCCCGGCGGGCGATTCACGGTCCTCGACGGCGAAGTATGCTACCTGATCGCGAATTTTTCCGAGATGCCCCCCTTCCTGGCCAGCATCCCCAGCGACACCGATCTGTGGATGTTCATCGCCTCGGGCGGCGGCCTCACCGCAGGACGGGTCGACGCCGAAGGCAGCCTGTTCCCCTATCTGACCGTCGACCAGCTCCACGATGCGCACCATCATACCGGTCCGCTCACCCTGGTCCGCATCGAACATCCCGGCCTGGAGCCCCTGCTGTGGGAACCGTTCACCGCCGGGATCACCGAATCTCCCCTTGTCGAACGCAACCTCTACAAGACCGCCACCGGGAACCGGATCGTCTTCGAGGAGATCCACCACGGGCACGGCATGGCGTTCCGCTACGGCTGGGCCGCCTGCGACCGTTACGGCTGGGTGCGGTCCGCGGCGCTCGCCAATCTGAACGACACGCCCATCCGGGCGATGGTCCTTGACGGGCTGCGGAACATCCTGCCCTTCGGGGCTCCGCTGGGTCTCTACCAGCAGGCGCCGAACCTGGTGGACGCCTACAAGAAATCCGAGGTCGATCCCGAGACCGGAATGGGGATCTTCTCCCTGACCGCCGGGATCACCGACCGGGCCGAGGCGGTGGAAGTGCTGCGGGCCAACACCGTCTGGTGTTGCGGTCTGGAAAGCTACCGGATCCATCTGTCCCTGGATGCGGTGGCCGGCTTCCGCAGAGGCGAGGTGATCGCACCCGATGAGGTTCTTAACGGGTCCCGGGGCAACTATCTGATCAGCTTCGGGGTGGATCTCGATGCCCTCGAAGCGGAGGAATGGTACCTGGCGGCCGACACCGGCCGGGATCATGCTCAGCTGGGCGAGTTGCGGAAACTCCTCATCGCTGACGAGGATTTGCCGGGCCGCCTGACCACGGGCCTGAGGGAGGCGGACCGGAACCTGCGGCGTTACGTGGCCAGCGCGGACGGCCTCCAGGTGACCGGTGCCCCGGCGGTCTGGGTCCACCACTTCGCCAACGTGCTGTTCAACAACATGAGGGGCGGGGTCTTCGCCGCCAACTACGACGTGCCGGTGGGGGATTTCACCGATTTCCTGCAGGTCCGCAATTCCGCCGTGGCCGAGCGCCGGCGCGCCGCGATCGTGGCGCTGCCTGATCCGGTGACCGTGGACGACCTGATCGCCCGTGCCCGGGCCACGGGGGACGCGGACTTCATCCGCCTGTGCCTGGAATACCTGCCGCTCCACTTCGGGCGGCGCCACGGCGATCCGAGCCGGCCCTGGAACCGATTCGCCATCCGCGTGCGCAACGGCGAAGGCGAACGCCTCCTGAGCTACGAGGGCAACTGGCGGGACATCTTCCAGAACTGGGAAGCCCTCTGCACCGCGTTCCCCGGGTTCCTGCCCAACATCGTGGCCAAGTTCGTCAACGCCTCGACGCGGGACGGGTTCAATCCCTACCGTATCGACCGCAACGGAGTGGACTGGGAGTCCGTCTCGCCCGACGATCCCTGGAGCAACATCGGCTACTGGGGCGATCACCAGATCATCTACCTGTTGAAGCTGCTGGAAGCCTGGGACCGCCACGATCCGGAGGGCCTGGCCGGGATGCTGGAGGCCGAGATCTTCAGCTACGCCGACGTTCCCTACCGCATCAAGCCCTACGCGGACCTGCTGCGGGATCCCCGCTCGACCATCGTGTTCGACGCGGAACTCGACGCGCGCATCGCCGCCCGGGTGGATGGACACGGCACCGACGGCAAGCTGGTCGCCGGGCCCGACGGCGAGGTCTACCACGCCAACCTGCTGGAGAAGCTGCTGGTCCCCGCCCTGGCCAAGCTGTCGAACCTGGTCTGCGACGCGGGCATCTGGATGAACACCCAGCGGCCCGAATGGAACGACGCCAACAACGCCCTGGCCGGAGGCGGCGTCTCGGTGGTCACGCTCTGCCACCTGCGCCGGTACCTGGCCTTCCTGGCCGACCTGCTCGAAGGACGGAAGCAGGAGAGGCTTCCGGTGAGCGCCGAGGTCGTCGCCTGGTTCGACGGGATCGCCGCGGCCCTCGACGAGGCCCGGGAACTGACCGCCGCCGGCGCCTTGACCTCGAAGCAGCGGCGGGAGCTGCTGGATGCTTTCGGCGAGACGTTCTCCCGTTACCGGGACAAGGTCTACGCGGGCGGGTTCAGCGGGAAGACGGCGCTGCCCGTCGGCCGCGTGGTTGCGGCCTGCCGCGCCGCCCTGGAGGTGATCGACCGCGGCATCGCCGCCAACCGGCGTCCAGACGGACTCTTCCACACCTACAACCTGCTCGACGCGGATCCGGATGGCGACGGTGCGGAGGTGCAGCATCTGTACGAGATGCTCGAGGGACAGGTGGCCGCCCTCACCTCGGGCGTCCTGGATCCGGGCGAATCCCTGGCCATCCTGGAGCGCCTGTTCGCGAGCCGCCTGTATCGGCCCGATCAGCGCAGCTTCATCCTCTACCCGGAGCGCGAGCTGCCCGGGTTCCTCGAGAAGAATACCGTGCCGGCCGGATCGGCGGAGCGGGTGGCTCTGCTGGTCGATCTGCTAGCCGAGGAGGACCGTTCGCTGTTAGTGCGCGACGCCGAAGGGGTCCTGCGGTTCAACGCCTCGCTCGGGAACGCGAAGGACCTCGAGGCTGCCCTGGACGGGCTGGGGGCCGACCCCCGGTGGAGCACCGCCGTTTCCCGGGACCGGCAGGCTGTCCTCGATCTCTACGAGGAGGTGTTCCGCCACCGGGCCTACACCGGGCGGTCGGGAGCCATGTACGGGTACGAGGGCCTGGGCTGCATCTACTGGCACATGGTGGCCAAGCTGCTGCTGGCGGTCCAGGAGACCTGGCAACGGGCCGTCGCGGGGGATGCCGATCCCGGGGTGACGAATGACCTGGCCCGCATGTACTTCCGCATCCGTGCGGGCATCGGCTACGAGAAGTCGGTCACCGAGTACGGAGCTTTTCCCACCGATCCCTACTCGCACACGCCCGCGAGCGGCGGCGCCAAGCAGCCGGGCATGACCGGCCAGGTGAAGGAGGAGATCCTCACCCGCCGGGGCGAGCTGGGCATCTGCATCGAGGACGGGGTCGCCTGTTTCCGCCCCGGCCTGCTCGGTCCGGAGGAGTTCCTGGGGACCGACCGCGAGTTCCGCTACTTCGACGTCGACGGCCGGGAGAACTCCCTGCTGCTGGAGCCGGGAAGCCTCGCTTTCACCCTGTGCCAGGTGCCCGTGGTCTACCAGCTCACCGAGGACGGCCCCGTGATCACCGCCGAATTCGTGAACGGCACGACGCGCGTGAACACCGGCGACCGGCTGGACGCCGCCACGACCGCGGCGGTCTTCGGCCGGACGGGCCGCGTCCGGTCGCTGTGGGTCGCCGTTCCGAAGGATCGCCTCACCAGGGTCTGATCCTCCTTTGGGAGGTTGCCGTGAATTCCTTTCCTGTTTCCCGGGCGGCTCTTGCTCTGGGTCTTGCGCTTGCTGCCGCAAGCCCGGCGGCCGGCCAGTGCATCCTCAGCAATCCCAGCTTCGAGATCGGTGGGACCGGCGGGTCGGTGTTCGGGGGCTGGGAGCAGTTCGGTGCGTTCGGGGCCACGATGATGGCGAGCCACGGTCACCAGGCGGCCCGGGTCAGCGGCCCGGACACGGGGGACTGGGCCGTCTCCGGCTACTGGCAGGCCCAGGATTGTGTCCCCGGGGAGAGCTGGGTCGTCACGGGGAACGTCCGGCACCCGGCTTCAAGACCCCTGGTCGGCCAGAATGCGGCCCTGGTCAACGTCGAGTGGCGCGATGCGGCCGGCGGCCTGATCTCCTACGATTCGTTCTCGGTGGCCGGGGCCGCCTCACCGACCGACGAGTACCTCGACTTCTCGGTGACGAGCAGCCCCGCGCCTGCAGGTACGGTGAAGGCCCGGCTCCTGCTGGGCGTGCTGCAGAGCCCCGTTGATCCCTCCAGCGACGTCATCTTCGACCAGGTCACCTTCACCAGCACCAGCCCGCCGACCCAGGACGACGTCCAGTGGACCGACTTCACCGGGGGCACCGCCCTGGATTTCGCCGGACGTACCTGGCGCGTCAAGGGTCCGGGGTACTACGGGCCGGGGCCCAACGTCTTCTCCGATTCGCCCGAATGCGTCTGGGTGGACGGCGCGGGCGACCTGCACCTGACCCTGAGCCTCCGCAGCGGCACCTGGACCAGCACCGAAGTGGTCCTGGAGGAGGCCCTCGGCTACGGGGACTACGTCCTGACGACGGTGGGACGCCTGGACACCCTCGATCCCCAGGCGGTGCTCGGCCTGTTCCTGTGGGAATACGGCCCCTGCTACGACTACGCCTACACCTGGTGGAACGCCTACAACGAGATCGACATCGAGTACAGCCGCTGGCAGGATCCTGCGAACGATCTCGCGCAGTTCGTGGCCCAGCCCTACGACTGGCCGGGTAACATCAGCCGTTTCGATCCGGTCTTCGCCGAGGGGGAGATCGTGAGCCACGCCATGCGCTGGCTGGCCGACCGGGTGGAGTACCGGGTGTGGCGGGGAGGCCCGGGCGACGAGGGGCCCGGGACGATGGTCCACGCCTGGACCTACACGGGGCCGCACATCCCCCGGCCCGAACAGCCGCGCCTGCACCTGAACCTGTGGCGCATCGCGGGTTCGCCGGCCGCCGACCAGGAAGTGGTCTTCAGCGACTTCAGGTTCGTGCCCGCGGGTGTGGTCTCGGCGGTCGAGGATGGCCGACCCGCATCGCCGGTGTCCGGCGTCCGCCTGCTGCAGGCGGCGCCCAATCCGTTCAATCCGCGGACGGTCCTGTCGTTCGAGGTCTCCTCTGCGGTGGCGGTCGACCTTGCGATCTTCGATGCGAGGGGGCGGCGGGTCCGCTCGCTCCTCGAAGGCGCCGCGGTTCCCGCGGGAACCATGACCCTGACCTGGGACGGGCGGGACGACGCCGGCCGCAGCGTGCCGGGGGGCGTGTACTTCGCGCGGTTGGAGGCGGGGGAGGCCGTTTCGAATGCGGCCCTGACTCTCTTGAAGTGACTCTTTCGGCATCGAATGATCGGCCGCCGAGCCCAAAAGGTTCGGCGGCCGTTGTTTTCGGCATGGGGCAAGATGAGGATTCCGGCGGAAAAATCCGAAAAGAACCTTCCGCTCCTGCGGTCGGGCCGGATTGAATGATTGGCCGATATTTTGCCTGAGAGGCGCGAAACCCGCATCTGGACGCTAGTTTCGGTCCCGGGTTCGTGATGAATGGCTGCCGTTGGAGAGGGGGCGGGCGCCCCCCGGGGGATTTTCGTGGTATAATGATTGGCGCATATTCCAATTCATATCAGGGACCGAGAGGTTGGACCATGAGATTCAGGATTCCTCAAGCATTGTTGACCGGGTTTCTCGCTGTCCTCCAAACCGCAATGTCAGCCTGGCCTGCGATGACGAGGACGATCATTGTGCGATCTGCATGCCATTTATTTTGACTGATTATCCACCAGCTGGGTTCTTGCGAACCCAGCTGGTTCATAAAAATTCAAACCCCTGGGCTGGGCAGGCTCTACCTCGTTCCTGTGCCTCGGGACCTTCAACCGGATTTTGAGCGGCAACCGAAATCGGGCCGAGGCTGTCGCAGCGCGCTCATTGCGGGGTGAAGGGGCACGGCAGCGGCGGGGGCCCTCGCCGACCTGCCGAGGGCACCCACTGGGCCAGCCGATCGTAAGTCCTTGAATGACAATATGATAAATTCGCATCCTTCGATTTCGGCTTCAGGGGAGAAATTTCATTCTTCGGACAGAAAATTTTCTCGACAATCGTGCATTTTGGACTTGATTCGGAATCCGAACATAGTCTATAATCGTTCCATTGGGATCGTGAGGGAATGCCGTGCCTGCGGGCCCCGCAAGGTTGCCGCCACAGGACTCGGGATTCAAGGGTAACCACGGGATCGTCTTCAACGAGAGGTCAATGAAAATGAAACTTCGCGCTATCGCACTGGTCGCAGTCGCAGCCATCCTCTGCATGGCTCCTGCCACGGGTCTGGCCATCAACGGGTACAGCCAGGACTTCGAGAGCTTGAACCAGGCCGACACCGGCGCGCTGGGCAATGACGGCTGGCTGGTCTTCGCCAACGTCTTCGGTCCGGACTGGGCCTACTGGTACGGCTACGGCGTGTTCCCCGCTCCCAACGACGGCGCCGCCTTCAGCGCCATCGCCTCCGGCGAGGGCGGAGCGTCCCAGGGCATGCAGCAGCTGGTCGCCTTCAGCGACTACAACAACGCCGACCACGCCAACGGCGCGCACATCGAATCCCTCCTGTTCCAGGAGCAGACGATCGGCGCCGGCGACGTCGGCGAGACCTGGACCTTCGTCTTCGACGCCAAGCTGGGCAACCTGGAACTGGACTCCACGGCCTGGGCCTTCATCAAGACCCTGAACCCCGCCGCCGGCTACGCCACGACCAACAACATCCAGCTGGACATGACGGCGATCCCGTCCACCTGGTCGACCTACTCGATCACCATCAACATCGACGCCTCGCTGGTGGGTCAGCTCCTCCAGTTCGGCTTCGGCAACTTTGCCACCCTGTACCAGGGCTCGGGCGTGTTCTACGACAACATCATCTTCTACGCCGACACGGTCATTCCCTCCCAGGACGCTTCCTTCGGCGAGGTCAAGGCCCTGTTCCGGTAGTCCTCTTTGCAGCAGGCCCGTGCGCGGGCTCGGGGGGTCCGGTCGTTCCGGACCCCTTTTTTCAGGCGAAAAAACGACCCCCACGCTGGCGCAGGGGTCGCACTCCTGATTGCACCCAGGACCTTGTTCTACAGGTTGTCCTTCATGGCCTTCAGAGGACGCACGCGGACCGAGCGCGATGCCGGGCGCGGCTTCTGCTTGACCATCTCGCCGGTGAAGGGATTCTTCACCAGCTTGCCGCCCTTGACCGCGGGCTTCTTCACCAGGGTCAGCTTCAGCAGACCCATGTAGTTGAAGGTCCCGAACTTCTTCACGGACTTGGTCATGACGTCGTTCAGGTTCTCGATCACGGCGACGACGTCCTTGCGAGCCAGGCCGGTCTTCTCGGCGATCTCGCGGTAGACTTCGTTCCGGGTCGGGGCCTTGGTGGCCTCGGCTTTCTTGGCGGGGGCCTTCTTGGCGGGGGCCTTTTTGGCCGGAGCCTTCTTGGTCACTTTCTTTGCCATTGCGCCTCATCCTCCTTCGTTGGCGGCAACGGAAGCATTCATGCTTCCAACTCACGGGCGGAATGCTAGCGCATTATTCGCGGAACGGTTACAAGAATCTTCGCTTTTTCTGCATTTTTTCGGGGCGGGGGGCCATGTCGGGGCGGTGTCCCCT
The DNA here is from genome assembly GCA_018829565.1 of bacterium. Lineage (GTDB taxonomy): Bacteria > Krumholzibacteriota > Krumholzibacteriia > LZORAL124-64-63 > LZORAL124-64-63 > JAHJTW01. Next base: position 23,508 of record JAHJTW010000142.1, on the reverse strand, counting down.
TGATGCGGAGCCGACGATGTCCCACAATCCGGGCAACGAAAGGACCGCCATGCGCCCAGTCATCGCATCCGCCCTGCTCCTGCTCGCCCTGTGTTTCCCGGCTTCCGTGGTGGCCGCCGGGTCCGTCGGAACGGTCCGCGCCCAGCGGGACACCGTGGGTTTCGCCGTCAGCCGGGAGGACTTCGCCAAGGTCCTCTACGCGGCGTTTTCCGCGGAAGGCCTGGACGATCCGCGGGCCCGCCGCTCCGCCGAAACGGCGTCCGTGGTCATCCTGCCGCACGACGACTACCTGTACGCCGGACGCACCGCGGTCCACGCCCTGGCCCACCTGCGGGCGAAGCGCTGGATCCTGTTCGGGGTGTGCCACGCCTGCCGTCGCATCGGGTTGAGAGATCAGCTGCTGCTCGAGGACGACGCGGCCTGGAACGTGGCGGGAAGCGACTATCCGGTGGATGCGGAACTGAGGGATGTCCTGCTCGAACGGATGCCCGCCGGGATGGCGGGGGTGAACGCCGAGCGCCATGCCGCCGAGCACTCGCTCGAGGCCATGCTGCCGTGGATCGGGGCCGCGGTCGGGGACTTCACCTTCGTGCCCATCCTGGTGCCGGGCATGGAACCGGATCGCATCGAGCTGGTGGCCGGACGGCTGGCCGGCGTCCTGGCGGAGATCTGCCGGGAGCGGGGCTGGGCGCCGGGTCGCGATCTCGGGATCGTCATCTCCGCCGACGCCGTCCACTACGGTTGCGAGGGCTGGGGCGGGGCGGGTTACGCGCCATTCGGCTGCGACGAGGCGGGCCACGCCGCCGCCCGGGCCCAGGACGTGACCCTGGCCGAGGCGACCCTGGCCGGGCCCCTGACGGTCGAGGGCATCGCCTCCTTCATCCGGCTGGTCTGGAATCGCGAGGGCCCGGAATATCCCGCCGAGCCCTACCGCATCACCTGGTGCGGCCTGTTCTCCATTCCCTTCGGTCTGACGACGGCGCTGCGCCTGCAAGAGGACCTGGATCTTCGGCCGCTGACCGGAACGCTTTTGCGTTACGGCGACAGCGTCACCGACGGCCGCCTGCAACTCGAAGGCACCCGGCTGGGGGTGACCGCACCGAACACCCTGGGTCACTGGGTTGGCTATCCGGCGGTCGCCTACTGGTAGCGATCCTTTTGAATCTGTGATATCATCGGTGAAGGGATTGAACTGCCCTGCACCCTGGACCAGCATCCGACCCTCACATCCCCCCGTGATCGAAGCCCTTCCCCGCCCATCAGTGCGGGCGGGGTTCGCGTCCCTGCCGACCCGGGACGCCCCCAGCAGGGTTCCGGCCCGGAGCGCCACCGGCTCCGGCTCGTGGGCCCGGCCAACCTCGATCACGGGAGGTTCCCCATGAATAACCGCTTATGGCTTGCGGGGTTCTTGCTGCTGTGGCTGGCAGCTCCCCCGCTCCAGGCCGACTGGGATCCCGGCGCGACCGCCAAGTGGATCCAGTTGCCCGACCTCGACATCACCGGCATCGACGTGAACGATTCCCCCTTCCCCCGCGACTACATCCTGGCCGACGACTTCCTTTGCCAGGAGGAGGGTCCTTTGACCGACATCCATATCTGGGGTTCTTGGGTGCAGGACATGCTGCCCCAGAACGACCCCGGCATGGTGGAGTTCCAGATCGGGATCTATTCGGACATCCCCGCCAGCGAGAACCCCGACGGGTACAGCATCCCCGGGCAGCTGCTCTGGGAGCGGGTCTTCCCGGTGGGCGCCGTATCATTAAAACCAAACGTGGAGGGCATCGCCGAGGGCTGGCTCGATGCTCCGGACTTGTACCTGCCCCCGCCGGCGGACACGGTCTGCTGGCAGTACAACTTCACCATCCCCGAACCCGAGGCCTTCTACCAGCTGGGAAACCCCAACGAACCGGTGGTCTACTGGCTGTGCGTGAAGGCCTTCCCCATGGGGGACGGCACCCAGCGATTCGGCTGGAAGACCAGCGTGGACCACTGGAACGACGACGCGGTCTGGGGCGAGGGGCCGGCGCCCATGCCCGGTCTCTGGTGGGAACTGCGGTATCCCCAGGGTCATCCCTGGCCGGGCGAGTCCATCGACCTGGCTTTCGTGCTCGATGGCCCGGAAATCCCGGAGGAGTACGACTTCGGCGACGCGCCCGACCCGACTTATCCCACCCTTGCGGCCGGCAACGGCCCCATGCACCTGCTGAGCCCCCTGTACCTGGGGAACCTCATCGACGGTGAACCCGACGGCCAGCCGGATCCCACGGCCACCGGCGACGACAACAACGGCCTGCCGGACGAGGACGGGGTGGTCTTCACCTCGACCCTCGTGCCTGGCCAGCCCGCCACCGTGGACGTCACCTGCTCGGGCGGCGGGATGCTGGATGCCTGGGTGGACTTCGACCTGAGCGGAAGCTGGGAGCCGACCGAGCAGATCTTCGCCTCCCTGCCCCTGCCGGCCGGGCTCAACAGCCTGAGCTTCATGGTGCCCCCCGGTTCGGTCCAGAACACGTTCACCTTCGCCCGGTTCAGGTTCAGCACCGGCGGCAACCTGGGCCCCTCCGGACCCTATCCCACCGGTGGGATCCCCGACGGCGAGGTGGAAGACCACCGGGTCTTCATCGAGATGCAACACGCGTACAAGTGGTGGCAGCGGCCGGACCTCATGCCGACAGGCATCGACGTCAACTGCTCGCCGATCCACGGGACGCCGGGCTACATCCTGGCCGACGACTTCCTGTGCACCAGCCCAGGCCTGCTGACCGAGATCACGATCTTCGGGTCCTGGCTCTACGACTACCTGCCGTTCGGGCAGGACCCTCTGGCCATGGACTTCATCCTGAGCATCCACAAGGACATCCCGGCCGATCAGAATCCCGACGGGTACAGCATGCCCGGCGAGGAGCTCTGGGAATGGGGCTTCCCGGCGGCGTCGTTCAGGGCCGAACCCCTGGTCGTCGACATCGTCGAGGGGTGGATGAACCCGCCCGACGAGTACATCTTCCCGGCCGACTACACCTGCTGGGAGTACACCTTCACCATCGATCCCACGGTCGCCTTCCGGCAGACCGGGACCGAGGCGAATCCGGTGGTCTACTGGCTGGACGTCAAGGCGTTCCCCCACGATCCGGAGGCCTACTTCGGCTGGAAGAGCAGCCTGGACCACTGGAACGACGATGCGGTGTGGGGCATCGGCCAGGAGCCTTTCCCGGGCCCCTGGTACGAGCTGATCTACCCGCCGCAGCATGAATTCCATCCCGAGTCCATGGACCTGGCGTTCCGCATCCTGGGCACCGAGATCCCGGAGGAACTCGACTTCGGCGACGCGCCCGACACGGGTTACCGCACCCTGCTGGCCAGCAACGGCCCGCGGCACCTGATCGTCCCGGGATTCCATCTGGGCGCCCTCATCGACGGCGAACCGGACGGCCAGCCCAATGCGGCCGCAACCGGGGACGATCTCGCCAACCTCGACGACGAGGACGGCGTGGTCTTCACGTCAGTCCTGAAGCCGGGGCAGACGGCGACGGTGGACGTGACCGCGTCGGCCGCCGGCATGCTGGATGCCTGGTTCGACTTCAACGCCAACGGGTCCTTCGATGCAACGGAGCGGATCTTCGGCTCGCAGCCCCTGATCGCGGGACTCAACACCCTGTCGTTCACGGTGCCGGCCTGGGCGTCCGAGCTCACGGTGACCTTCTCCCGCTTCCGCTTCAGCTCCATGGGCGGCCTCGGTCCCGACGGCATCCTGCCCACGGGCGCGGTGCCCGACGGTGAGGTCGAGGACCACCAGGAGTTCATCGACGACCGGTTCGTCTTCAAGTGGATCCAGCACCCGGATCTCAGCCCCTTCGGCATCGACGTGAACGCCTCGGTGGACGAGGCCGGCAACACCTACGTGCTGGCGGACGACTTCCTGTGCACGACCACCGGGCCGGTCACGGACATCCATGTGTGGGGTTCCTGGCTCCACGACTACCTGCCCTTCGGACAGGATCCCAGGGCCGTGGAGTTCACGCTGAGCTTCCACGCGGACATCCCCGCCGACCAGAGCCCCACCGGGTACAGCATGCCGGGCGAGGTGCTCTGGGTCCGCACCTTCGATCCTGTGCATTTCAATGTGGAGCGTTTTGCAGGTGACATCGAGGAAGGATGGATGGATCCGCCCGACCGGTACGTCTTCCCGGCGGACTGGACCTGCTGGCTCTACAAGTTCCACGTCGACCCGCACCTGGCGTTCATCCAGGAAGGGACCGAAAACGAGGCGGTGGTCTACTGGCTGGACGTCCAGGCCAGGCCCCTGGATCCCATGGCGCACTTCGGCTGGAAGACCACCATGGACCACTGGAACGACGACGCGGTCTGGGGCCTTGGCGCCGAACCCTATCCCGGCCCCTGGGGTGAACTCGTCTACCCGCCGCAGCACGAGCTGTTCGGGCAGTCGATCGACCTGGCCTTCGCGCTCTACGAGGACCTGATCACGCCTGCGCCGGAGATCCCCCTGAAGACCGGCCTGCTCCACAACGCCCCCAACCCGTTCAACCCCGCGACGGTGATCCACTTCGTGATGCCGCCCGAGGGCGGGACGGTCAAGCTGGAGGTCTTCGACCTGCAGGGCCGCCTGGTGAAGGTCCTGCTGGACGGCTTCACGGGTGGCGGGGAACGCACCGCCACGTGGAACGGACGCAACACGGATGGCGCGATGATGCCGTCCGGCGTGTACCTGTATCGCCTGCGCGGCGCGGGTATCGACCAGTCGCTGAAGATGCTGTTGCTGAGGTAGGGATCGGAGGGACCAGCGGCAGCAGGGGCTCCCGGCGCGGGCCGGGAGCCCCGATTCGTCACCGGAACAGGGACTTCACCCCGGACCAGGACTGCGCCTCGGCATCGACCGTACCCTCGTACTCGAGGGCCAGGCGCGGCGGGTTCGGATGTCCGCAGCCGCCGATGGAGATCCAGTCCTCGTACCCCGCCTCCGAGTAGATGCCCGCCAGGATCAGGCCGATGCGGTCGTGGCCGTTGAGGCGCAGGTCCTGAACGCCGGCGGTGACGTCCAGCACCAGGTCGACGTTGGCTGCGGGGGGGTAGGTCACGTCCAGGGCGGTGTCGGGATCCAGGTCGTCGCGGGGAACGGCCATGGGGCCCCCCGAGGCGAAGTAGGGGAAGACCCCCAGGTAGAAGAAGCCCTGGGAGTCGTCGGAGTAGCCGGTCTTGCGGACGGTCAGAACGGCCGAAAGAACCTGGTGGCCAGGGGGCAGCCAGGACAGGTCGAACTCCACGAACGCGGCCCACTCGGAGTTGCAGCCCCAGCTCTGGCCGCCGGTCATCAGCGACAGGTCGGCCGAGGCCACCCCGGCGGTGAAGGCGTCCTCCTGGAGGCAGGGGGACGGGGCGTCCTCCCTCTCGTCGTGGCCGCAGAGGATGGGAAGCAGGACGGTCTGGTCGGCCAGGGCGGCCGGGGCGAGCAGCAGGCAGGTCAGGATGGCGGTCAGGATTCTCGGCATGGTCTCCCCCCTCGTTGGCCATGATGATCCTACGGGGGAGGGCCTGAGTCAACCCCCCGCCAGCCGGGCCCGGAACAGGAAGAACACCGCTCCCAGCAGGCATAGCCCGGCCCACAGGTAGTCCAGGGTAAGCTTTTCCCTCAGGTAGAAGACGGCGAACGGCACGAACACCGTCAGGGTGATCACCTCCTGCAGGATCTTCAACTGCCCCACCGTCATCGTCTGGTGGCCGATGCGGTTGGCGGGCACCTGCAGCAGGTATTCGAACAGGGCGATGCCCCAGCTGACCAGGGCCGCGATGATCCACGGCCTGTGCGAAAGATTGCGCAGATGGCCGTACCATGCGAAGGTCATGAAGACGTTGCTCAGGCAGAGCAGGGCGACGGTCACGAGGGTGCGGTTCATGGCGGACCACCGGGTAGATGTCTGGAGCGCGACCGGGAACCGGCGCATCAAAGTAGAGGGGAATCGGGGATGGACAAGCGAATTCTTTCGATCCTGGCTGCGGCCGCCCTGGCCGGTTGGGCGGGCGGCGCAGCCCATCCTGCGGCCGGCGTCACCCTGGACGAGCTGGCGATACCCGTGACCCCGGACCATCCCCGGGAATTCATCTTCACCGACAAGGGCGCCGCCCACCTGGCCGGCGAGGCGATCGGCCCGGACACCCGCAGCTACCACGGCTTCTACGTCGCCATGCACGAGGTGGTGGACGGCTGGACCCTCAGGCTGGAGGACGGGACCGAGCTGGGCCCCGGGACCGCGGTCGAGGCCACGGTCGCCCCCGACCGCCTGGTCCGCCTGCACCGGCTGCCCGACGGGAGCACGGTGACCGAGACCGTCGAGCTGTTCGACCGCGAGAACGGGTTCCGGGTGGTCTACGACGGGGTGCCCTCGGGGACCTTCGCCTTCGTGCCCCGCATCGACATGCGCTTCCTGTGGAAGGTGGGCCGGCCGGGCTACGAGGTGCGCTGGGAGGACGGCGCCCTGCTGGTCTGCCGCCAGGACGCCCTGACCGCCGAGCCCGACCCCGCCCATCCGCGCTGGCTGGCGATCAAGGTGCGGGGGGCGGCGGGTTTCACCCCCGACGGCCGCTTCCAGCCCGTGACCTACCCCAAGAGCCTGGCCCGCAAGGCCATGGCCGAGGCCTCTCCCTACCTGCCCGGGTCGATCGACGGGCGCATCCCGCCCCAGGTGCCCGGCGGTCGGGTCGAGGCGGTCTTCGCCGCAGACATCCAGCCCGAAGACGCCGCCGTGCGCGCGGGGAACCTGATGGCCGCGGCCTTCGACCTTGCGCTCGCCCGCCGCGACCGCCTGCAGGAGCTCGTCGACCGCACCGCCATCGCCACCGGCGACGAACGGGACGACCGCGCCCTGGCCTGGGCCCGCATCTCGCTGGACAACCTGATCATGAACCAGCGCGGGCTGGGCATCTACGCGGGGTTCTACTGGTTCACCACCTACTGGGGCCGCGACACATTCATCAGCCTGCCGGGCGCCTGCATCACCAGCGGTGATTTCGAAACGGCCCAGGCCCTGCTGCGTTCGTTCGCCGACTACCAGGACATCGACCCCGGCAGCCCGCGTCGCGGCCGGGTGCCCAACTTCGTGACCGTCGACCAGGTGCAGTACGCCAGCATCGACGGCACCTGGTGGTTCACGCGTGCGGTGGACGAGCTGTGGCGCTGGTCGGGCGACACGGCCTTCGCCGCCGACATGGCCCCGGTGGTGGAGCGGGCGGTCGAGGGGGCCCTGGCCACCGCGGTGGACGGCGAGCTGTTCCTGGTCCACGGCGACGGGGAGACCTGGATGGACGCCGGCGGCACCGAGCATCCCTACTCGCCCCGGGGCAACCGGGCGGTCGAGGTGCAGGCCCTGTGGCACCGGGGTCTATTGACCGCCTCCCGCCTGGCCGCAGCCGCCGGCGACCTGACAGCCGCGGATCGCTACGTCGACCTGGCGAACAAGCTGGCCGCCGCGTTCCACGCCCGGTTCTGGCAGGACGGGCGCCTGGTCGACCACCTGAACCCCGACGGCACCCGGGACGGGCAGATCCGGCCCAACGGTTTGCTGGCGATCCTGGCCTCGCCGACCCTGTTCACGCCCCAGCAGAGGGAGGCCGTCACCGCCGAGGCGGCCCGGGAAGTGGTCGAGCCGTGGGGGGTCCTGTCCCTCAACGTGGCCGATCACGCTTTCCATCCCCGGCACCTGGACCTGGGCAACTATTACTATGACGAGGCGTACCACAACGGCGACGTGTGGCTGTGGCTCTCCGGGGCGTACGTCTCCGCGCTGAACGACCCGACGGACGGCTTCGGCCAGACCCGGATGCTGCTCGACGAGATCCTGGACGAGGGGGCGGTCGGCACCCTGCAGGAGATCCGGGACGGGGCGAAGGCCGCGAGCAACGACGAGTTCGGCGGGGCCACCAGCCAGGCCTGGTCCCTGGCCGAGCTGCTGCGCAACGCGGCCCAGGACTACGCCGGGCTGCAGGTGGACCTGACCGCCGATCCGCCGCTGGTCCAGATCGCCCCGCACCTGCCGGCGGCCTGGCCGCAGTTGCGAGTCCGGACCCGCATCGGGCCCGCGCCCTGCCTGCTGACGGTGAAGGGGGACAAGGGGGATCCCACGATAGAACTCGAATTCCTCGGCGAGCCCGGACCGGACTGGGAATACCGGCTGGTCCTTCCGGGTAAGGAACCGAGGACCGGCGGGATCCGCCCGGACGGAGCGGGCCGCTGGTCCGTCGTCTGGAACTGAACGCGAACGACAGTCAACGCCGAGAAGAAGGGCGGCCGCCGCGGCCGCCATACCCGACACACTTGCCCTGGAGGACCTGACGTGAAGAAGACGATCCGGATTTCGACCCTCGTGACCCTCGGCGCCCTGTTGCTGATGCTGGGTGTGGCCGTGACGGCTGCGGCCATGGACGCCGACGAACTCATCAAGAAGAGCATCGAGGCCAGCGGCGGCGAGAAGGCCATCAAGGGCAAGACGTCGGCGAAGATCACCGGCAAGGTCATGGCCCAGGGGATGGAGATCCCCTTCACGATGTTCCAGAAACGGCCCGACAAGCTGCGCATCGAGGCCCAGGTCATGGGCATGACCATGACCCAGGGTTACGACGGCGAGCAGGGCTGGTCCATCAACCCCATGATGGGATCCATGGATCCCCAGCCCATGGACGAGGTCACCAACAAGGGCTTTTCCCTGCAGGCGGACATGGACGGCGCCCTGGTGGGCTACAAGGACAAGGGCTACACCGTCGAGTACCTGGGCGAGGAGGACGTCGAGGGCACCCCGTGCCACAAGCTCCGCATCGACACCAAGCTGGACATCATCGTGGACATGTTCATCGACAAGGAATACTACCTGCCCATCAAGAGCCACTCGACCATCACCATCGACGAGACCGTGGTCGAGCAGGACAGCTACATGAGCGACTACCAGGAAGTGGACGGGATCGTCATGCCCTTCGCCGTCGAGACCAAGAGCAACGGCGTGACCATGATGCAGATGATGATGGAAACGGTGGAGTACGGGGTGGAGATCGCCGACGACCAGTTCGCGATGCCCGCCCCCGCCGCCAAGACCGAGTAGCATCACAGCCGGGACGGGCCACGCGGCCCCTGCCGTATGGGGGAACCATGCTGAACAGGATTCTCTGGACGTGCCTGGGCCTGCTGGCCCTGGCGACGGGGCCGGATGCGGCCCGGGCCGGCGGGGAAAACTCCACCGCCGGCATCGAGATCGGCAGCCACGTCTTCGGCGATCTGCGGGCCCGGGAAATCGGGCCCGCCGTCATGAGCGGCCGCATCGCCGCTCTCGACGCCGTGCACGGGGGCGGCAAGACCATCTACGTGGGCGCCGCATCGGGCGGCGTCTGGAGGAGCCGCAACGGCGGGGTCACCTTCAAGCCGGTCTTCGACAAGCACAACCAGTCCATCGGGGCGATCACCATCGACCAGGCGCGCCCCGACACCGTCTGGGTGGGCACGGGCGAGGTCTGGGTGCGCAACAGCGTCTCGGTGGGCGACGGGGTGTACCGGACCACCGACGGCGGCGACACCTGGACCCGGATGGGGCTGCAGGACAGCGAGCGCATCGCCGAGATCATCATCCATCCCACGGATCCGGCCACGGTCTACGTCGCGGTGCTGGGCCACCTGTGGAACGCGAACGACCAGCGCGGCCTGTACCGGACCACGGATTCCGGGGCGACCTGGGAAAGGATCCTCTTCATCGACGGGAACACCGGCTGCAGCGACATCGCCATGGATCCGCGGGATCCGGCCGTGCTGTACGCGGCGATGTGGGACTTCCGGCGGCTGCCCTACACCTTCCGCTCCGGCGGCCCGGGCAGCGGCCTCTACAAGAGCGCCGACGGCGGGACCACCTGGACCGAGCTGCGCCAAGGGTTGCCCGAGGGTGAGCTGGGCCGCATCGCCATCGCGGTCAGCCCGGCGGATCCCGACCGCATTTATGCGGCGGTGGAGTCGGCCGAGTCGGCCTTCTACCGCAGCGACGACGCCGGCGCCGCCTGGGAGAAGGTCAACACCCAGGAGGGTATCAAGGGCCGGCCCTTCTACTTCCATCTGCTGATCCCCGATCCCCGGGATCCCGACCGTTGCTACAAGACCAGCCAACCGCTCCTGGTCACCCGGGACGGTGGCAAGACCTTCGGCGGCCTCGGCGGCTGGATGCACGTGGACCAGCACGCCCTGTGGATCGATCCGGATGATCCGACCCACATGATCGCCGGCAACGACGGTGGGGTGTACACCACCTACAACCGCGGGGACGGCTGGATGCACGCGGCCAACCTCCCGGTGTCCCAGTTCTACCGGGTCGCGGTGGACGACCGCCGACCCTACCGCATCTACGGGGGCCTGCAGGACAACGGCAGCTGGTACGCCCCCTCGCGTTCGCCAAGCGGCATCGAGAACGGCGACTGGGAGAACCTGGGCGGGGGCGACGGTTTCGCCGTGGCCATCGACCGGACCGACCCGGACCTGGTGTACTGGGAGTGGCAGGGCGGCAACCTCAACCGCATGGACCTGCGCACCGGGGAGAGCAAGGACGTCAAGCCCCTGCCCGGCGCCGGCGAACCCGAGTTCCGCTGGAACTGGAACACCCCGGTGGTGACCACGGGCGGCAAGCGCGCGCGGCTGTTCACCGGATCCCAGTTCCTGCACGTCAGCCGTGACCGGGGCGAGTCCTGGGAGCGGCTGTCGGGCGACTTGACCACCGACGACCCGCAGAAGCTGCGGCAGGAGGAGTCGGGCGGCCTGACCATCGACAACACCACCGCCGAGAATCACTGCACGATCTTCACCATCGGGCCCTCGACCCTGGACCCGGACGTGATCTGGGTGGGGACCGACGACGGCAACCTGCAGCTGACCACCGACGGCGGCCGCCGGTTCACCGAGCTGAGCGGTCGGTTGCCGGGGCTGCCCCCCGCCACCTGGATCAGCTGCGTGGAACCCTCGCGGTTCGATGACCAGGAGGCCTTCGTCACCTGCGACGGCCACCGGACCGGCGACATGGCGACCTACGTGTTCGCGACCGGTGACGGCGGAGACACCTGGGAGGCCTTGGCCACCGGCGACCTCGCCGGCTACGCGCACGTGATCCGCCAGGATCCGGTGAACCCGGACCTGCTGTTCCTGGGCACCGAGCACGGCCTGTACGTCACCCTGGACCGGGGCCGCCACTGGGCCCGTTTCGAGGAGGAGTTCCCGCCGGTTCCCGTCAACGACCTGGTCTTCCAGGAGCGCACGGGATCCCTGGTGATCGGCACCCACGGCCGGGGTGTCTGGGTCCTGGACGACCTTTCGCCCCTGCGCCAGATCACCGCCCCGGTGCTGGACGCCGAGGTGGCGATCCTGGAGTCCAGTCCGGCGGTGCTGAGCACCCCCGTGTGGAAGTCCTTCTCGCCCGGGGACGGTTACTACATCGCCGGCAATCCCGACCGGTCCGCCCGGATGGTCTACTACCTGAAGAAGCGGCACATGTTCGGCGAGATGAAGCTCGAGATCTTCACTCCCGAAGGCGAACTGCTCAAGGTCCTGCCCGGCAGCAAGCGCAAGGGGCTGAACATCGTCAGCTGGTCCCCGCGTCTCAAGCCGCCCAAGGTGGCCCCGTCGCCGACCCTCGATCCGGCGACCTCGTACGCCGGCGCGGTGGGTCCCGCCGCTCCCGAGGGGGTGTACGCCTACCGGCTGACCAAGGGCAAGGAGGTCCACGAGGGCACGGTCGCGGTGACCTACGACGAGGATTACCCGCACTCCCGCGCCGACCGCGCCGAGCAGCAGCGCATCGTCCAGGAGCTCTACGGCATGCTGGCCCGCCTGGCCTACGTCGCGGACGCGGTCACCTCGGCGAGGGACTCCGTGGTGGCCCGGGCGGATGACCCGGCGGCGGGCGAGGCCCTGGCCGCCGATCTGCGCGGTCTCGCGGACGAACTCGACGTCCTGCACGGCGATCTGGTGGTGACCGGGGAAGTGCAGGGCATCAGCGGGCAGCGGCGATTGCGGGAGAACGTCGTCCGGCTGTACGCCGCGGTGAGCGGCTTCGGAGGACGGCCGACGAAATCCCAGGTGGATCGCCTGGAGGTGTTCCGCAGGGACATCGAAGACGCCGACCGGCGGTTCGGCGAACTGGCCGGGGCCCGGCTGGACGGCCTGAACGCCCGCCTGGCGGAGGCGGGCCTGGCTCCGGTCCCGGTGCTCACGGAGGAGGAATTCAAGAGCCGGGAGTAGCACGCGGCACCGGAGGCTGGAACGGCAAGGCCCCTGCAGGCGCGGGGGCCTTTGCGTCGGGACGGACCGCCGGATGTCCCCCTGGGTCGAGGAGGAGATTGACCGGATCAATTGTCTTAAATTATTTAAAGAAAATAACTTAAATCACATCCTCAAGATTGCTCCGTTATCGGCCGATTCGCGGGAATCACCACGAGCCAGAATTGTCAAATAATTAACATTTTTTCCTTGACCATCCCACACTCCTTCATAAATTTCCGCATATCGCCCATATGTTAAATGTTTGACAACGTTAGGTCCCGAACGGGGAGGGTCGAGGTGAGGACGAGAAACGCGACGGGAACGAGCCCCAGGGTCATCGGCAGGTTGTGCCTCTATTTGCGTTTCCTGCAGGATCTGGGGGCGCGCGGCGTGGGCTGGGTCTACTCGCGGGAACTGGCCTGGAGTGCGGGGGTGACCCCGTCCCAGGTCCGCCAGGACATCATGGGCATCGGCTACCAGGGCAGCGCCCAGCACGGGTACGAGGTGGACAAGCTGGCCGAGGCGATCCACGAGAAGGTCGGAGTGGCGGACGAGGCGCGGGTCATCCTCATCGGAACGGGGAACCTGGGCCGGGCCATCCTGCAGTTCTTCCAGCGCAATCACCCCCGGATGGAACTGGTCGCCGCCTTCGAATCGGACATCTTCCTGGTGGGCAGCCGGCTGCACGGGATCCCCATCCTGGGATTGGGTGAACTCGAGGCCACCGTGCGGGACCAGGACATCCGCATGGCCATCCTGGCGGTGCCGGAGAACGAGGCCCAGAACGGGGCCGATCGGCTGGTGTCGGCAGGTGTGCGCAGCATCCTGAACTTCACCCCCAACCGCCTGCACGTCCCTGAAGGGATCTACGTCGAGGACACCGACATCGGGATCTCCCTGGTGCGGGCGGCTTTCTTCGGTTGCTGCGGCAAGGGAGTGAAGGTGTGAACAGGACGGTGCCCGACATCCTTGCCGCGCATCCCGGGGCCGGGCGCGACGCCCTCATCCCTCTGCTCCAGGAAGTCCAGGAAGCCGAGGGCTACATCTCCCGCGCGGCGGTGGCCGAGCTGGGGACCCACCTCGACCTGCCGGCCAGCAGGATCTACGGAGTGGCGACCTTCTACAACCAGTTCCGGTTCCAGCCTCTTGGCCGCTACCACGTCCAGGTGTGCCGGGGGACGGCGTGCCACGTGAAGGGTTCCCTGGGCGTTTTCGCCGCCATCAAGCGCACCCTGAAGATCGAGGATGGCGAGACCTCGCGGGACGGCCTGTTCAGCCTCGAGGTCGTTTCCTGCCTGGGCGCATGCGGGTTGGCCCCCCTGGTGGCGGTCAACGGCCAGGTGCACGGGGAGGTCACGCCCGAGTCGGTGGTGGAGATCCTTCGCCGCTACCGGAGGGAGGGGGCCGTCGCATGATCGGGCCGATCTCCTTCACGCCGGCCGGGGATCCCGCGGCGATCAGGCGTCTGCGCCGCGACACCGTGGTGCGTCCGGTGGTCCTGGTGGGCACCGGGACCTGCGGTCTGGGCGCCGGGGCGGGCCGCACCCTCGCGCGGGTCAAGGAACTCGCCGGGGAACGGGGCTGGGACCTGGACGTCGTCGAGGTGGGCTGCATCGGCTTGTGCGCGTCCGAACCCCTGCTGGACGTCCAGCTTCCGGGCAGGGCCCGCCTCTGCTTCGGCGACGTGGATCCGGACAAGGCGGAGGCCATCCTCGCCTCGGTGCTGGGCGGCGGGGCCTGGCCCGAACTGCCGCTCTTCCAGTTCCCCGCCGAGGACCACACCCCCTGGGACGGGGTTCCCGCCATCGGGGACCATCCCTTCTTCGCCCCCCAGACCCGCTGGGTGCTCAAGAACTGCGGACTGATCGATCCGCGGAGCCTGGACGAATACCTGGCCCGGGGCGGCTACGCGGCGTTCCGGTCGGTGCTCGGATCCCTGCAGCCGCGCGAAGTCTGCGAACTGGTCGAGCGCAGCGGCCTGCGGGGCAGGGGTGGCGGAGGCTTCCCCACCGGTCGCAAGTGGCGCCTCGCCCTGGAAACGCCGGCGACGCAGAAGTACCTGATCTGCAACGCCGACGAGGGGGATCCGGGCGCCTTCATGGACCGCGCCGTGATCGAGGGCGACCCGCATCGTCTGGTCGAGGGCATGGCGATCGCCGCCTACGCCGTCGGGGCGACCAAGGCCTACGTCTACATCAGGGCCGAGTATCCCCTGGCCATCGGACACCTCGACAACGCCCTGGAGCAGGCGCGCCATGCGGGATTGCTGGGGCACGACGTCCTGGGTTCGGGGGTGGACCTGGAGATCCGCCTCAAGAAGGGCGCCGGGGCGTTCGTCTGCGGCGAGGAGACCGCGCTGATCGCCAGCATCGAAGGGCGCCGGGGCATGCCGGGCCCGCGGCCGCCCTATCCGGTCACCAGGGGGCTGTTCGGGGCGCCGACGGTGATCAACAACGTCGAGACCCTGGCCAACCTGCCCGAACTGGTGGCACGGGGGCCCGAGGCCTTCGCCGCCCTGGGCACCGCCGGCAGCAAGGGCACCAAGGTGTTCGCCCTGTCGGGCAAGGTGAGCCGCACCGGCCTGGTCGAGGTGGCCATGGGCACCAGCCTGCAGACGGTGATCGTGGACGTGGGCGGGGGCGCGCCCGGAGGCAAGAGGCTCAAGGCCGTCCAGATCGGCGGGCCCTCCGGGGGCTGCATCCCCGCCGACCGCCTGGACGTCCCTGTCGACTACGAGTCGATCAGGACCCTGGGCGCCATGATGGGGTCGGGTGGGCTGGTGGTGATGGACGAGGACAACTGCATGGTGGACGTCGCGAAGTTCTTCATGGACTTCATCCAGCGCGAGAGCTGCGGCAAGTGCATCCCCTGCCGCGAGGGCACGCGCCACATGCTGGAGATCCTCCAGAGCATCACCCGCCATCCGCGCCGCGAGCACGATCATCAGGCGCTTGAGCGTTTCCAGGGCGTGGTGCACCTGGAGGAACTGGCCGGGGTCATCAAGGACAGCGCCCTGTGCGGGCTGGGCCAGACCGCGCCCAACCCGGTGCTGAGCACCCTGCGCTGGTTCCGCGACGAGTACGAGGCCCACATCTTCGAACGCCGCTGCCCGGCCGGGGTCTGCGCCGAGCTGCTGACCTACGCCATCGATCCGGCCCTCTGCAACGGCTGCACCCGCTGCGCCAGGGTCTGTCCGGTGGATGCCATCCACGGGGATCCGCGCGAGCCCCACGTCATCGACCAGACCGTGTGCATCGCCTGCGGTTCGTGCCTCGAGGCCTGCCGCCGCGGGGCGGTCTCCACCGGGGCGGGGAGGCAGACATGCCCATGATCGAGGTCAACGGCCGCCAGGTCACTGCGCGCGAGGGAGGGACCTTGCTGGATGCCTTGCGCCGGGCCGGGATCCAGGTGCCCACCCTGTGCCACTACGAAGGTCTGCCGCCCACGGGCAGCTGCCGCCTGTGCGTGGTGGAGGTCGAGGGGGCGCCCAACCTGGTGCCCAGCTGCTCGTTCCCGGTGTCCGAGGGCATGAGGGTCCAGACCCATTCACCGCGGGCGGTGCGGGCGCGCAAGACCATCGTCGAGCTGCTGCTGAGCAACCATCCCGACGACTGTCTCTACTGCGCCCAGCACGGAAACTGCCGGTTGCAGGATCTTTCGGAAGACCTGGGCGTGCGGCAGCGCCGCCTGCCCGGTTCGCGCACCAGGCTGCCGCGGGACATCTCCAGCCCCGCCATCGTCCGCGACCCCGACAAGTGCATCCTCTGCGGCAGGTGCATCCGCGCCTGCGCCGAGGTCCAGACCGTCGCCGCCATCGACTTCACCGGCCGGGGCAGCGGGACCCGGGTCGACACCGCCTTCGGGGAGGGCCTGAACATCTCCAGCTGCATCAACTGCGGGCAGTGCGTGATGGTCTGCCCCACGGGGGCCTTGACCGAGCGCTCGCACCTCGACCAGGTCGAGTCCGCCCTGCAGGATCCGGATCTGGTGCCGGTGGTGCAGGTGGCGCCGGCGATCTCGGTCTCCCTGGCCGAGCTCTTCGGCGAGAAGCCCGGCCGGGACGTGGAGGGCGCCCTGAACGCCCTGCTGCGCCGGCTGGGTTTCGCGCGGGTGTTCGACACCTCATTCAGCGCCGACCTGACGGTGATGGAGGAAGCCAGCGAGCTGGTGGCCCGCCTCCAGGGCGCCGGGCCCCTGCCGCTGATGACGAGCTGTTCGCCGGGCTGGATCAAGTTCGTCGAGACCTTCTACCCCGACCTGATCCCCAACCTGTCCACCTGCAAGAGCCCCCAGCAGATGCTGGGCGCCATCATCAAAAGCCGGTTCGCCGGGATCCAGGGGATCGATCCGGCGCGCATCTACAGCGTTTCGATCATGCCCTGCACCGCCAAGAAGTTCGAGGCCGGCCGGTCGGAGATGCTGCGCGGGGGGCTGGTGGACGTGGACGCCGTGCTGACCACCCGCGAACTGGCCGAGCTGGTGCGTCGCCGCGGCCTGAAGCTCGGTGACCAGGCGCCCGAGCCGGCGGACATGCCGTTCGGCCGCCGGTCGGGGGCCGGCAAGATCTTCGGGGCTTCGGGCGGAGTCACCGAGGCCGCCATCCGCACGGCCCACTTCCTGGTGACCGGACGCGAGCTGGAGGACCTGACGGTCGAACCGGTGCGTGGGCCGGAGGGGATCAAGCGGGCCCGGGTCCAGGTGGGCGAGCTGGAGCTGGGGGTGGCCGTGGTCAGCGGGCTGGGCAACGCCCGGAGACTGCTCGATGAGATCCGGGAGGGCCGCCGAGACATCCACTTCGTCGAGGTGATGACCTGTCCGGGGGGCTGCATCAACGGCGGCGGGCAGCCCATCGGGACCAGGCCCGGGGCCATCACCGCGCGCATGCGGGCCCTCTACCGCATCGACAAGGGCGAGACCGTCCGCACCGCCCACGCCAACCCGGCCGTCCGCAGTCTCTACGCCGACTTCCTGGGCGAACCGCTGTCCGGACTCAGCCACGAACTCCTGCACACGCACTACGAGGCGCGAACCCCGTTGAGGTAGCCGATGGAGCCCGGAAGCATCGCCCTGGTCACGACCATCGGAGAGCGTTGCCGCACCTGCTACACCTGCGTGCGGGAGTGTCCGGCCAAGGCCATCCGCATCGCGGACGGCCAGGCCCAGGTCATCCACGAGCGCTGCATCGGCTGCGGCAACTGCGTGGAGGTCTGCAGCCAGGACGCCAAGCTGGTCTACGACTCGGTGGACGCGGTCGAGCGGCTGCTGGCGGGCCCCGATCCGGTGGCTGCGGCGGTGGCCCCTTCGTTCCCCGCCGATTTTCCCGAGCTGGGCGAGGACCGCTTCGCGGGGATGCTGCGGGCCATGGGGTTCGACGTGGTGCACGAGGTCGGTTTCGGCGCCGACCTGGTGGCGGCGGCGACCCGGGCCCACCTCGCGGACCACCCCGGCGGCCACTGGGTCTCCACCAGCTGCCCGGCCATCGTGTCCTACGTCGAGTACTACCACCCCGAGCTGACGGCCTCGCTCCTGCCGCTGGTGTCGCCCATGGTCGCCAGCGCAAAGGTCCTTCACCGGCTCTTCGGCAGGGACCTCAAGGTGGTGTTCATTGGACCCTGCATCGCCAAGAAGGGGGAGGCGGCGCGCCAGGACGGCGACGGCGAGGTCGCGGCGGCCCTGACCTTCCGCGAACTCAGGAAGCTGGCCGCCCGCCTGGACGTGGACGGAAGGACGGCGCCGCCGGCGGCCTTCGACGCCCCCCGCGCCGGACTGGGCGCGGTGTTCCCCCTGTCCCGGGGCCTGGTGCAGGCGGCGGGCATGAGCGAGGACCTCGCCACCGGACACGTGGTCAGCGCGGACGGCCGGCAGTACTTCCCCGAGGCGATCCGCGAGTTCGAGGCCGGGGACCTGGACGCCGAACTTCTGGACATCCTCTGCTGCAACGGCTGCATCATGGGGGCGGGCATGACCACCGCCGAGCCGATGTTCCGCCGCCGCGCGCGCATCAGCCGCTACGTGAAGTCGCGGCAGAGGGAATTCGATCCGGGGCACTGGCAGATCTGGGTGGACCGCTGCGCCGATCTCGACCTGGCCCGGAACTTCGCGCCCGACGATCGCCGGATGCGCGAGCCCAGCGAGCCCGAGATCGACCAGATCCTGGCCCGCATGGGCAAGCTCGACCACACGGACGAGCTGAACTGCCGGGCCTGCGGCTACGAGACCTGCCGGGCCCACGCCGTGGCGATCTTCAAGGGCATGGCCGAGAGCGAGATGTGCCTGCCCTACGTCATCGACCGGCTGCGCAGCACCGTGGACCAGCTGCACGAATCCCACCAGGAGCTGGCCAGCACCCAGGAGCAGCTCATGCATTCGGAACGGCTGGCCAGCATGGGCCAGCTGGCGGCCGGCATCGCCCACGAGGTCAACAATCCCCTGGGGGTGGTGATCCTCTACGCGCACCTGCTGCAGCGCGAGTGCGGGGACAACGCCCGGTTGCGCGAGGAGCTCTCCCTCATCGCCGACCAGGCCGACCGCTGCAAGTCCATCGTGGCCGGGCTGCTCGACTTCGCCCGCCAGAACAAGGTGGAGCTGCAGCCGGTGGCCATGGGCGAGCTGATCGACGGCGCCCTGCGCGGCTGCGTGATGCCGGCCAACGTGGCCCTGGTGGTCCGGCACGAGGATCCCGGGCTGCAGGCCCCCGCCGATGCGGGCCAGCTGGGCCAGGTCCTGATCAACCTGGTGAACAACGCGGTCGCTGCCCTGGGCGATTCCCCGGGGGCCCGCATCACCATCACGAGCGCGCCGCAGGGGAGCGACCGGGTCGCCATCGCGGTGGCGGACAACGGGCCGGGTATCGCCCCTGACGTCCTGCCGCGGGTGTTCGAACCCTTCTTCACGACCCGCCGCAACGGCCAGGGCACGGGGCTGGGCCTGGCCGTCAGCTACGGCATCGTCAAGATGCACCGGGGCGACATCGCCGCCGTCTCGAATCACGATCCCGGGCGCGGCCCCACCGGGACGACTTTCACCATCACGCTGCCGGCCCGCAACGGGAACCCCCCGTTGCCCGGCGGCGGGCCCGACGGGAGGAATCATGACGACCCCGCCTGAACCCAAGGGCGCTCCGTGCGTCCTGCTCGTGGATGACGACCGGGACTTCCTGGACCAGCTCGCCCTGCGCTTCGAGCGCGAGGGCTACACCGTGATCACCGCCGGGAACGAGAAAGAAGCCGGCGAGCGGCTGGCCGAGCGGTTGCCCGATCTGGCGGTGGTCGACCTGATGATGGACCAGATGGACGGGGGCTTCACCCTCGCCTACCGGATCAAGCAGCTCGACCCTGCGATCCCCGTGCTCCTGGTCACCGGGGTGACCGCCGAGACCGGCCTGGAGTTCTCGCGCGACGACCGCGGCCAGCAGGCCTGGATCAAGGCCGACGCGGTGCTGGCCAAGCCCGTGCGCTTCGAGCAGATCCAGCGCGAGCTCGAGCGCCTGGGGGTCCGGCATGTCTGAGCCCAACGTCCTGCGGGTGCTGGTCGCCGACGACGAGGCGGGCATCCGCCTGGGCGTGCGCCGCGCCCTGGACGGCATGAGGGTCCCGGTCGAGGGCTACGGGGACGACTTCACCTTCGCCGTGGATCTGGCCGCCGACGGCGAGGAGGCGCGCCGGAAGCTGGACGAGGAGCGGTTCGACATCCTGCTGCTGGATCACTCCATGCCGGGCCGGCTGGGCATGGAGATCCTGGAGGACCTGCGCGGCCGCGAGGGCGCTCCCCTGACGGTCATGATCACCGCTTACGCCTCGCTGGACATGGCGGTGAGGGCCACCAAGCAGGGCGCCTTCGACTTCCTGGCCAAGCCGTTCACGCCCGACGAGCTGGAGGACGTCCTGGAGAAGGCGTCGCGGCACGTGGTGTCCGACCGCGAAGCGCGCCGCCTGGCGAAGGAGCGGAGGCAGGTCCGGTTCGAGTTCCTCTCGGTCCTGGCCCACGAGCTGAAGGCTCCGCTGGGGGCGGTCGAGGGTTACCTGATGCTGCTGGAGGACGGGATCCTGGCCCAGGACCCCGAGAAGACCGCCTCGGTGGTGGGGCGGTGCCGGGAGCGCATCGGCGGCATGCGCAAGCTGATCTTCGACCTGCTCGACCTGACCCGCATCGAGTCGGGGACCAAGCAGAGGCAGCTCGGCGCGGTCGATGTGGCCGTGGTCGTGGCCAGGGTGATCGAGACCTTCACGCCGGAGGCCGAACGCCGCGGCATCGAGCTGAAGACCGTCCTTCGCGGGGACACCCTGATGCACGCCGACGCCGGCGAACTGGAGATCATCCTGAACAACCTGGTGTCCAACGCCGTGAAGTACAACCGGGATGCTGGAACCGTCACCGTCCGGGTCGACGGGGGCGAGCCGGACCGTCTCGGGATCGCGGTCAGCGACACGGGCATCGGGATGAGCCCCGAGGAGACGGCGCGGCTGTTCGGCGAGTTCGTCCGGATCAGGAACGAGAAGACCGGCGGCATCAGCGGCAGCGGCCTGGGTCTGAGCATCGTGCGCCGCCTGGCCCGGCTCTGCGGCGGAGACGTGACCGTGGCCAGCGCACCCGACGAGGGGACGACCTTCACCGTCACGCTCGACCGGGATACGGCGGCCTCCGAGGGGGGCACGCCATGACCATGTCGACCGCACCGAGGATCGACGAGACCTCCATCGCCGAGGCCCTCGGCGCCCCGGCGCCGGATGCATCGCGGGTGCGCGGGATCCTGGCCCGAGCCCAGGAGCTGGAGGGCCTGGATGCCGCCGCAGTCGCCGACCTGGGCAGGGTGGAGGACCCCGATCTGCTGGAGGAGATCTTCACGGCTGCCCGCACGGTAAAGGAGACCATCTACGGCAAGCGCCTGGTGCTGTTCACCCCCCTGTACGTCTCGAACCTCTGCGCCAACGATTGCGCCTACTGCGCCTTCCGGTCCAGCAACCGCGGGGTGGTGCGCAAGGCGCTGACGCAGCGGGAAATCGCCGAGGAGACGGCGGCCCTCGTGGCCGAGGGTCACAAGCGCGTGCTGCTGGTGGCGGGCGAGGCCTATCCCCGTCACGACTTCGGCTACGTCCTGGACGCCATCGACACCATCTACGGGGTCCGGGGCCCGGGCGGGGAGATCCGGCGGGTCAACGTCAACGTCGCGCCACTGGAGACCGACCAGTTCCGCCAGCTCAAGGAGCGCGGCATCGGCACCTACCAGATCTTCCAGGAGACCTACCACCGCGACACCTATCACGCTGTCCATCGCGCCGGACGCAAGATGGATTTCGACTGGCGCCTGGGCGCCATGGACCGGGCTTTCGCCGCCGGCGTCGACGACGTGGGGGTGGGCGTGCTGTTCGGCCTGGCCGACTGGCGCTTCGAGCTGCTGGCCCTGCTGCAGCACGTCGCCCACCTGGAACGGCGGTTCGGCGTGGGGCCCCACACCATCAGCGTCCCGCGGCTGGAACCGGCGGAGGGCTCGCCCCTGGCCGCCCATCCGCCCCATCCGGTCGGCGACCGCGACTTCCGGCGCATCGTGGCCATCCTGCGCCTGGCTGTGCCTTACACGGGCATCATCATGTCCACCCGGGAATCGGCGGCCATCC
This sequence comes from bacterium, assembly GCA_018829565.1. Classification (GTDB taxonomy): domain Bacteria; phylum Krumholzibacteriota; class Krumholzibacteriia; order LZORAL124-64-63; family LZORAL124-64-63; genus JAHJTW01. The sequence continues at coordinate 1,608 of JAHJTW010000142.1, read as the reverse complement.
GCCGGGAGACCTTCGCCCTCGGCGTCTCCCAGATTTCCGCAGGCAGCCGCACCAGCCCGGGCGCCTACGCCCATCCCGAGGCCCATGCGGCCGAGCAGTTCAGCCTGGGCGACCACCGACCCCTGGACGAGGTCGTCCGGGACGTGGCGGCCCTGGGCTTCATCCCCTCGTTCTGCACCGGCTGCTATCGCCTGGGGCGCACCGGCGCCGACTTCATGGACCTGGCGAAGCCGGGCGAGATCAAGCGCCACTGCGACCCCAACGGACTGAGCAGCTTCCTGGAGTACCTGCTGGATCACGCCTCGCCGGAAACCCTGAAGGAGGGTCTGGAGCGCATCGGGGCGGTCCTGGCCGAACTGGAAGGCGAACCCCGGCGACGGGCCGAGGCCATGCTGGACGCCGTCCATTCGGGCCGCCGGGACGTGTTCTGCTGACGGCCGCGGCCCCGGCGAAAGGGACGTCATGAAAAAGGCCACGGCCCTGCGGGGCGACCGCGCCCACATCGGGATCCTCGGCCGGCGCAACGTCGGCAAGAGCAGTCTGGTGAACGCCCTGGTGCGCCAGGATGTGGCCATCGTCTCGGAGACGCCCGGCACGACCACCGACCCGGTGGCCAAGCCCATGGAGCTGCAGCCCGTGGGGCCGGTGGTGTTCATCGACACCGCGGGGTTCGACGACGTGGGCGACCTCGGCGGTCTGCGCGCCGAACGCACGCGGCGGATGCTCGACCGCCTGGATCTGGCCCTGCTGGTGACCGGGGCGGACGGCTGGGGCGACGAGGAACGGTGCATGCTGGCCGAGATGCAGGGCCGCCGGGTTCCGGTGGTGGTGGTCTTCAACCGCAGCGACCAGGTCCCGGCGCCCGCCGAGCTGATGGACCGGGTGCGGGCGTGCGGCGCCGCGGCCGTGGCCACCTCGGCCGTGACCGGCGCGGGGCTGGACGACCTCCGCGCGGTGATCGTCGCCGGCCTGCAGACGGAAGGCGAGACGGGGCCTCCCCTGGTCCGCGATCTGGTGCCGGCAGGAGGGACGGCCGTCCTGGTCGTGCCCGTTGACGAGGAGGCGCCGGTGGGCCGCCTGATCATGCCCCAGGTCCAGGCCATCCGCGACCTGCTGGACGGGGATGCGGCCTGCCTGGTGGTCAAGGAGACCGGTCTGGCGTCGGCTCTCGCCTCGTTGCGCGAACCGCCGGCCCTGGTGGTGACCGACAGCCAGGCCTTCGCCCAGGTTGCTCCCCTGGTGCCGGCCGCGGTTCCCTTGACCGGGTTCTCGGTCCTGATGGCCCGGTTCCGCGGTGACCTGCGCCTGCAGGCGGAGGGCGCTGCGGCGGCGGCCCGGCTCGGACCGGGCGCCCGGGTCCTGGTGGCCGAGGCCTGCACCCATCACCCGGTCGAGGACGACATCGGGCGGGAGAAGATTCCCCGCTGGTTGACCGCCCACGTGGGCGCCCCCCTGGAGTTCACGACCGTCCAGGGCCACGACTTCCCTGCGGATCTGGCCGAGTACGACCTCGTGATCCACTGCGGGGGCTGCACCCTCAACCGCCGCGAGGTGCGCACCCGGCTGGAACGGTGCCGGCGGGCCGGGGTCCCGGTGACGAACTACGGG
>JAHJTW010000141.1 GCA_018829565.1 bacterium | reverse complement strand
GGGAGTTCCTGGAGACCAGCATCCAGCTGCTGGTCGACCAGGAAGCGACCATCCTGTTTTCATCCCATCACATGGGGGACATCGAGCGGATGGCCAGCCGGCTGGTGATGATCCACGAGGGCCAGAAGTGGATCGACAGCCAGGTGGACGACATCAAGGAGGGCTATTGTCTGGCCCAGGTTCCCGGCTCGGCATTGCCCGCGGGAGACGCGCTCCTGCAGATCCCCTCCTGCCTGTGCGTACGGCGCCGGGGCGAGGCCTGGCACGCGGTCTTTGAACTGAGCCCCGAAGCCTGCCGGGCTGCCCTGGCCGGCGACCTCGGGATCGCCGAGGCCAGGTGCCGGACCCTGAACCTCGAGGAGATGTTCATCGAACTGGCGGGGAGGTCGACATGATTCTCCAGCAGATCCGCAGCCAGGGAATCTGGGGCAATCTGGGCAAGGTCCTGGTCATCAGCTCGGTGGCTTCACTGCTGGTCGTCAACTTCCTGACATTCCTGCTGGTCGAGAAGAGGGGCGGGGGATCGGATGTGGCGCCGGTGGCGGTTCTCCAGGTCCTGTTCCTCATCATGGGCGCCGGGGCGATGATCGACGGGGGTGGGCTCAAGCGAAGCCCGGACTGGTGGGTGGGGTTGCCCCTGGAGGGGAGGAGGATCTGGTTGGCCCATGCCCTCACCCTGGCCGCGGCCGGGGTGCTCGTCGTGCTGTTCCAGGGACTGGTGTCGAGCCTGTTCGGGGCCCTGCTGACCGTTCTGATCAAGAAGCCGGTCTTCACTCCGCGGGAAATGGCGGCGATCTGTCTCCCGGCCACCGCGGTCACGGTCCTGGTTGCGGCCACCCTGGCCTCCATCCAACCTGGGAGGGTGGATCTGGGCGGCGTCCGGGACTGGCCGCGGATCCGGGCCGTGACCCTCGTCGTGGCGGTCGCCCTCGTGTTCGCCCTTTCCCTGGTCCCGCCGTGGTTTTCCGTGCTGCCGGTTGTGGCAGCGGCGCTCCTTTCCGCACGGACGTACGCTCGCCTGGACTCCTCCCTGGTCTTCGATGTGGACCGGCCGGGAGTCCACCCTGGACCCGCCGCAGTCGGCGCCGCCTCGCTGACCGTATCCCGGGGATTCACGCTGCCGGGACCCTGGGTTCCGGTCCGGGTTCTGGATCAGCTGTTCAAGATCCGGTACCGCTGGATCATCCTCGTCCAGGGTTTGACGGCGGTGTTCGGAGCCCAGATGTCCGGGGCCGTCTGGACCGACGGCTCGGCCCTCGACGTGGTCCGGAGCACGACAGGTATCCTGATGATCTACCTGCTGTTCGCCTTCAGCGGCGAGTTCGTCCAGCGCCTGCATCTGGTGGATGCGCTCCCGGTCGGTCGGGGCGGGTTGCTGGCGGCCGTCGCGTTGCCGGGCATCATCGCCCTGACCCTGGGCTACGCCGGCGGCGCCGGGTGGCTGGCGGCACGCGAGGCCCACGTCGAGGCGGTGGGCTTCCAGCACCGATACGGAGTGTTCGGTCCGGTCGTGCCTCCGGGGTATTCGGAGATCCTGCAGCTGAACGACGCCGAACCTCTCACCGCGCCGTCGGGCGAGACCCACGCGCTGGTGGCCCGTCACGGCATTCCCCTGCCGGGTGCGCCCTGGGCGGCCCGGCCCCCGTTCATGGTCACGGTCCCCGAGGGGGATCCGCTGCCCAGCCCGGATTACCTCGCCTGGCAGATCGCCGGAGCCGCGGAACTCGTCTACGGGGTGCGGCTGCCGGAGGAGGAGATCGCCCGTCGCTACGTCCGCGCGGACGAGCAGGGGAACGCAACCGTTGTGGACGGGGGGCCGACCTTGGCGCGGGATTTCGATCTCGAGGCGCTTCCCCTGGGGCCGGTGTTCCCGCTGCTGGCGGGTCCGGTCTTCCTGGGTTACCTCGCGTGTCTGGCCCTGTACTTCCGGTTCTTCGCCGTCCTGCGCAGCAAGCGCCAGGGGCGGGTCCTCTTCTGGACCGTCATGGGCAGCCTGTTGACCCTGCATCTGCTGAGGGTCATGGGAGTCTGGCCGATGCCGAACGCCTACGCCGGCGCGGTCCTGGTGTTCCGGCCCGCGCTGAAGCTCCAGACCATGGGGCCGGGAGGTCACGTCCTGGCCTACGGGGTGATGCTGGTCCTGCTGGCCGCCGCCTGGAGGTGGGCCCTCCATTCCCTCCGGAAGGTCCAGGCCCCGCTCCGGTAGGACAAGTGCGCATCCGGGGCGGTGGGGAAGCCCCCGCCCCGGAGGATCGGGAAGTCAATGGGGGGGATCCGGGCGTTCCCCGGGAAATCCTGGATGAATGCTGTCCGGAGTTCAACATCTTGTAAAATAAGGACTTGAATTGGTGTTCACGTGGGTTCCTGTTAATCCATCAACAAAAGTTCGTCGACCTGTTGAATTTCCTTGCGCAGGTGTGCGGACGTTCCCATTTATTGAGCAAATATGCATCGGTTTCCGGCCGATTGCTGGTTTGAAGCAAGTCAACTAAGGAGTACCGAAATGGCTCAGAACGTTGCTGCCTTCATGGAACATGTGGTCGCCAAGAATCCTGCGGAGAAGGAATTCCATCAGGCGGTCCAGGAAGTGGTCGAGTCGATCTGGCCGGTGCTGGAGAAGCGCCCCGAGTACCGGAAGGCCAAGATCCTCGAGCGTAGCATCGAGCCGGAACGCGTCATCCTTTTCCGTGTGCCCTGGGTCGACGACAAGGGCGAGGTCCAGGTCAACAAGGGCTTCCGCATCGAGATGAGCAGTGCCATCGGTCCCTACAAGGGCGGCCTGCGTTTCCATCCCAGCGTCAACCTCGGCATCCTGAAGTTCCTGGCCTTCGAGCAGGTCTGGAAGAACAGCCTGACCACGCTGCCCATGGGCGGCGGCAAGGGCGGCTCGGACTTCGATCCCAAGGGCAAGAGCGACCTCGAGGTCATGCGCTTCTGCCAGAGCTTCATGAGCGAACTGTTCCGCCACATCGGCCCGAACACCGACGTGCCCGCCGGCGACATCGGCGTGGGCGGCCGGGAGATCGGCTACCTGTTCGGCCAGTACAAGAGGCTCCGCAACGAGTTCACCGGCGTGCTGACGGGCAAGGGCCTGAACTGGGGCGGCTCCCTGATCCGTCCGGAGGCCACCGGCTACGGCGCGGTCTACTTCGCCGCCAACATGCTGGAGACCCGCGGCCAGACCCTCGAGGGCAAGACCGCCCTGGTGTCCGGCTCCGGCAACGTCTTCCAGTACACGGCCGAGAAGCTGCTCGACCTGGGCGCCAAGCCGGTCACCGCCTCGGACAGCGGCGGCTACATCTATGACGAAGCCGGCATCGATCGCGAGAAGCTGGCCTTCATCATGGACCTCAAGAACGTCAAGCGCGGCCGCATCAAGGAATACGCCGACAAGTTCAAGACCGCGGTCTACACGCCGGCCGATCCCGGCGCCGACCACAACCCCCTGTGGGACCACAAGGCCGACTGCGCCTTCCCCAGCGCCACCCAGAACGAGATCAACGCCAAGGACGCGGCCAACCTGCTGAAGAACGGCGTGTACGTCGTCAGCGAGGGCGCCAACATGCCCACCGTGCCCGATGGCGTCGAGATGTTCGTGGACGCCAGGATCCTCTACGGCCCCGGCAAGGCCGCCAACGCCGGCGGCGTGGCCACCTCGGGCCTGGAGATGAGCCAGAACAGCCTGCGCTACAGCTGGACCCGCGAGGAAGTGGACCAGAAGCTGTTCCGGATCATGAAGGACATCCACACGACGTGCGTCGAGGCCGCCAACGAGTTCGGCACCCCCGGCAACTACGTCAACGGCGCCAACATCGGCGGCTTCCTGAAGGTCGCCGACTCGATGCTGGACCAGGGCGTCGTCTGATCCCGGACGATCCCGGCCGTGTGCGGCGAGAGGGCGGGCCTGCGGGCCCGCCCTTTTTTTGTGGGTTCAGGGCGGCCGTCGCGATGCCGATAACCCCCGCAGGAGCCGTCCCCGAACCGTCGAAAGGGAAACCGATGCCGTGCGACGCCATGCTCAAGGAAGCGTTCCTGGAATTCCTGCTGGAAAAGGGGATCCTCGACGATGGGGGGGTGCTGCAGGTCCTGGACTACACGCGCGAACAGACCCCGCCCATCGGGAAGCTGGCCCTCAAGGAGAAGATCCTCACCGTCCACCAGGTCACGAAGATCCTGATGGACCAGGCCGACTCGGGGGAGCTGTTCGGGGACATCGGCGTCAAGCTCGGTTACCTCAAGGCGGAACAGGTGACGCATCTCCTGGAGGTCCAGAAGACGTGCGTTCCCGGCCTGCCGGCGGTGATCAGCCGACTGGGGCTGGCCAAGGCGGGCGACGTCAGGTGCTGCCAGGAGGAATTCCTGGAATCCCTGGCCTCCATCATATATTGATGACCCGAACCTTGGGTCACGCGAGGGGCGGCCTGCGGGGCGCCCCTCCTTTTTTTGCGGAGGATGGCTGCGATGGCGAAGCTGGGATTCCTGGGACTGGGCATCATGGGCGCCCCGATGGCGCGCAATCTCCTGACCGCGGGGCACTCCCTGCACGTCTGGAACCGCACTGCGGACAGGTCCGCCCCGCTGGCGGCAGCCGGAGCGGCGGTGTGCGGGGGGCCCGGGGAAGTCTGCGCGGCCGCCGACATCACCTTCGTGATGCTGTCTGATCCGGTGGCCGTCCGTGCGGTGCACCTGGGGCCCGGGGGAGCCTGCTCCGGTCTGGGTGGGGGCAAGGGATTGGTTGATATGTCAACCATCGACCCGGCGACCAGCCGCGAGATGGCCGCCGCGGTCCGGGCCACCGGGGCCCGCTACCTCGAGGCGCCAGTCAGCGGTTCGAAGAAGCCGGCCGAGGACGGGACCCTGGTGATCCTGGCGGCGGGGGATCGCGACCTCTACGACGAGGCCGGCGCGTACCTGGACCTCATGGGCAAGCTGCGGGTCTTCCTGGGCGAGGTGGGCCAGGGCGCCCGGATGAAGCTCGTGGTGAACATGGTCATGGGGGGCATGATGACCGCCTTCGGGGAGGGGCTGGCCCTGGCGGACCGCAGCGGCCTGGATCCCTCCGTCCTGCTGGATGTGCTGGCGGCAGGCGCCCTGGCCAATCCCATGTTCGCGGGGAAGGGGCCGGCCATCTGCGCGGACCGGTTCGCCCCGGCGTTCCCCCTGAAGCACATGCAGAAGGATCTGCGCCTGGCCCTGGTCCTCGGCGACGAGCTGGGCCTGGGCCTGCCGACCGCCGCCGCGGCCAACGCCGCCTTCATCCGGGCCCGTGACGCCGGGCTGGCCGACCTGGACTTCAGCGCGGTCTGCCGGATCCTGCGGGGGGAGCGGCCGGGCGGGAACGACCCGGGTGGGAAGGGCCCGGCCGGGAACTGATGGCGCTTCGCCCGGGTACATGATATATTGTTTTCGCCCGGTCCCGGGCAACCCGTTTCGTGGGGGCGACCTGGTTTCGACGTGGTCGGGGGACCGTTGGCTGCATGCCGAGATTCCACCCATCTCGTTAATCGGTGGAAAACCAATAAGTGACGAAGCTAACTTCGCACTGGCTGCCTAACTAAGCAGCCCGTCCCCGGAACGGGTGGCCACCGGACCGGACCAATGGGGGCGCCATTTTTCGGAGGCTAGCCTGAAGGCAGGTCCCTGGCTCAAGGCGAAACAAACGTGGGACTCAGCCCCGCGGGCGGCGTGTTTCCTGGCCTCCCGCAGGGTGAATTCAACAGGGGACTAAGCATGTAGACGCCGGCGGGGTACCGGTTACGGACGCGGGTTCGATTCCCGCCGCCTCCACCAGTTGATCGAGGACGACCCGCCCACCCACCGTTTCCGGTTGGTGGGCGGGTTTTCCGTTAACATCAGCCAAGGTCGGTCGCTCCTCATTTTTGGCCTCGAATTTTGAGTCGCTCTTCGCATAGCAGATGTTATATTGTCGAATAGTATCGACACCTTGTGGGGCATCATCCAGGATGATGAGTGCCCGAAATGCTGGCACCTCTCCAGGCGCTGAAAACCAGGCGAAGTCATGAAACCCGACAGCGTCAAGATCGTCGATCGCATCTCTGCCGTCGAGGCGATTAAACGGCTGGGTGAAGAGGACCTGCTATTCCTCAACCTGCTGATCGTCGAGCGGCTCAAGCTCATTTCCCAGGCCCGCGCAACCACGCTGATGACGGGCTTCACCAGGGGCGACCGGGTCTGTTTTCGGGCCACCGACGGCAGCCTGCTGGAGGGTGTGGTGCTGCGTCTCAACAAGAAGACTGTCAGCGTCGCCACCGACGATGGACACCAGTGGAACGTCTCCCCTGCCCTGCTGCGGCTGATTCAATCAGCAGGGGATTTCCAATGGCTATGATCCGCCGACCCGTGAACTTTCCGGAAACGGTCAAGGAGGTGCGACGACATCTGGCGCTTTCCCAGGAGGAACTGGCCCACGCTCTCGGTGTGAGCTTCGCCACGGTCAACCGCTGGGAAAACGGCAAGACTACGCCGTCGAATCTGGCAAAGAAGCAGTTCGAGCAGTTCTGCAAACACAAGAAGATCGATCCGTCCTCCGGCGAATCTTGTTGAAACCCGGTGGGTTGGAACTTTGTCCACCTGCCTCAGCGCCACGAGAACAGGGGAAGGGATGAGCAAAAGCAGGAATCCGGAGGGTCACGGGAATAAGGAGCGTTCCCCCGTCCGTTCCTCGGCGGCGGAATATCTGACTTTTGTCGCTGCGGGTGGAAGTTCGGAAACCAGCGTGGAAATGCGCTACGAGGATGAGAACATCTGGATGTCGCAGAGGATGATGTCAACCCTCTACGATGTCTCGGTGTCCGCCATCAACCAGCACCTGAAGCGCATTTTCGCGGACAACGAACTTGAAGAGGCGGCAGTTATTAAGCAGTACTTAACAACTGCCGCCGATGGCAAGAATTACCGGGTTAAACACTACAGCCTGCAGGCCATCATCGCCGTCGGTTTCAAGATCGAAAACGAACGTGCAGTACAGTTCCGCAAATGGGCAAATCAGATAGTCAAGGATTACACCATCCAGGGCTGGACGATGGATGAGGAACGCCTGAAACGGGGCGGAAACCTGACTGATGAGTTCTTTGAACGCCAGTTGGAAAAGGTCCGGGAGATCCGGCTTTCCGAGCGCAAGTTCTACCAGAAGATCACCGACATCTACGCCACCGCACTGGATTACGATCCGACCGCCACTGCGACCAAGCGGTTTTTCGCCGCCGTGCAGAACAAGATGCACTACGCGGTTCACGGCCGGACGGCGGCGGAAGTCATTGTGGATCGGGCCGATCACAGGAAGGAGAACATGGGGCTGACTCATTGGGAAGGCGCGCCCCAGGGAAAAATTCACATGTACGAAGTCTCCATCGCCAAGAACTATCTTTCCGAGTTCGAACTGGTACAGATGCAGCGCATCGTCTCCGCTTACCTCGACATGGCGGAGATGCAGGCCATGCGCAAAATCCCCATGACCATGGAAGACTGGGAAAAGCGGTTGGCGGGCTTCCTGAAACTCTGGGACCGAGAAATTCTCCAGGATGCTGGAAAAGTGACAGCCGAGTTGGCCAAGGCCCACGCTGAAATCGAGTTCGGAAAATTCCGCATTGTTCAGGACCGGCAGTTTGAAAGCGACTTCGACAGGATGGTCAAGCAAATCGAATCGGCCGGGGACGATCAACCAGGAAAAGAATAGTGCCATCCAATCGCCCGGCGGCTTGATATCCGACAAGGGGTAAAAAATCGCGACCAGATCGCGAAAAAATCGGCAGGTTTACCCTCCCCGGCGTCCCCCCAGCGCCCGAATCCCCCCCGGCAGAACGATTTCCCCGAGCGGCCAACCAAATGCTTGCAAGCAAGGCTGTCATGGTCGACATTCAGGCCACGGCTCGATCCCTGGCCCGGCTCCCCGGGCCCGCCCCGATGTCGTCTCATGGCTTCCGGCCCGGTCCGGTGGAGGTCGTGGACCCATGCCCCGAGCATCCGAACCGCCCCGATTCCTGACCGCCTTCAACCTGGAGCCGGGCGGGATCCTTGCCGACAAGTACGAGGTGGTCGAGCGCCTGGGCAAGGGCTGGGAGGGGGAGGTCTACCTCGTGCGGGAGCGGGGGACGGGCATCGAGCGCTCGGTCAAGCTGTTCTTCCCCCAGCGCAACCCCGGCAACCGCGCCGTCCGGTTCTACGCCAAGAAGCTGCACAAGCTGCGCCACTGTCCCATCCTGATCCAGTACCACACCCAGGAACGGATCGAGATCCAGGGCCGCCAGGTGACCCTCCTGGTTTCCGACTACGTCGAGGGGGAACTGCTGTCGCGGTTCGTCAAGCGGCAGCCCGGAGGGCGGCTCGACTACTTCCAGGGGCTCCACCTGCTCCACACCTTGGCCACGGGCATCGAGGAGATCCACAACGAGGGCGAGTACCACGGGGACCTCCACGACGAGAACGTCATCATCCAGCGCCGCGGCCTGGGGTTCGAGCTCAAGCTGCTGGACCTGTTCCACTGGGGGAGGCCCAGCGCCGCCAACATCCGCCACGACGTGGTGACCCTGGTGCGCCTGTTCTACGACGCCATCGGGGGGCAGGCCCGCTACCGCAACCACCCTGCCGAGGTCAAGGACATCTGCTGCGGGCTCAAACGCTCCCTGATCATCGCCAAGTTCCGCACCGCCGGGCAGTTGCGGCAGTACCTGGAGGATCTGGACTGGTCCAGCCGCTGACCGGGTCCCGGCCGGGGTCCGGCGGGCGGTCGCCGCCACCCCGGGTTGATCTGGCGCCTTCCTTCGATTAGCTTGGCGTTGAACACGACGACCCCGGCTCGTCCCGAGCCCTCACGGATGTTCCACCGGCAAGGAGTAAAGCCATGCCCCTGATTCCCATGCGCGTCATGCTCGACCACGCGGCCGAGCACGGCTACGGCGTCGGCGCCTTCAACGTCAACAACATGGAACAGATCCAGGCGATCATGCAGGCGGCCGAAGAGACCAACTCCCCGGTCATCGTCCAGGCCTCGCGCGGGGCCCGATCCTACAGCCAGGACAACTACCTGCGGCACCTGATGCTTGCGGCGGCCGAACTGCATCCCCGCATCCCCATCGCCATGCACCAGGACCACGGCAACAGCCCCGAGACCTGCTTCAGCGCCATCGACCAGGGCTTCACCTCGGTGATGATGGACGGCTCGCTGCAGGAGGACGGCAAGACCCCCGCGACCTACGAGTACAACGTCGAAGTGACCCGCAAGGTGGTGGCGAAGGCCCACGCGCTGGGCGTGACCGTGGAGGCGGAGATCGGCTGCCTGGGCGGCATCGAGGACGGCCACGGGGCCGGCCTGACCGGCGACGAGGCCCTGGCCCACCTGACCGACCCGGCCGAGGCCGAGCGTTTCGCCGCCGAGACCGGCTGCGACGCCCTGGCCGTGGCCATCGGCACCAGCCACGGGGCCTACAAGTTCACCAAGAAGCCCGGCGGCGACGTCCTGAAGATGGACCTGATCGAGGAGATCCACCGCCGCCTGCCCAACACCCACCTGGTGATGCACGGCAGCAGTTCGGTGCCGAAGGAACTGATCGACCTCATCAACAGGTACGGCGGCGAGATGCCCGAGACCTACGGCGTGCCCGTCGAGGCGATCCAGAAGGGCATCAAGCACGGCGTGCGCAAGATCAACGTCGACACCGACAATCGCCTGGCCATCACCGGCGCCATCCGCAAGGTGTTCGCCGAGAGCCCGGACAAGTTCGACCCGCGCGACTACATGAAGCCGGCGCGCACGGCCATGGCCGAGGTCGTCAAGGCCCGGATGATCGCCTTCGGCCAGGCCGGCTGGGCCGACAAGGTTCCCCACGTGACCCTCGCCGAGATGGCCAAGCGCTATTGATCACCCGGAGGCTGCTGGATGTACGGGAAGTTCGGTGAATTCCTGGGCGCGGAGCTGGAGAGCATCCGCGCCCAGGGACTGTTCAAGGACGAGCGCATCCTCGAGGGACCCCAGGGCGCCGAGATCACCGTCGGCGGCCGGCAGGTCCTGAACTTCTGCGCCAACAACTACCTGGGTCTGGCCTCGGACCGGCGGGTCGTCCAGGCGGCCAAGGACGCCCTGGACGCCTGGGGCTACGGGCTCAGCTCGGTGCGGTTCATCTGCGGCACCACCCGGCTTCACAAGCAGCTCGAACAGGAGCTCAGCGAATTCCTGGGCACCGAGGACACCATCCTGTACGCCGCCTGCTTCGACGCCAACGGCGGGGTGTTCGAACCGTTGCTCGACCAGGACTGCGCCATCATCACCGACCAGCTGAACCACGCGTCGATCATCGACGGCGTGCGCCTGGCCAAGGCCCGCCGCTACATCTACAACCACGCGGACATGGATCACCTGGAATCCCAGCTCAAGGAATCCCAGGACGCCGCCTACCGGCTGATCGTCACCGACGGCGTCTTCTCCATGGACGGGGACCTCGCGAAGCTCCCGGAGATCTGCGATCTGGCCGAGCGGTACGGGTCCATGCTGCTGGTGGACGACAGCCACGCCACCGGGTTCACGGGCCCCACGGGCCGGGGAACCGCCGAGAAGTTCGGGGTGATGGGCCGGGTGGACGTCATCACCACCACCCTGGGCAAGGCCCTGGGCGGGGCCCTGGGCGGCTGCACCAGCGGCCGCAGGGAGATCGTCGCCTGGCTGCGCCAGAAGAGCCGGCCCTACCT
>JAHJTW010000343.1 GCA_018829565.1 bacterium | reverse complement strand
CCAATAAGAATATAGTATTCAGCCAAAGTAACCCTGTCTGCTGGAACTGTTTGGTCAAGAACCTCTAAATTGTTTTCCAGGATTTTGACTGCCTTTGCATACTCTCTCATGAGCAATTGCAGGTTATAAAGCTCGACCAGCTCCGCAGGTGACAGATTCTCACTATCACTCAACTGCCTAGCCCTGTATCGAAGGAGGCTTAACTCGTTCTCACTGAGTTCCCGACCGCTAGCATTTGCGTCTATGAGAGTTCTGGAAACAATCGGAAGAACCGATTCTGCAGCGGACTTCTCCTCCTCGAGCTTCTCAATTTGAAATCGAAGTCGATCTGCGGCTACCCGCTCCTCAGCAGTATCAATCACATGGATGGTAGTACCGACAATCATGCTGAAGAATGCCACCACTCCGATCGTCGAGATACTCTTTTCATACCATGGGGTGAAATATGACCTGATCTTCGCATATTCTGAAATGATCCGCAGACGCTCCCTAGGCCTAACCTGCTCGGAATCGAGCCCGTCCAGAAGTGATCCGTACTTTAAAACTCTGGACTCGCGCCGCTGAGTAGCGATCAGTGCAATTGTCACGCCCAAGGCGTAGAGACAAACAATTACCAGAATTAGATAGCTCATCTGTGCCATCTGACAAACCACCGATGCTCTTCCTCTAAGACGTCTGGCACGTACTTTCTCGGTACTTCGCAGATCATTGCTTTCAAGGAGTCAGTGAGAGAGCGGCAGGAATCATCTTTGATCCACCACTCAGTGTGCATCATTGCCCAAGCGAGCAGACCTCCAAAGTCTTCTGCTTCAATATCAGATGACAGTTGCTCGTCAAGTCTACGCACAAGATATCTAAGGGCAATTATCATGTTCCTGTACGCTGACTGAGCCACCAAATTGGCAGCCTCATCCTCATAATCTGGGAACACAGTGAGACAGTACATTGGCAGCAGTTCACGAATTTGAGAGCGCCTCATGTACTCCCAGGCTCTGAGACACTTGCTGCCGCGCGGTTGTTCGCCAGCAATTTCAGCGAGCTCGCGCCAGTGCACTGCATCCTCCATAGTCATATTCATCAACCTTGGTCTTGAACTCTCTGCGCAGAACCACTCAAGTGTGCGCAAAAGGTCATCGACATTCGGATCCTCGTAGAGGTAGAGGCAGCCCAATGGTGCTTGATTTATCAATTCGGCCACGTATCGCGCCGGTTCGTACAGATTCCGAGTCCTTTCGCTGCGCATTGCCAACAAGGCCAGTAAGTGGCTGACACAGTAGGTAGCGTCATCGTCAATGAAATCACGCGCGAAGAACTCGTCTATTGTTTGAAGTGCCCCGATCGTGTCGCCGCTTTCGGCCTGTCTATAGGCCATGCGGTAGTACGCGTCATCGGTACCTGAAAACCAAGGGAATGAATCTATGAACGAACGCCACATACTGACTTCATCACTCCAAGCAGGGCCTTTAACGCACAGTGGCGGGTATGTCTTGCCTGTCTCTATATAGCCGTGACGAGCGATTCGCTCGTATTCATCCATCGCTGCCGAGCCCCAAAGGAGCCAGATGCTCTTAAATAGAACAGTTCGCGGCGCCAGCCCTCTGAATGCATCGTCCATATGCATTCTACCGACATCGGAGCGGTGGTTGATGAGCTTAACTATGCATCCTTTGCGGAGTTCGCTGTCAGGCCCTGAAAGAACTTCAGCAACGAGTTCTTCTGCTGACTCCAAACTAGTGTTGGCAACATCGTCGAGGATTCCGAGGCAGGTTTGTGGATCGGAGTTGGCAAGGGGAGTGAAGAATTGCGGAGCGAGTACCTCCATTCTGAAGTAAGGAAGCTCGGAAGCAACTCTCCGTACAAACTCTATCCCGTGTTTAGTGAGCCGGTCTTGTAGGAGTTCGGATGCCGTATCTCTAGAACTTGGCATTGATAGTAGTCGCGCACATAGAAACGCGGCTGCCGAATCCGGCGCAATCCAGCCATCATCCAAGCCAGTCCGCAACCAGAGCGCCACTTCCTTTGGTTTATCAGACTCGGAAAGCAGATTGCATGCTGTCATGATCAAGAGCAACTTCTTGACGTCATCGTCTTCCTCCCCCCAAACCATATCAAGGAACTCAGTGAGATGAAACGATTTGGTTCGCATCAAGTATGGGATAGCCTCTACAAGAATGGTAGGTCTTGCCTCCATCGCACTCTCCACCCACGCGCTCAATCTACTCCCACCTTCTACCTTATCAAGTGCTGGAATCACCTTCACGTTACCTCTACCCAGTGATGCGATGAGAGCATCAACAAGCTTGCTGGTTGGAGTTACAGGCAAACGAGGAAGGTAAAGGTCTTTATCATCATCGGACATCCTCGACACGTCTCTCTCAATTAAGAACCTGTTCCATGGACGGTCGGAAATCGGTTTCTGCGGACTGTAACCATACCCCCCTTCGTCGTCCCAGAAACAGCGATATCTAATATCACCCCCGCGGCGGCCCGCACTTGTCAATATGTCCGTTATAGTAACAGTTTCTTTGACTACAGGATCACTCACATAGAGGAACGACCGAAGCATCTTCTGGTAGTGTGGCAGTCCAGGGCGAAACACAATGTACCTGCTCAGGATATTGTGTGGCCAGTCTCCCTTCATGTATTCAATCATCTTCGAGTATGTTGGCCTGTGGCGGAAAGCCTTCACTTTGATGACAGTATATAAGGTAATTCCAACGTAGGCCAACAATAGGATCACGACGATCCCTTTCAAAGCCGAT
>JAHJTW010000140.1 GCA_018829565.1 bacterium | reverse complement strand
CAGTCCGGGACCTGTTGCCCCTGCCGGGATTGTCCCGACCGGGAGACGGCGCCCGCCTGTCCGGGCCGGTCGGCCCCCCGTTGCCCCTCGGAGTCATCCTGCGGCCGCTGCGGCGGATGGGGTCCGGTGGGGGTCTACCTGATTCCTGCGGCCGTCGAGGTCGTCTCCGACCGGGGCCGTGAGCACGTGCCTGCCGTCGCGATTCAGGCCACGGACATGGCCCTGTCCCCGCCGGTGCCGCCTCCGCGGCGTCTCATTCCTTCCTGATCCATCAAGATTCGAACACACCTTCTGAAAGGATGAGACGATGAAATCCAACCTTCGCCTGTTCACGACCATCGCCCTGCTTGCCGTCGCGGTCCTGGCCGTGGGATTCGCCCTGGCCGGTGACAAACCCGCCAAGACCGGGGAAGCGGCCAAGACCTCGAGCGGATGCAGCGCGACCTGCAGCGCCACCTGCACCGGCGAGGAGGCTGCCGCCAAGGTGGAAACTCCCGCGCCGGCCGCACCGGTGGAGGCCGGGGTCAAACCCGCCTGCGAGGGCCACGCCGCCCATGCCGTCCATGCGATGCATGCCGTGCAGGACGGCGCCGCCGTGGCCTGCACCCATGACGGCGCCTGCGCCTGCCCCCAGTGCAAGGACGGCAAGTGCGAGCCCGGCAAGTGCGATTGTCCCCACTGCAAGGACGGCAAGTGCGTCTGCTCGCACACCGCCGAGGCCTGCAAGGCCCATGAAGCCGCCTGTTCGGGTCACGCCGCCGGGGCCGCGCCCCAGGCCGAGGCCACTCAGGCGGCCGTGACGACGACCGACGCTCCCAAGGCCGGCTGCGGCGGGTGCCCGTCGGCCAAGACCGGATGCAGCGGAAAGTAGGCTCTTCATCCGACGCCGAGGCGCCCCTCATTCGGGGGGCGCCTTTTTTCGGGTTCCGAGGTGCGGAGGATCAGAAGGTCAGGACGGCGCCCAGTTCGAAACGTGTCAGGTCCGTTTGGGACTTCGACGGCCGGAAGATGGTGGTGCTGCCGTCGACAATGATCGATCCCTCGGTCAGGTACTCGGCCTCGCCGCCCTGACCGAACATGACCTTGGCGTCGATGAAGACCGTGGGCTTGTCCTTCCCATTGCCCTCGCTGACCCTGAACTTCAAACCGCCGCCGATACCGTACTGCAGGGTGAAGTCGTCGAAGTTCACCTGCTCGGCGACGTCGTCGTCGTCCCACCAGTCGGCATCCACCAGCTTGGATTCGGTCCACAGGTACTGGCCGCCGAACCTGCCCTCGAGATAGGGGACGACTCCCCCGTGGGCGACGAGGTTGAACTGCCCGAGCAGGAAGAAACCGGCGATGTTGTTGCTGGTCTCGATCTCGAAGTCGTCCACCAGGGGCAGGGTCTCCCTTCGGGTTTCGCTGCCGTAGATCACGTAATCGGCGCCGAGACCCAGGGAGAGCCTGGAGTTCATGGCATAGGCGTAATGGGCGATGATGCCGAATCCGGGGTCGTCCACGGTGTCGCCGAATTCCCCGGTGGGAGCGGCGAGTTCCAGCCGGATTCCGGCTTCGTGCTGGGCGTTCGCGGTGGCGGCGGCCGCGCCCAGGAGCGCCGCGCAGGCCATCGTCAGGGTCAGTCGGGTCATGGTCGGCATGTTATCCCTCCACAGGTTGATGGGGGTCCGTTGAACCGGGAAAAAATGTCCAGAACGGAGGGGATTCCACAAGAAATTTCATCGGATGGGGTCCTCGATCCGGTAGACCGCCGTGTTGTGGTTGACGATGTCGTAGTCGAACAGCTTGACGAGGGTGAGCCGCCTGGCGAGGCGATCGGGAAGGGGCTGCTGGAGCAGAGGGTCGAGCCCGGGCGCCAGGGTGTGGGTCACCAGGACGTTGGCGATGATGTACTCGGCGCCGTGGTTGCGGGCCCAGGTGACGATCAGGTCGGCGCTCTCCTCGTCGGGGATCTTGATGAAGCGGCATCCCCCCCAGTAGCTCGTGTAGGGCTTGTAGGCGGCGATGATCGTCTCCTGGTCCACCCGGTCCCTCAGCCATAGCCCGGCGTCGCGCAGGCCGTAGTAGGCCTCGGTGTTGGGGCGCACCCAGCGGGCGTCGTCACGGTTGGCGATCCCCAGGCTCCCCAGGGCGATCACGGCCACGGCGGCGCCGACCCACCTGCGGCCGCCGCTCCGGCGGACGATCCAGCCTGCGCCCAGGCCTGCCGCGAGCAGCAGGAACGGCAGGTAGGGCTGCCAGAACCGCACGACCATGGGGTTGATGATGAAGGGAACCGGCAGGAAGGGCGCCATCATCCACAGCCAGCGTCCGCGGCCGGTGACGAGACCCACGACGGCCAGGATCACCAGGGGCAGGCCCAGCAGGCCGGGAAGCATGGGGGCGAGCTTGGCGGAGTTGGCGGCGATCAGGCCGAGGTAGGACCAGCCAGGGTGGGCCTGGAGGCTCTGGCTGAGCGCGACGTCCTTGCTGCTCAGGCCCCAGGCGCCGCCGGCGACCCGGACGTAGACGAGGTAGGGCAGGATGGGGACGGCGAGGCCCACGACCATCCGCCAGGGGATCCGCCGTTCGCGCAGCGTCTCGTGGAGCAGGAGGCCGGCCGCCGCCAGGACCGCTTCCGGCCGGATCAGGTAGGTGAAGCCGAACAGCAGCCCGGCCGCCAGCCAGGATCGCCGGCGATACAGCAGCCAGGAGCCCAGCAACCCGCAGGTGAAGCTCATCTCCGAGAGATCGCCCTTGCTCAGGATGATGTTCTGGGGCAGGAAGGCCAGGACCGCCGATCCGGCCAGGCTCCACCAGCGACCCAGGAACGGTTTGAGGGCCAGGTAGGCCAGCAAGGGCAGCAATGCGCCGCAGACCACGTTGGCGGCCTGGGCGGCGCGGAACAGCTCCAGGGGATCGCCGGGGTCGAGGAAGATCAGGGGTAGGGCGATGAGCAGGGGCCAGCCGGGAGGGAAGCAGCTGAAGGACATCCGGCCGGTGGTCAACAGCTGCCGGGCCTGGTCCAGGTAGTTGACCCCGTCGACGGTCGGCCATTCGTTGAGCGTGGCGTAGCGGATGCGCAGCAGCAGGGCGGCGGCCAGGATGACGGCCAGCAGTCCGGGGACGATCCAGCGGCTGTCGAGCCGGGTAGTCGGCGTGTTGCGGTCGGTCATGCTGATCGGGTTCGTCCTCGCTCGGGTGCCGGTTGCGCGGGCCCGGGGATTATACTCCTGCGGCGGGAATTTTCCATGCTTCCCCGGATCGATGGCTGTATTCTCCGGATGAAGGAGGCGAGGCAAACATGAGGATGAGAATTCGATTCCGCAACCGCCGGCTGCCCCGCGCGGTCGCTGCGGCGGCGTTGCTGCTGGCGGTCTGGGCCTGCGGTCCCCGCATCAGGCAGGTGGACGTGGTCGCCGGCTTCGATCCGGCCGATCTGACCGGGGCCAGGGTCGCCGTCTGCGGGGCCGTGCTGGGACCAGGGGCGGAACTGGACCGGACGGCGGCTTTTCCCGGCATTTCGGGAGTCCCGGACGAACTGGTCCAGTGTGACCGCTGGGCTCCGGTCCTCTACGGGGCCTTCCTGGAGACGCGGCCGGACATCCACCCCTGGCCCTGGGATGCGGTCGGCAGCCAGCTGCCCACCGACCGCCTGATGCTGTTGCTGGATTCCTGGGCAAGGGGCGGGTCGCCCGATCCGGCGCTGATCCAGGATCTGGGCCGTTATCTCCCGGGCGTGGGGTACCTGACCCTGGCCCGGATCGAGGGGAACGAGGTGCTCACCCGTCAGAGTCTCGAGACCACGGATGCCGACCAGCGGGTTCGCGACGGCCGGGACGTCCACGGCGGCATGGTGGACCGCACCATGAACGTGCAGCGCAAGGTCACCGTGGCCGTGGAGATCTTCGCAACGGAAACGGGGTTGTCCGTCTGGTTCGCCGAGGGGACGGCCGACCGCCGCGCCCTGTTCAACGCCCCCGACCTCGAGGAGGCCCCGGCGCCGCCTCCGGTCGAAGGGCCGGAGGGGACACGGGCGGTGATCGACGTCCAGGGCATGCCGGTCAAGGCTCCCGATTTCGACGCGGTGTTCGGCGACGCCTGTCGCGCTTTGCTGGCGAAGCTGCCGCGGCCGGCCGGTCCCGGCGGCGGTTGAGGGCTCGATGCGTCGGTCGGGCGAAGGCCCGCCGGGCAGCCGCCCGGCTCAGGAAGCGATCATGGTCGTGGGGGCGGGGCGCGAGCCGTCCCGCGGACGAACGATCTCAGGCCGGTTCATCTCCGCGATGATGACGGTCGCCAGGCTGCCGAGCACCAGGGCGCCCAGGAACACCACGATCCAGATCCAGGGTCGGTCATACAGCCATTTGCGCATCATGTTCCGATCGGCGTCCGGGTCAGGGCCCCCGGAAGCGGACTTTGACGTCCAGGCGCTCGCCGCTGGTGGAGTCGGTGAAGGTGAACTTGAAATCCTCGGGCAGAGAATAGCTGGATTGCGGCATCATGGCAAAGAGGGTCAGGGCGGTGTCGTCGAGCCGGTCCAGTTCCACCCGGGGCTGGGGAATCAGGAACTCCACGCCCTCGCGGCCCGTCAAGGCATCCTCGGCGGGTGCGACCAGGTAGACCTGCCGCCGGTCCGACTTGTTCTGCAGGCTCATGGTGTAGAGGTTGCGGATCACCCCGTTCTCGATGGTGAAGGGCAGGCCCTGGGACCTCATGACGGTCACCTGGAACGATTCCCGCTGGCCGGCCCGGACGACGAACAGGGCGGCCAGGGCGGCGATGATCACCGCGTAGAGGAAGAACCGTGGTCGGAAGAAGCGGGCCCGGCCGGTCTCGAAGCCCCGTGAGCTGTCGAAGCGGATGAGGCCGCGGGGCTTGCCGATCTTGTCCATGATGTCGTCGCAGGCGTCGATGCAGGCGGTGCAGCCGATGCACTCCATCTGAAGCCCGTTGCGGATGTCGATGCCGGTGGGGCAGACGTCCACGCAGCGGTTGCAGTCGATGCAGTCCCCGCCCATATCCACACCCT
>JAHJTW010000139.1 GCA_018829565.1 bacterium | reverse complement strand
ACGCCGACGGCGACGGCATCCCCAACGGGCTGGATCCGGACTACGTGAAACCCGAGGACGGCACGGGCAGCCGGCACGGCTGGGGCCGCTACGCCAGGCTGATGACCAAGGCCTTCGGTGAAGGGGGCGCCATGGCCGGCGAGGGCGGCAACAGGTTCGGCCCCGGCGACGGCACCGGCGCGGGCGTGGGTCCGGCCGATCACACGGGCTTCGGTCCCGGCACTGGCGACGGCACAGGTGATGGCGTCCAGCTGGGGAATCGCTCCCAGCGGCGCGGCGGAAACCAGTAGCCCGGACCTGGCGGCGGGGCCCTGCGGGGCCCCGTTTTTTTTCGTCCGGGCCCTCGCAGGATTCTGCGGAGCGGGTCCTGTCTCTCCCGCAGGATTCTGCGAGGAGGGAGGGAGGCTGTCGTGCGTCAGGTCTGTAAGTTGTCTCTTCGCAGTCAGTTGATGACGTCTTCAGCTTCCCGGTTCCTGGTACGGCGGTTGCAACGGTCCCGACGTGCCGTCACCCGGGCCTGTTTCAGGGTGTGGAGCACGAAGGAGAGTCGGTCATGAAACGGACACTGATCATCATCGCGGCGCTGCTGCTCATGGGGTGGCCCATGGCCTCGGCCCTGGCCCAGGACGGCCAGCCGGCCGGCCAAGGTGTCTGCCGATTCATCGACGAGGACGGCGACGGATTCAACGACCTGGCCCCGGACGACGATGGGGACGGCATCCCCAATCGGCTCGATCCGGATTACGTGCGGCCGGAAGACGGCACGGGCCGGCAGTTCGGCTGGGGGCGGTACGCCAGGTTGTTCCAGATGGTTTACGGTGAGGGCATCATGTCCCATGGACCCGCGGAGCGGGGACAGTCGTTCGGCCCCGGCGAGGGCGCCGGGCTGGGCGAGGGACCGGGTGACCATACGGGGTTCGGCCCCGGTTCCGGTGACGGCACGGGTGATGGCGTCGATGTGGGTGGACGGGCCCAGCGGCGTGGCGGTCGCCGGTAAGCGAGGCCTGGGGGCGGATCCTCAACCGGTTCCGCCCCCCTAGTGAGCAAGGCGAGGGGAGATGACAGGCAGCAGACGGTTCCACCTGGGTTTCGCGTTCGGGATCCTGATCCTGCTGGCGAACCGCGGAGGAGCTGCTGACCTGGCGGGATCCCTGAGCGTCGGTGGGGGGTATCTGGAAAACCCCCTCGGGGTCGCCTGGGAAAGCGAAGCCGGCTTCCTGTCCCAGAACCTGCACCTGGCCTACGTCGGGCAGGGCGAGCGGGATCGCTTCAAGCTCGGCTGGGAAACGGCGGCCTTCGAGTTCGGCAACGGGACGGATCTCGGATCGCTGCGCAACGGGCTGGGCTGGGAATGGCTGCGGCCGTCGGAAAAGGATCCCGGGCTCGTGGGGGCCGGCCTCCAGGTCGCGTGGAAGAGCTACCGGGACCGGTACGCGTATTACGACCACCAGGACCTGGATGCGTACCTGACCCTGAAGACCTACCCGCTCGGCAACCTGATGGCCAGGGCGGTGGCGACCTTCCGGTACCGGCGATACCCGGACCTGCCGGAAGAGGGATTCATCGAGCCGCGGCTGAACCTGGAACTGAAGCGGTTCTCGGCCGGCGGCACCATGCTCGGGCTGGATGTGAACCTGGGCGCCAAGAAATTCTACGACTCGGCCGCGTCGTCGGTATGGGAGACCCCTAATCTCCCCTCCACCTCCCAGCTGGCGACGCGGCTGAACCTTTCCCGGAGCCTGGGCGACCGCCTGGGCCTGCGCGCCTGGGCCGAGGCGCGGTTCTCCCTCGAGGAATTCCCCCATTACGTCGGCGAGGATCTCTATGACAGCCCGCTGCTGGATTTCTACGCCCATGAGGGTTTCGACGGACTCTTCGCCCTCAAGTGGCTGGGGCCCGGCCTGCTCTGGTTCGAACCGGGCCTGGCCTACGGCGACCATGATTACGGGGAAATCCTGTTCGCAGGGGAGGACGGGGGGGCGACCCGCCGGGACACCCTCGCCGACCTCTTCCTCAACGTGGAGAAGACCTTCAGGGCGGGTTCGAGCCGCCTGCGCTGGCGGTCCGTCCTGACGTACAGGGATCAGGATTCCACCCTCGACGCCTATCGCTTCTCGGGCCTGTCCGCCTCGAGCACCCTGACCTACTTCTTCTGATCACGCCCGTTTCCCCCCGCCCGGAAACATGCGGGTTTTCCCCCGCGGGGTGCGCGTTGTACTATTGCCCCGATGCCCGGCCCCGGGGTGGGGCCGGGGCGCCGGTCATCCGCCCGGGAGAGTGGAGCTTGCAGGAACATCTCCAGCACCTCATCGAGAAGATCCGCGATTCGATCATCGGGGACGACCGGGCCCTGGAAGGCCCCTTCGGGTTGCGGCGGCTGACCTATGCCGACTACACGGCCAGCGGCCGGTCTCTCAGCTTCATCGAGGACTACATCCGCGAGGAAGTGCTCCCCCTGTACGCCAACACCCACACCGAGACGTCCAGCACCGGCCTGCAGACGACCTGCTTCCGGGAGGACGCGCGGCGGATCATCCACCGGGCCGTGGGCGGGACCGACCATGACGTGGTGATCTTCTGCGGTTCGGGAGCCACCGGCGCGATCAACAAGCTCATCGACATCCTGAACCTGCGCGTGCCCAGGGATCTGGACGAGCGTTACGGGCTGTCCTGCCGGATTCCCGAGGACCAGCGCCCGGTGGTGTTCATCGGTCCCTACGAGCATCATTCCAACGAACTGCCCTGGCGCGAATCCATCGCCGACGTCGTGACCATCCCCGAGGACCAGGACGGCCGCATCGACCAGACCGCCCTCGAGGCCGAGCTGAAGAACCACGCCGCGCGGCCGCTGAAGATCGGCAGCTTCTCCGCCGCGAGCAACGTGACGGGCATCGTGTCCGACACCCGGGGCATCTCCCGGCTCCTGCATCGGTACGACGCGCTGGCCTTCTGGGACTTCGCCGCCGCCGCCCCGTACGTGAAGATCGAGATGAACCCCGCGGCCGCAGCGGGCGATCCCGGCGCGGGCACGGGGCTGGCCTACAAGGACGCCGTGTTCATCTCGCCCCACAAGTTCATCGGGGGCCCCCAGACCCCCGGAGTGCTGGTGGCCAAGAAGGCCCTGCTGACCAACCAGGTGCCGTCGGTCCCGGGCGGCGGCACCGTCAGCTACGTCAGCTCCGCCAGGCACACCTACCTGAAGGACCACGCCCACCGCGAGGAGGGTGGGACGCCGGGCATCATCGAGGCCATCCGGGCGGGGCTGGTCTTCCATCTCAAGGGCGCCGTGGGCGAGGAGAACATCGAGGAGCTGGAGGACGGGTTCCTGCGCCGGGCGATCGCCACCTGGGCCGAGCATCCCAACATCCACATCCTGGGCAACCTGGAGGCCCAGCGCCTGTCCATCGTCTCCTTCGTGATCAGGCACGGGGACCGCATCCTGCACCACAATTACGTGGTCGCCCTGCTCAACGACCTGTTCGGGATCCAGGCCCGCGGGGGGTGTTCCTGCGCCGGCCCCTACGGTCACCGTCTGCTGGGGATCGACCTGGCCCACAGCATGCGCTACCACGACGCCATCAAGGCCGGCGCCGAGGGGATCAAGCCGGGCTGGGTCCGTCTGAACTTCAACTACTTCATCAGCGAAGAGGTGTTCCGGTTCCTCACGCGGGCCGTGGAGATCGTCGCCGACGACGGCTGGCGCCTGCTGCCCTTCTACGACTTCGACCCCGTGACCGGGATCTGGCGGCACAAGGACTCCCGCCGCGGGGGCGGGGTGCGGCTGGACGACATCTCCTTCAGGACCGGCAGGATGCAGTACCGGTCCCACCACGTCACCGAACCGGACACCGCGTTCGCCGACTACCTGGCCGAGGCCGAAAAGCTGATGGTCCGCCTGCGGGAATTCGCGGCGGAGGCGGGTACGGGCGGCGGCCCGGGCCTGGGGTCCGGACCCGCGACCCTCGACGAGGACCTGGAGCGTCTGCGCTGGTTCCCCCTGCCGGGGGAGGGATGAGGGGTCATTCCGGGGGTTTGGCCCTGGGGACCTGCCTGGCGGACCCGGATCAGCCGAAGATCAGCTGGACGATCTTCTCCAGACCGACGCGGTCGACCTCGCTGAAGGCGTCGGGCTGGTCGGAATCCACGTCCAGCACTCCCACCACGTTCCCCGCCGGTTCCCGCACCGGAACGACGATCTCGCTCCGGGACCGCTCGTCGCAGGCGACGTGGCCCGCGAAGGCGTGGACGTCGGGGACGATGATGGAGCGGCGTTCGCGCACGCCCGTCCAGCAGACCCCGTCGGGGCCGGGCAGGACGGCACAGGCCAGGGGTCCCTGGTAGGGGCCGACGATCAGCTCGCCGGCTTCGAGGCGGTAGAATCCGGTCCAGAAATAGTGGGGCATCTTGTGGTGCAGCAGGGCCGCGATGGTGGCCATCCGCGAGATCGCGTCGAATCCGGATTCCGCGTATCCCTCGAACAGGTCCTCGAGTTGCAGGGTGATCCGTTCGTAGCGGCCGGCCAGCTGTTCGGGGGTGGTTCCGCCGCTGGAAGGGGAGGGGGGCATGATGCATCCTTTCGGGCTGGCTCAGGAAAGCAGGCGCGGCAGGAATTCCCCGCCGGGCTGATCCCCGCAAAGCCGCCCGCGATCGACCACCCGGCGGCCTCGCAGCCAGACGTCGGTCACCTGCCCGGTGACCGGCAGGTCCTTGTAGAGGTTTCCGGCCCGGTCGCTCGAGCCCAGGGGTTGCCAGAGGCCTTCGGCCCGGGGATCGAAGCAAACGATATCGGCATCGTAACCGGGTTGCAAGCGTCCTTTGCGGCCGGAAAGTCCCATGATCTCAGCAGGTTTTGCCGCTACGGCCTCGATCCAGCGGTCGGGGCCCAGATGGCCCTTGCGGACCAGTTCGCTGTAGGAAAGGGTGATCCTCTCGCCGACCCCGCCGCAACCGTTGGGAACCCGAGGGAAACCTCCGGCCGCGGCGGCGGCCTTGACCGCCAGGGGGAATTCGCAATGGTCGGTCGACAGGGTGTCGATCCGTCCGGCGGCGAGGCCCTGGACAAGGCCGCGGCCGTGACGGGGGGGGCGCAGGGGGGGCGAGCAAAGGGCGGAGAGGGCGGATTCGTGGCCGGACCTGTAGAGCCCGTCGTCGGCCAGCAGGTGGTGCAGGCAGACCTCGCCGATCAGGGGCAGGTCGGGCCCGCCGTCCCGGCGTCGTTGCCGGGCCGCTTCCAGAGCCGCCAGGCTGTCTTCCAGGCTCAGGTGGACCACCGTCAGCGGGCAGCCGTGCTCCAGGGCGAGGGCCAGGCAGCGTGCGACCGCCTGCTGTTCCGATTCGGGAGGATGGGCGGTCGGATGCCAGTTCGGGGTCGTGCGCCCGGTCGCCAGCAGGACCTGCTCGGCGGCCGCGTTCATCTCGCCATCCTCGGCGTGGACCAGCAGCATGCCTCCGGCAGCCTTCACCCCGGTCATCAGGAGTCCCATCTGGGATTCCGTCAGCATGAGACGACCCTTGTAGGCCAGGAAGCCCTTGAATGTGGGAATGCCGCGGGCGACCAGGGCGGGAATCTCCGCCAGGCGTTCCGGGGCCGTGTCGCTCACGGTGCAGTGGAGGCCGAAATCGCAGAGGCAGGCGCCGCCCGCCATGGCCAGCCAGCGGTCGACGGCCTGGGCCAGGGATTCTCCCGGCTCGGGGTTGGCGAAGTCGATGATGGTGGTGGTTCCTCCCAGCAGGGCGGCCTCGCTGCTTTCCCGCCACCCCAGGCTGGCGACGCCGGGACGCAGGGGCATGCCGAAGTGGGTGTGGACGTCGACCCCGCCGGGGAGGATCCACCGGCCGGCGGCGGAGAACACTTCCTCGCCCGGGGAGGGGGCGGCCGCGCCGGGGGGGGTGACGGCCGCGATGACCGTCCCAGCCACCTGGAGATCGGCGGGAACCGGCCCGGCTGCGGTGATCAGAAGGCCTCCTCGGATGATCATGCCCTACCTATAGCGGGAACCGCCGGGCTTGGCCAGGGTAAAAAGATGATCGGCATGGTCCCCGGTCCAGTGGGGGATTTTGCGGTTTTCCTCCCGCTGGACATGGACTAGAATGACCCCCGCGGCCCTCGTCCGGATCCTTCAGCCCTCAGCGCAGCGAGCCTTCGCGCTGAGCAGCCCGGGCCAGGCCCGCCGCAGACGGGCCCGCCCGCCTGCGCGCAAACAGGGGATTCCCACCACAGGAGCGGTGATATCATGAAGAAATGGATCAGCCTGATGCTGCTCGTCGCCCTGATCGCCGGGGCGGCCGGGTGCGCCAACATGAACAGGCAACAGAAGGGCACCGTCATCGGGGCCGGGACCGGGGCCGCCATCGGCGGGATCATCGGCAAGAACAGCGGAGACACCGCCATGGGCGCCCTGCTTGGCGCCATGGTCGGCGGCGCTGCCGGGGCCTACATCGGCGGCTACATGGACGACCAGGCCGAGGAGATCGAGCGGGACCTCGAAGGCGCCAGCGTCGAGCGGGTGGGCGAGGGCATCAAGATCACCTTCGACTCGGGCATCCTGTTCGAGGTCGCCAAGAGCGACCTCCAGGCCGGCGCGAGGACCAACCTCGGCAACCTCTCGGCCATCCTGCAGAAGTACCCCGACACCGACATCCTCATCGAGGGGCATACCGATGCGGACGGTGCGGAGGACTACAACCTGGAACTCTCCCGCAACCGGGCCAACTCGGTGGCCAACTACCTGTCCGGCCTCGGGGTGGACGCCACGCGCTTCACCATCATGGGCTACGGCGAGACCCAGCCCATCGCGGACAACGGGACCGTCGAGGGCAAGCGCCAGAACCGGCGGGTGGAACTGGCCATCATGGCCAACGACAAGCTGAAGAAGATCGCCGAGCAGAAGGCCGGCTGATCCGGCCGGCCGGAAAGATCCGGCCGGAAGGTGTGACGGCCAGGCGCGGGAAGGCTTATGAAGCGGATCCATACGAGAATCAACAGGAACGATGCGAGCTTCCAGGAGAACGACCGACTGAACCGCCGCAGGGCCGCCGATCTGGCGGCCCTGCTGCAGGGAATCAGGCTGGGCGGCAGCGAGAAGGCCCGGCAACGGCACCTCGCCCAGGGCAAGCTGCTGGTGCGGGACAGGATCGAGGGCCTGCTCGATCCCGGAACCCCGTTCCTGGAGCTGTCGCCCCTGGCGGCCCGCGGGGTCTATGACGACGACGTCCCCGCGGCGGGACTGGTCACCGGGGTCGGCATGGTCCACGGCCGGCAGGTGATGATCGTGGCGAACGACGCCACGGTCAAGGGCGGCACCTACTATCCGGTCACCGTCAAGAAACACCTGCGGGCCCAGGAGGTCGCGCGGGAGAACCGCCTGCCGTGCATCTACCTCGTCGACAGCGGGGGGGCGTTCCTGCCCCTCCAGGCCGAGGTGTTTCCCGACCGGGAGCACTTCGGGCGCATCTTCTACAACCAGGCGACGCTCAGCGCCCTGGAGATCCCCCAGATCAGCGCGGTGCTGGGTTCCTGCACCGCCGGCGGGGCCTACGTGCCGGCGATGAGCGACGAGGTCGTCATCGTCAAGGAGCAGGGCACGATCTTCCTGGGCGGGCCGCCCCTGGTCAAGGCGGCCACGGGCGAGGAGGTCACGGCCGAGGAACTGGGGGGAGGGGACGTCCACACGCGCATCAGCGGAGTGGCCGACTATCTCGCCAACGACGACGCGCACGCGCTGCGCCTGGTCCGGGACATCGTCGAGAACCTGGGACCGGTCAGCAGGACCGTCACCCCGGGGGAACGGCCCGAGGACCCCTATTACGATCCCGACGAGCTGTACGGCGTGGTCAGCCACGATCCCAAGTTCCCTTTCGACATGAGGGAGGTCATCGCCCGGATCGTGGACGGCAGCCGCCTGCACGAGTTCAAACCCCGTTACGGGACCACCCTGGTCTGCGGGTTCGCGCGCATCCACGGCATCACCGTGGGCATCCTCGCCAACAACGGCATCCTGTTCAGCGAGGAGGCGCTCAAGGGCACCCATTTCATCGAACTCTGCAACGGGCGCCGCATCCCCCTGCTCTTCCTGCAGAACATCACCGGCTTCATGATCGGCAAGCGCTACGAGCACGGCGGCATCGCCAAGGACGGCGCCAAGCTGGTGAACGCCGTCAGCAACAGCACGGTCCCCAAGTTCACGGTGATCGTCGGCGGCAGCTTCGGGGCGGGCAACTACGGCATGTGCGGGCGCGCCTACCAGCCGCGGCTGCTGTTCATGTGGCCCCAGGCCAAGATCTCCGTGATGGGCGGGGAGCAGGCCGCCAACGTCCTGCTGACGGTCAAGAAGGACCAGGTCGCCCGCCACGGCGAGAGCCTCACGCCCGACCAGGAGAGCGGGATCACCGCGCCGATCCTCCAGAAGTACGAGACCGAGGGCCACGCCTACTACAGCAGCGCCCGGCTGTGGGACGACGGCGTGATCGACCCGGTGCAGACCCGCGACGTGCTCGGCCTGGCGCTGGCCATGTCCCTGAACGCTCCCATTCCGCCGGTCAAGTTCGGCGTCTACCGGATGTAGGAGGCGGCATGGCCCTGCGCACGCGCATCCACGACCGGGTCCTGGTGATCACCCTGGACCGCGCCGCGGTGAAGAACGCTCTCGACCGGGCGACCATGGAGGAACTGCGGGATCTGCTGGACGGCCTGGCCTACCGCGACCCCTTGCCGGTGCCTCCGTCCGGCGCGACCACGGAGGTGGACCCTGCCGAGCTGGGCGAACGGGGAAGGTATCGTCCCCACGTGATCGTCCTGGAGTCGGCCGGGGACGTGTTCTGCGCCGGCGCCGATCTCAAGGAGATGCGCCGCCTGGGCGAGGCCGACTTCCAGACCAACCTGGCGGCGGCCCTCGACATGGGGGCGATGTTCAGGGCCTTCCGCGGCTGTCCGGTGCCGGTCGTGGCCCGGGTGCAGGGCCCCGCCTTCGGGGGCGGGGTGGGGCTGGTCGCGGCCTGCGACGTCGTCGTCGCCGCGCCCGCAGCGAGGTTCGCCTTCACCGAGGTGCGCCTGGGCCTGGTGCCGGGGGTCATCTCGCCCCTGGTGGTCGACCGCATCGGGCCGACGGCGGCCCGCCGCTACTTCCTGACCGGAGCCCGCATCGACGCGGCCGAGGCCCACCGGATCGGCCTGGTGGACGTGGTCGCCGGCGACGGGGAACTCGACGCCGCGGTGGCCGCGGTCGTCGGCGACCTCCTGAAGGCAGGGCCCGAAGCCCTGAGCATGT
>JAHJTW010000138.1 GCA_018829565.1 bacterium | reverse complement strand
TCGCGCCACACCTCGACCTGGTTCTCCAGGACCAGGCGGTCGGTATCCGGCGACCGGGTCAGGCAGGTCTGGAAAGCCCGCCCGAAATCCTCCCGCAGGCCCGCCGGCACGCCGTCCTCCTCCAGCGGGCCCTGCCGGAAGCAGGCGCTGGAGTGGCGGAGCATGGACCAGTGGTGCCACTGGTCCGGGCGGCGCATGACCTGCGTGAAGCACCAGGCGAAGAGGCCGCGGGTCACCACGGCGGGGTCGTCCCCGGGACCGCAGCGGCGCGAAGGCCCCGCCTCCCAGACCGGCAGCCCCTCGTCACCCCAGTGGACCGCCACCGTGTGGACGGGGCAACCCAGCCGGCAGGCCAGCCGCGCCAGGCCTGTCCGCACCCTGATGGTCCGGCCGGGCAGGGCGTAGTCCAGCCCCTGGTCGCGGGTCGTGGCCATGCCTCCCTGCCCATCGTTGCCGTCGAGATAGACCAGGACCGGCCGGTCGTCCCTGACCGCGGCGATGATGCGCCGGACGAACCCCGGATCCCCCAGCGACGCCCAGCCCAGACCCTCACCGTGGCCCAGCTTCCTGAGCAGGGACTCGGCATGCTGCTTGAACGAGGCCAGCGCGCCCGCGTTGAGGACGATCAGGGGCGCACGCCCCGCAGCCGCGTACGGCTCGGCGAGCAGCTGGTACGGCCCCAGGTGGAGGGAGACCGTCATCCCGGTCCCCAGCTCGGGATGCTCGGCGAAGAATCCGTGGCCGGGGCCCAGGATGACCCGGTTCCCCGACCACAGCCCGGCGAGAGCCTCCCGTTCCCTCGCCAGGAGCCTGTCCTGACTGGCCTTGATCGCCAGCAGGTCCTCGAGACCCGCCTCCGGGAACAGGGCCCGCAGGTTCCACAGCTCCCAGGTGTGGTCCGCGGCGGGTCCGGCGGCTTCGGGTCCGGATTCCGGCCGCCGGCCGGGCCCGGTCCCCCTCGGGGGTCCGGGCCGCCGCCGGCGGTCATGCCTCAGGGGCGTCACCAGTTCTCCGACCCCATGCCCAGGTTGAGATTGGGCAGCATGCCGTTCTCGTCCAGCTGGGTCGGGTCGCCGATCTTGCAGACGCAGCAGGGCATGTCCAGGTCCTGGGTCCCGGTGGCCAGGCCCTGGTCCACCAGCAGCGGGGAGAACTCCATGCGCTGCTCCAGTTCCTTGATGTCCAGCCGCTCCAGGCTGGCGGCCAGGTGGTCGGGGGTGAATCCGGGTTCGTGATTCGGTCTTTCCTTCATGTCGGCTCCTCCTTGGAACGAATGCTTCCGTGCGCGAACGCCCTCCAGGAGCAAGGGTCGGCCCGCCGGGAAAGAGCACCCCAACCTGTTGCCGTTCAAAGTCCTGATGTGGATGGCCCAAAAGCGACGGCCCGCGGACCGTCCCCCTGGGGAGTCGCCGCGGGCCTCGGTGTCGCCGGGGGGTTCCGGCACGGGGTCATTTGATCATGGTCACCTTGCCGACCTGGACCTGACCCGCGGTGCGGGCCTCGTAGAAGTACACGCCCGAGGGCGCACGGGCTCCTGCCTCATCCAGCCCGTCCCAGGCCGCACGGCCGGGCCCTGCCTCGCGCCGCTCGTCCAGCAGCGTCCGCACCAGCCGGCCGCGCAGATCGAACACCTTCAGGCTCAGATGTCCGGCTTGCGGCATGGTGTAGCTGAGGGCGATCGTCGGGTTGAAGGGGTTGGGATAGGCGCTGATCGCGAAGACTCCGGCTTCAGGAACATCCGAGAAGCCGGACCCCGATTCTCCCAGCCAGTCCAGCAATTCGCCCAGCAAGCGGGTCCGTCCGGCCATGGGAACACCGTCGAAAAATCCCTCCGCAGGAGTCAGGACGGTTGAAAGGTCCAGGGGAACCACAGCCGTCCGGTTGGACAGGACCAGGTCGTCCCTCAGCACCACGCCGGCGTAGGGACCGCCGGATCCCCCCCGGGGATCGAGGGTGGCGACCGCGAACCCGTCCGGGGTGGCCGTGATGGCATCGATGGCGCTGCGGTCCGGACAATCGCCGTCCACGAACCACCGCGCGACGTCGGGCAGGATCCCGTTTCCGACCACCGGCGTGACCTGCAGGTCCCGGATACCTCCGTTGAGAGTGGAGATGTCGAAATCCGTAAGAGAGACGGCCAGCCGGCTCGCCAGGGCCTGTCCCTCGGTATCGTCGATGAGGTCATAGACCAGGCTCTCACCCAGGAACAGCGCCCTTCGGTTTCCACCCGCCAGCCAGTTTCCTACCTGGACGGCGTCCGAACCGGGGTAACGCTGGTCCCCGGTCAGGCTGTTGCCGAGACGTCCCGAGGAATACACCAGGGTTCGATACCCGTCTCTCAGCGCAGGCGGAATCGAGGCCAGGCCATGCTTGAAGTCGTTGTTCGGGGGCCGCACGGTGAATAGATCGAAATCCAACCCTGGAACGAAGCCCAGTTCCGCCAATGCACGCTGGATCCTCACGGCCTCATGCCCCGTGCTTCCGTCGAGACAGACCAGCATGGACGGTTGATCCAGGCCCGCAGGCAGATCGTCAAGGGCCGTGGGCAGAGCCCTGATCTCGGCCTGGTCCGGATAGGAGGAGTGCACCGAGAAATCGAGCACCCTGGTGGTGTCCGGGGGCCAGACCGCCGTCCTGACGTCACCGGCCAAATCGTCCTCCGCGGTCAGGTAGTAATGCAGGACATCGCCCGGGAAGAACC
Source organism: bacterium (assembly GCA_018829565.1). Lineage (GTDB taxonomy): Bacteria > Krumholzibacteriota > Krumholzibacteriia > LZORAL124-64-63 > LZORAL124-64-63 > JAHJTW01. The sequence continues at coordinate 37,923 of JAHJTW010000138.1, read as the reverse complement.
ACCCCGAATCCGGCAAATCAAAGGACCATCGGCCCTCCACCAGAATGCCGCCGCTATGGACCAGGCGGCCCTCGGTCGATCCTCGCACCACCTGATCAGGACCCGGTGCAGCGGGGCGCACCCCGTCGAAGACCGGATTGCAGGACATCACCCAGTGCAGGATCGGTGGTGCCATGATCGTCGCCCCCGCGCGCGTGCTGGTGATGTCCGCCAGCATGGAGTCGCCTGGGACGGCGATCCCGTCTTCCCAGCTGTAGCTGTTGATGTCGTTGGGGATGTCGATACGACAGCTGTTCAGGCTCAGATTCGCAGGGTTCAGCGCACCCGTCTCGACCCAGCCGTCCTTGAAGGCGAACCGTTCCTGGACCAGGATCTGCGGTCCTCCTTCCCAGCCCTTGAGCGAGACGTTGTCGAAGTAGGGCGCCGGGGTGCCGTCCGAACCGTTCCAGCCCCATATCCAGCCCAATTCGTTGACCTCGAGGGCGAGCTGCACCCACCTGGCCCCTTCGACCAGGAGATCGCCGACCTGCTCGGTGTGCCGCCGGTACTCCGGCCCCCCGTAGTGGACGAAGTTCCGGTTCTTCCAGGGTTGCAGGGCCAGATCCTCCGGATCGCTGCTGTCGGTGGACCGGACGTGCCAGGCGTAGAAGATGCCGGGGCATTGCGCACACAGGGTCTCGTGGACATAGACGTCGAACTCGAAGAGAGCCCCCTCCAGGCCAGCGGCCCAGGGAATCGGCGGGGATTCCACCTGGTTCTCCAGGAACCAGTCCTGACTGGGATCATCCGCGAGCTTGCCGCCGTCGTTGTTGAGGATCCAGCCGCCGGGCCCGTAGCACCAGGTGATGCACGGCGTGCCGCCGGTCTCGGGGACAACCACGCCGTCGTCGATGAAAGAGACCTGGTAGCTCGGATTGTCCCGACAGGGATCCTGGTCCGGCAGGTTGTTGCGCAGGGCTGCGAAATCTCCCACGCCCACGAAATCGCCCTTCCCCCAGTTCACGGGGCTTCCCTCCTCGAAGTCGTCGAAGGTCACCGGCGTTCCGTCGAAGCTGACGGTGATGTCGTCGAGCTGGCAGGCCCCGTGGCTGGGGCTCAGGCAGTCCTGGTCGTCCCACCCTCCGTCCGACCAGACCCGGAAGAAGAGGCGGACCTCGTCGCCGTCGAATCCGGAATATTCGCCCGGCAGGATCGTTGTGGAGAAATCGAGATAGACGTTTTCCGCCGACCCGGTCCACTGGCCCAGCATTTCGGGAAGCCCCCCGCGCATGACGAAGAGCTCGAGGAAGTCCCAGCCGGCATCGGCCAGGTCGTAGTGCATCCACCCCGTCAGGCGGACGGTCACCGCCTGTCCCGGATCGGCCACCGGACGCTCCCACTTCAGGTCATCGAGCATGCCGCTGGCGACGCCGCCGACGCTGTCGGACGGAGAACAGGCCGCCAGAAGACTGTCGCCGCACCACATGGCCCGATTGCCCGGTCCGTGGCCGTTGAGACCGGCGGCGTAATACGTGGAGACGTGCCAGTGGTTGGTGAGGGCCTCGTTGAGGTCCCGGTGCGTCCAGCCTTGCCAGTCGGGTCCGAACTCGTTCTCGAACTTCCCTTCCCAGATGCCGGGGCCTCCGAAGACCTGGATGGTGTCGATCTGTGTCTTGGCGGCATCCGCCTCCGTGAAGGAGATCCAGGCGGAGGCCCGGTCCGTGTATTCAGGATGCCCAGCCTTGCCGTTGACCGGCCGGGCGCAGACCGGCCAGGCGATCAGGAGCATCATCACGAGTGCAGTCATCAGTCTTTTCATCAGCTTCCCCCTTGATGCAGTGGTGCATCGGAGGCGCCCCGCTTACCCCCTCTGCACCGGACTATTTGATCATGGTCACCTTGCCGACCTGGACCTGACCCGCGGTGCGGGCCTCGTAGAAGTACACGCCCGAGGGCGCACGGGCTCCTGCCTCATCCAGCCCGTCCCAGGCCGCACGGCCGGGCCCCGCCTCGCGCCGCTCGTCCAGCAGCGTCCGCACCAGACGGCCGCGCAGATCGAACACCTTCAGGCTCAGATGTCCGGCTTGCGGCATGGTGAAGCTGAGGGCCGTCGTCGGATTGAAGGGGTTGGGATGGGCGCTGACGGCAAAGGCCTCGGCGCCGGGCACCGAACTCGGCGCACCGGTGAATGACCGGCCGAAGGAGGTCAGGATGGCCTGGATCACCTGGGTTCGGATGGCTGTGGGCGCCGCAGTCTTTGCGAAGTCTGGATCGGGATAGATCCGGCGCAGGGTCGTGGGCATGGTGATCGCCCGGCTGCTGTCGGCGGCGACCTCGTTCAGGAGGGCGGCCGCATAGGAGAAGGATCCCAGGCCCCCGCTGGCGGTGGTGTACTCCGCCAGGACCGTCGCCCCTGCGGTGGGAGTGACGGCGTTGCCCTTCAGGTGGTTCCGGAAGATCCGGCCGTCGGGCCGGCACTGGGCGTTGTCCCGCCAGCGGGGGAATCCGCCGGAAAGGACGGGATTGCCTGCCAGGGGAGCGATCTGGGGGAAATCCTGGTCGAAGATCAGGTCGTTGACGATCCGGTCCACATCGCTGATGCCGAGCCTGTTCAGGGCGAACGCGGGACCGATACCCGAACCGTCACCCCAGCCGTAGATGTCCTGCAGGTTGCCGGCCACCGTCAGCCCCATGGCCAGGAGATCCTTGCCGCCGGAGGCGAACCAGTCCTCGAGGAGAAGGACATCCTCGTCCGGCAGGAAACCCACGAAGGTGGACCCGGTCAGGTAGATCAGGTCGTCATAGGAGGCAAGCTGTTCCAGGCTGATCCGGTCCGCCATGCGGGCCTGGGCGCCGGGCCTGGTCGCCAGGTCGAAATCCCGCCCCCACTGGAGACCCAGCTGGGCCAGGGTCGCCACCCAGAGGTCGTATTCCTTCCCGTCCTCGGTGTCGCTCCAGATCAGCAGGTCCGGCCGCAGGTAATTCCCGGGATTGCCGGGGTCCTCGCTGATGGACGGCAGAACCCTCACCGTGAAGTCCGGATCGTAGACCAGACCGGGGTCGGCGGAAGAGAATCCGGTGGTGTCGGCCGGCAGGATGGAGTGGGCCGTGACGCCGCCGAGATCGTCCGAGGCGGTGAAGAAATAGCGAAGGACGTCGCCGGGAAACAGGAACCCGGTGTCGGGAAGGTCGAAGAAGAACTTCCCGCTCTGTCCGGCGATGCCGGCGACCGAATCGGCCAGGGGCTGGCCGCTGGTGCGATGAGCATCGAAGACCGGATTGGGCAGGAGGCGGTAATGCATCAAGGCAGGACCGGTCAGGGCCGCACCGGCCCGTGCGGGAATCGCCGTGACGACGACCGAGTCTCCCGGGGCCGATAGATCATTCAGGTTCCTCCCCCCATCGAACCGCGCCCACAGGGAAGCCGGGTCGCCCATATCCGAGGCGCCGCCGGCAGGGAAGGCGTCCAGGGCCAGGTTGAAGCGATTGGCGGTCAGGTTGGGCCCGGCCGATTCGTAGGCCGTGACCCTCACGTCGTCGAAATAGGGCGCGGGCAGGGCGTTGTTGCCGTTCTGATTGTAAAAGAACCCGAATTCCAGGGCCTTGACCATGACCTGGACGTAACGCGCTCCAGGTTCGAGGAGATCGCCGATGATGTACGACTGGCGCACGTAACGCCCGTCGAAAACATCGTTGATGTGGACGAAGTTGCGATTGGCCCAGGGTGCGATCTCGAGGTCGGCGGGATCAACCGATGCCGTGGACCGGACGTGCCAGGAATACAGGATCCCGGGGTCATCGTTGATTTTTAAGAAGAAATCATCCTCGAACACGGAATATTCCAGGATCATGCCGTCGTGGCCGGCCGGCCAGTCCATGACGGGGCTGATAATGCCGTTGTCCAGGTGCTCGTCGGGCCCGGCCAGGCCGCCGGTCGAGTTGACCACGTACCCGTTCGGCCCGTAGCAATGGTCGATGCACAGGGATCCCCCCGTTCCTGGGACAATCACCCCATCGTCGATGAAGGCGACCTGGGGACCGTAGTTCGACCGGCAAGGATCCGAGTCGTTCAGTCCGGTCCAGATCTTGGCGAAATCCCCCACGCCCTGCGCCGGAGGCGCCTGGAAGGGTCCCAGGGTCCCGTCCTCGAAATCATGGCTGGCGCCGGCGCCGTTGGTGAGGGTGATGGTCAGGTCGTCGATCTGGGCGGCACCACTGGTCGGGAAGATGCAGTCCTCGTCGGACCAGCCTCCATCGGATTCGAACCGGAAGCGGACAACGACCTCGTCGCCGCCGGCCCCCGCATAATCCCCCGGCAGGTAGGTGAAAGTCTCGTTCACAGGCACCGCCGATGCGGTCCCGTCCCAGGATGCGAGCTGCACCGTCGAACCGTCCCCCAGAACGCACTCGAGGAACAGGTAGTCGTATCCGGGTTCGGTATCATGGTTGAGAACGGCGCTGATGCCTACGGTGCAGGACTGGCCGGAGTCGGTCACGGGGCCGCTCCACTGGAGGTCTTCCTTCCAGCTGTTCCCGTAGCCCCCGGGTTCATCGCCCACGTCGCAGGCCGGGTAATCGGCCAGACCGCACCAGGCGGAGTACATCCCGCTGACGGCGTGGAAGGTGTCCGCGTGCCAGCGGTTCACCAATGGCTGGGAGAAATCCCGGCTGGTCCAGCCGTTCCAGGCCGGCAGGCCGCCGGTGGTCTGGAATTGACCGTTGTAGGTTGCGCCACTGCCCCAGGGACCCATGAGCAGGGTGCTGTCCCCGGGGGCCTTGGCGGCGTCGGCCGGTCCACCCTGGAGGGGAGGTCGGGACTGGAGCTGGAAATCCCTGAAACCGGCCGCGTCGGCCGCCGGGGCCAGGAAACAGATGGCTCCGATCATGGCGAAATGAGCGATTTTCATCAGAGACCCCCTTGTCCCCATGAAATGGGCAAACAGTACACAATACAATGTGATGAAATCAAAACCTTGATCCTCATGATCGTACGGGTTCAGATGAAAAAAGTCAACAAATCCGGTATTGTTTTGATTGGGCCCGGTCGCCAGGGGGGCGGCGACCGGGCCGGGCCAGCACCATCAGGGTGAGCCATCTACTTGAGCATCATGATCTTACGAGATCGGACATCGTCACCTGAGACCACCCGCACGAAGAACACTCCCGAGGGCTGCCGGCGGCCGCCGTCGTCATCCCCATGCCAGACGACCCGGTGTTCGCCGGATTCACGGATTCCCTGCTCCAGGGTCCTGACCAGGCGGCCGGCCAGGTCGTGGATCGTGACCGTCACCGGGCCCGACCGGGTCAGGCTGAACCGGATCTCGGTGGAAGGATTGAACGGGTTGGGTGCGTTCGGCAGGAGTTCGAGACCCGCCCCGCGCTCCGGGATCTCGGGCGCGCCGGTGGGCTGGGCCACCCACAGGAGGTAATCCTCGGTCTCCCCGTCCCCGAAGACGCCCTCGCCGGTCCAGTTCTGGCCAACCGGGACGTCGGTCAGGCTGAAACGGAACCAGTGGTAGCCCCCGTCGCTGACGATGTCGAAGGTGGGCGGGGTCAGGAGGGATGCCGGACCGTTGAACCCTGCGGGCACTCGGACATCCACCAGGAAATGCTCCCGACCCAGGAGGCCCCCGGCACAGACGTTGTTGCCCGCCCACATGCCATCGCCGCTCCAGTCGGCCAGGACGTTGAAGTACATGTCGGGCCCGCCGGAGTTGTCGATCTCGATGTCCAGGTCGGTGCCCCAGGCCCCGATCGAACAGGGGTTGCCGAGCGAGGCCTTCGGCCCGATCGAACAGACGTACGGGGACGAGCCCTTGAGGGTGTAGGATGCGGGCCGGAGCAGGCCACCGTCCCCGTCGCCCTTGTGGCATTCATCGTTTTCATAGTCGAGGAAGCTGCATAGATCGTGGTTTCCCTCGCTCTCCAGGTCGACGCTGTCGCCGAAGTGGCTGGTGATGGGGGCCCGGTGAAAGATGAAGCTGGACCCTGGCCCGGTGGCGATGCAGGTGGGAAAGCGCCCGATCAACCCGGTTGGGTAGGCCACGACATCCTCGGGAGCATCCCCCATTTCGCCCGCGCCCAGGCCCGATCCTGGTTCGGAGATCTCGATCAGGTAATCCTCCGTCTCTCCCGTGTCGAAAAAGTAGCTGCCGTCCCAGTCCAGGTTCATGGGAAACGGATCGCCGATGGTCAAGCGCATCCAGACGTAGCCGCTGTTGGGCCCGATCTGGATCGGCCCCGGGTTCAAACCCGACAGCATACCGGCATAGCCGTCGGGAACAGGCAGGTTCACCACCACGTGCTCCAGAGCCTGGCCGCCGTTGGGACACAGGCTCTGCCCTCCCCAGCGCCCATCCTGATTCCAGTCGATCAGGACGTTGATCAGGGCATCGTTGCCCGAGAAATTGGTGACCCGGGTATCCATGGCCGGACCCCACTGGACCATGGCGCAGGCATCCCCCAGAGGATCGGGAACCTGCAGGCCGCAGACCGTCACCTGGTTGTTGACAATGCTGTAGGTGGTGACGTTCACCAGGCCGCCGTCGCCGTCGGCGGGGCCCCAGCATTCGTCCATCTCGTAGGGGGGCGGGGGACAGATCCCGGCGTTGCCGTCCATCTCGATGTCCATGGTCGGGCCGAACCAGGCCAGGGGGGCGAGGTTGGCGTGGAAGACGAATCCGGCGGGCCCGCCCTTGCAGGTGGGGAACAGGCCGCCGACTCCCAGGCTGGGATACGCGATGGCGCCTTCGGGGGCGTCTCCGAACTCCCCGGGGTCGACCGGCGGGTCCTGGGCCGAGGCGACCCCTGTCGCCGTCAGAATGAGGAGACCGAGAATCAAGGTTCCTGGTTTCATGGTATTCTCCCTTCGGGTTGGCCTGGATGGGATCGGTGGCATATCAGCCATCCCTATATTCGACCAATTTGGTGGGATTTTGGAACTTTACAGGGTATCCCTAATTTTCCTGCGGCGACCTTCGACCCCGAAAGGACCGTGATGAGAAGAATGCTGCTGATTCTCGGCTTCGCCGCTGTAGCGCTGGCCGGGTGCGGAAACCGGACCCAGCTGCGGACGGCCTCCCTCCTTCCCTCCAGCCTGGAATCCGTCGGCCTCCACCTGGCCGCCGTCCCCGACACAGTCGGGGACTGGAACGGGTTTACCGGGGGGATCCACCGGGAAGGCCGGGTCCTGATCTCCGGTCAGCCCGGCCGGGACGCCATGCTGGAGATGCCGTCGAGGGGCGTGACGGCGGTGATCAACCTGCGGACTCCCGCCGAGGTCGAGAACCGCGATCGGGTTCCCTTCGACGAACCGGCCCTGGCGGACAGCCTGGGACTGGTCTACGCGTCCATTCCCCTCGGAGGCGACGAGCACCCCTACACTCCCGCCGCGGTGGATTCGTTCGCCGCTGTCGTCGACGCCCATCCAGGAACCATCCTCGTCCACTGCACCGTGGGATGGCGTGCCAGCCACATGTGGGCGGCCTATCTCGTGCGGCACCATGGGATGGACGTTTCGGAGGCGTACGCGCGCGGCGAGGCCATGGGGATCGGGAAGATGGCTTTCGCCAGGCTCATCGGCAGGGAGTTGAAGGTGGAACTGAAGGATTGAGATTCGGCAAGCGGCATGAAACGAGGGGCCCCACCTCGGCGGAGCCCCTACCTTCAACAATCTCAGCGGAACAGGCTCTTCACCGACCCGAACGAGGCAGCCTCGTCAGGGACCGAACCGCTGTTCGCTGCCCATAGCAAGGCGTTCTGGGTGAGGGTCAGCCCGGTTTCGTTCTCCGCGCCGTGGTTGACCGCATGGCCGAAGTACGGCACCAACACCGCCCGCCGGGTGTCGTGAACGACCAGCGCGGGGCCCGAGGGGCCGGTCGCAAGGACGGACGCCTCGGGAGCAGGAGTCAGGTACCAGCCCATGTAGGTAAATCCCAGGTTCACCGTCCCCAGGGAAAGGAACGAGGTGATGGGATGGGTATTGTCCAGGACGGTCAGATCGGTGGGCGATTGCCAGGCTTCCTCGGTGGTGGTCATCAGTCCCAGACCGATCACAGTCGCGTTGTGCCCGAACGCCCGGAAGAAGACGACCCCGATCTGCCCTGAATCCAGCGCAGCTGTCAGGTGGGCCAGGTCGGCGGGATTCTTGGAATCATACTGGAAAGCCACCACGTCATAGGGCTCGTAATCGAAAGCGGCGTCCCAGGTGAGCGGGTCTCCTGGAGTGACCGTGTGCCCCAGGCCCACGAGGCGGGGAGCCACATCCGGGTATCCGAGGTGGGGCGCTCCATGGGCGAGAAGGATGTTGAGTGCCGCAGCGTTGCCGGCCACGAGGCCCAGGGAGCCGGCCAGGATGAGTCGTAGCAGGAACTTCATGAGGGTCCCCCTTTATTGCACAGAATTCTGATGGGATATTATTTTTACAAATTGCGAGTCAAAATGCAAGACGAATTCCGCCTTCGGGGTTCGGAAGCGCGGACGCCCCTCACCCCACCATCACCTCCACCTTGTATCCCGTGTACTTCCTGAGGTTGATGACGCCGGCATCGAACATCAGGTACTGCCCCTTGATGCCCTGGAGGATCCCGCCGGCCACCGGATCCTTGTCCAGGTTGAAGCTGGTGACCTTGTCCGGCCAGGCCAGGACGGGATAGGTGAACCGGTACTCCAGCCGCTCGAGTTCGCCGAGGATGCCCTCGATCCCCCATTCGGTGAGCCTGGCGACGACCTCGCCGGCCGTCCCCGCCAGATCGAATCCGGGATCCGGGTCGCCCTTGAGCATGCGCGTCCAGTGGGTCTTGTCGGCGAATCCGGCGTCGCTGAGGCGCTTTTCCAGGAGCCCGACCGTGCGGCGATCCGGCAGGACCGCCACCGGGATCGCGGCCACCGCGCCCTGGTCGATCCAGCGCGAGGGGATGTTCCTGTGGCGGGTGATCCCCACCTTCACCCCCGAGGTGAGCGAGACGTAGAGGTAGTGCGGCTGGAAGCATTCCCGTTGCGCGAAATCCTCCTCGCGGCAGGGGTGTCCGGGGTCCCCGTGGTGGCAGAGTTCCGGCCGGACGATGCAGATGTCGGCCTCGGCCCTGGACTGCGAGCAGGGGAAGCAGAACCCCTGGCTGAAGGTCTTCTTCGTGGCCCGACCGCAGGCGGTGCAGTGGATGTCCCCGGTGAACCTGATCTCCAGGCGGGAGCCCAGGTGCGGATTGAGGTGGTGTTCGGGAACCCGTGAGCCGACCTCCCACCAGCCGTCGCTGAGGAAGTAGTCCACGGGCTCGGCGGCCTCCACGCGCATCTTCTTGAGGGTTCCGGTCCACAGGGTCGCCACGGGGATCCTCTCGGGTCTGCGGGATGATGGGTGACAGGTCCTGCCGGCGGGGATATGCTGGCCGGGATCATGGCGACACTCTAGCGGACCGCCGGGCGATCGGCCACCGCCAACCGGAGTCGGGATGCTCAACAGGATCTGGACCTTCTTCTTCCTCGCCGCCTTCCTCGCCGCGGTGGGCCGGAGCTTCGCCGGCCACTCCGGCGTGTGGGCCGACATGGTCGGTTCCACCTTCGACATGGCCAGGACCGGGTTCGAGATCGCCCTCGGCCTGACCGGGGTGATGTGCCTGTGGCTGGGCATCATGCGCATCGGCGAGAAGGGCGGAGCCGTGGACTTCCTGGCCCGCCTGTTCGGCCCCCTCCTGCGGCGGTTGTTCCCCGGCGTGCCCGCCGGCCACCCCGCCGGATCCAGCATCGTGATGAACATGGCCGCCAACATGCTGGGGCTGGACAACGCCGCCACGCCTCTGGGCCTGAAGGCGATGCGGGAACTGCAGGAGTTGAACCCGGACAAGGACACGGCCAGCGACGACATGATCCTGTTCCTGGTGATCAACACCTCGGCCGTGACCATCGTGCCGGTGACGATCTTCACCTTCCGGGCGCAGCTGGGCGCGGCCGATCCCACGGACATCTTCCTGCCCATCCTCATCGCCACCTACTGCAGCACATTGGCCGGCCTTGTCGTGACCTCGGTGTGGCAGAAGCTGAACCTGCTGCAACCGGTGATCCTGGCCTATCTCGGTACGATGACCGCGGTGATCGCCGCGCTCGTCGCCTACTTCGCCAGGCTGGACCAGGCCGCCCTCGAATCCCAGTCCTCGGTGCTGGCCAACGTCCTGGTCTTCGGGATCATCATCGCCTTCATGCTGGGCGCCGTCCGCCGCAGGGTCGACCTCTACGACACCTTCGTCGAGGGCGCGAAGGACGGGTTCAAGGTCGCCATCGGCATCATTCCCTACCTTGTGGCCATGCTGGTGGCCATCGGGGTGTTCCGGGCCAGCGGCGCCCTCGACTTCATCCTGGACGGGGTGCGCGGCGCCGTGGGAACCCTCGGGGTGGACGCCCGCTGGGTCGACGGCCTGCCGACGGCCCTGATGAAGCCGCTTTCGGGCAGCGGGGCCCGCGGCATGATGATCGAGACCATGACCGCCCACGGCGCCGATTCCTTCGCCGGCCGGCTGGCCAGCGTGGTCCAGGGCAGCACCGAGACCACGTTCTACGTGCTGGCGGTGTACTTCGGGTCGGTGGGTATCCGCCGGACCCGGCACGCGGTGGTCTGCGGCCTGACGGCCGACCTGGTGGGCGTGATCGCGGCGATCGTCGTCAGCTACCTGTTCTTCGGTTAGCCGACCGTCCACCAGGAGCGGACATGGTCCACGGTCACGCGACGATCCGGCCGGCCACGGCCCCACGCATGCGGGACCTGGATCACCCGTCCCGGTGAACGAAGCCTGAATCATGGGGTCCTTGACCCCTGTCGAAGGAGATCGAAATGCTAAGACGACTGCTCTCACCCCGATCCGAAGCCGTCTACGCCGCCCTGCGGATCATCGCGGGATTGCTCTTTGCCTTCCATGGCCTGCAAAAGGTCTTCGGTGTCATGATGGAGCAGCAGCCGCCGGTCGGTTCCCAGCTCTGGATCGGAGGCGTGATCGAGATCGTGACGGGATTGTTGATCGCAGTCGGTTTCCTGACCGTCTGGGCTGCCTTTTTGGCCAGCGGAACGATGGCGGTGGCCTATCTGCAGTTCCACTGGAAATTCGCCTTTGACGGAGCCTTCTGGCCCGCCGTCAACAAGGGGGAACTGGCCGTCGTGTACGCCTTCCTGTTCCTGTACATCGCCTGTCGGGGCGCAGGGGGTGCGAGCTTGGATCGAAAGTGACCGGAAGACGCCGGCAAAGGCGACGAGGATCAGGCCTGCGGATCACGCAAGGGGACGCAAGGGGATACATCGGCGCCGGCGAGCGACGGCATCGTACGCTGCGTCACGCAGACGCCGCGGCACGAAGCGCAGCCACCACAGCAGGGACCAGGGCCGGCCCAGATCGCGCGCGATACGCAGAACAGCCGTCGAACGCTCATGATGACCGGCGTCGTCCAGCAGGTGAATCGTTTCACAGTCCCCTCCGGCAGCCGCCAGCAGGGGAGCGGCCTCCGCCGAATCGAGAGGCAGGCAGCGGAACCGACCTGCCTGGTCGTGGCGCTCGATCAGGGAAATGGCCCGCTTGCAGAAGCGGCACTCGCCATCATAGAGCACAGTCGCGTGGGATGGATGCATCGCGCAAGCAGCTTTCGATAGGATCCATGGGCGTTCTTCGACAATATAGTGGGACCTTCGAAGATGGAAAGCATGCAGCGCGGCAAACGAGGATCGGGCCCCAATGGAAGGAGATGCGAGCATGAACCAGGGAAGCGGATGCCCGGTGACCGGAAGAACGAACAACCCCACCGCAGGCGGCGGCACGTCCAACCGGGACTGGTGGCCGAACCAGTTGAATCTCAAGATCCTCCATCAGCACTCTCAACTGAGCAACCCCTTGGGACCGAGATTCAACTACGCCAGGGAATTCAAGAAGCTCGACCTGGAGGCCCTGAAGAGGGACCTCCACGCCCTGATGACCGACTCGCAGGACTGGTGGCCGGCGGATTACGGCCATTACGGAGGACTCTTCATCCGGATGGCGTGGCACAGCGCAGGCACCTACCGCATCAATGACGGCCGCGGGGGGGCGGGGTCCGGCAGTCAACGCCTGGCGCCGCTGAACAGCTGGCCCGACAACGTGAACCTCGACAAGGCGCGCCGGCTGCTCTGGCCGATCAAGCAGAAATACGGCAAGAAGATCTCCTGGGCGGACCTGATGGTCCTCGCCGGCAACTGTGCGCTGGAGTCGATGGGATTCAAGACTCTCGGATTCGGCGGCGGGCGCGAGGACGTCTGGGAGCCGGAAGAGGACATCTACTGGGGCAGCGAGGACACCTGGCTCGGGGACCGGCGCTACAGCGGTGACCGGGACCTCGAGAACCCCCTCGCCGCCGTGCAGATGGGCCTGATCTACGTGAACCCCGAAGGGCCGAACGGCAACCCCGACCCCGTTGCCTCCGGACGCGACGTCCGCGAGACCTTTGCGCGCATGGCCATGAACGACGAAGAGACCGTCGCTCTGGTCGCCGGTGGTCACACCTTCGGCAAATGCCACGGCGCGGGCGACCCTGCCCTGGTCGGCCCCGAACCCGAGGGCGCCCCCATCGAGGAGCAGGGTCTCGGCTGGAAGAGCAGATTCGGCAGCGGAAAAGCCGGAGACACCATCAGCAGCGGCATCGAAGGCGCCTGGAAACCGAATCCCACCAGGTGGGACATGGGCTATCTGAAGGTGCTTTTCAAGTACGAGTGGGAGCTGGTCAGGAGCCCGGCCGGCGCACACCAGTGGCTGGCCCTGGAGGTGGCCGAAGAGGACATGGTGGTCGACGCCCACGATCCGACGAAGAAGCACCGTCCGATGATGACCACGGCGGATCTTTCGCTGCGTTTCGACCCCATCTACGAGCCGATCTCGCGGCGCTATCTGCAGAACCCCAAGGAGTTCGCGGATGCCTTCGCCCGCGCATGGTTCAAGCTGACGCACCGCGACATGGGACCCCGCTCACGCTATCTGGGTGCGGAGGTCCCGGCGAAGGTCATGATCTGGCAGGACCCGGTGCCCGACGTCGATCACAAGCTGATCGGCGCGAAGGACATCGCGGCACTCAAGCGCAAGATCCTCGCCTCGGGATTATCCGTCTCCCAGCTGGTGGCGACGGCCTGGGCCTCGGCATCGACGTTCCGCGGCTCCGACAAGCGCGGCGGGGCGAACGGTGCGCGCATCCGTCTTGCCCCCCAGAAGGACTGGGAAGTCAATGAGCCTGCCCGATTGAAGACCGCTCTGAGTGCCCTCGAGAAGATCCGGAGGGATTTCAACGGCGCACAATCGGGCGGAAAGAAGGTCTCCCTCGCCGACCTGATCGTCCTGGGTGGGTGTGCCGGGGTGGAGCAGGCCGCCCGGAATGCCGGACACAAGTTGACCGTTCCCTTCAAGCCGGGCCGCACGGATGCGTCGCAGAAGCAGACCGATGTGGAATCATTCGCCGTGCTCGAGCCGGTTGCGGACGGGTTCCGCAACTACCGGAAAGCGAAATTCAGCGTGTCACCCGAGGAACTGATGGTGGATCGCGCCCAGCTGCTGACCCTGACCGCTCCGGAGATGACGGTTCTCGTCGGCGGAATGCGCGCCCTGGATGCCAATTTCGAACAGTCCCGGCACGGAGTCTTCACCGATCGGCCGGAGGCCCTGACCAACGACTTCTTCGTGAATCTGCTCGACATGAACACGACGTGGAACCCGACCTCGAAGGACGCTGATGTGTTCGAGGGTCGCGATCGCGCCACGGGCGAGCTCAAGTGGACCGGCACCCGCATCGACCTCATCTTCGGCTCGAACTCCCAGCTGCGCGCCCTGGCGGAGGTCTACGGATGCAAGGACTCCCGGAAGAAATTCCTGCGCGACTTCGTTGCGGCCTGGGACAAGGTCATGAGCCTCGATAGGTTCGATCTGGCCTGATCGTGACACTGTCATCGTGACCGGGCCGCTTCGGCCGGGGGGTGCGCCCTTCTCCCGTGATCAGGCGCACCCCTCTCTCGTAGAAGAAGTACATCCAGATCCACTCCAGGAAGGTCGAGAACTTGCGGCGGAAGTCGACCAGGAAGAGCACGTGCACGAAGGCCCAGAGCAGGAACGCGAAGACCCCGCCGAAGCGCAGCCCGCGGATGTTTGCCACGGCCCGGTTACGGCCGATGGTGGCCAAATCGCCCTTTTCCCGGTAGACGAAGGCCGGACGCGCGGGGACCGGTGAGCCTGCGGCCTTGGCCTGCAGTTCGGCCGCGAGGGTCCGGCCGACGAAGCGACCCATCTGCATGGCGGCCGGGGCCACCCCGGGCACGGGTCGGCCCAGGGCCGGGTCGATCCTGTGCGCCAGATCGCCCGCCACGAAGACCTCGGGATGGCCCGGCACGGTGAGATCGTCCCCCACCTCCAGCCGCCCGGCCGAGTCGGTGGGGGTGCCGACCCGCTCCGCCAGATCGACGGCCCTCACCCCGGCGGCCCAGATGATGTTCCCGGCGGCGATGCACTGCTCATCCCCCCCGCGGGCAACCGTGAGTCCGCCGGGGCCGACGTCGATCACGCGGGTGTCGAGCCTGACCTCCACGCCCAGGGATTCGAGGTCCCGGTGGGCTCGTCGGGAGAGGTCCGGCGGGAAGGTGGGCAGCACCCGGTCGGCGAAGTCGATCAGGATCACCCTGGCGCTCTGGGGATCGAAGTGCCGGTAGTCCCGCCGCAGGGTCTGGCGGCTGATCTCGGCCATGGCCCCGGCCATCTCCACACCGGTGGGACCGGCGCCCACGATGGCGAACGTCAGCACGGCCTGACGCGCTTCGAGGTCTCCCTCAAGCTCCGCCTGCTCGAAGGCGAGCAGGAACCGGCCCCGCACTGCGATCGCCTCGTCGATGGTCTTCAAACCCGGGGCGAACTCCACCCAGCCGGGGTTGCCGAAGTAATTGGTGCGAACGCCGGCAGCAAGCACCAGGTAGTCGTAGGGCAGGGTCCGGTCCGGGAGGGTCACCCTGCGTCCCTCCAGGTCGACGTCCGTCACCTCGCTCATGATCACCGAGCAATTGTCCTGCCGGGAAAAGATCCGCCGGATGGGCGCGGCGATGTTGCCGGGCGACAAGGCCGCCGTCGCCACCTGGTAGAGCAGGGGCTGGAAAAGATGGTGGTTCTGCCGATCCACGAGGACGACCTCGGCCTCGGTCTTGCGCAGGGCGTGGACCACAGCCAAGCCGCTGAAACCGCCGCCGACCACCACCACGCGCGGGCGGTTGACCTTCTTTGCCTTCTCCATGCGCGCCATGTTACTCACAAGAAGCGCCGTCCGCCTGTCTTTCGCAGGTCGAAGGCGAGTACGGGTGAAGGAATCCCCGGAGCGTGATTTCGGTCCGACGCCGGCTTGAACGTCCTGGACCTTGCACTTTGTCTGGCAGGCCTGTGCGGGTCGGCGTACAATGGGGTCTGGCCGGATTCCGGCCGGACATCTCCGATCCGACCTGCAGCCGCCGGAGCATCCCCATGGCTGGTTTCGGGATCAGGCCCGCGGCGCGGATACGCGAACCGGCCATCCCTCCTCCCCGCTTCATCACCCGCTGGCAGACCTGGGTCCTGCTGGGCGTGCTGCTGTTGCTGCCCTTCTTCATCACCATCCCGGTCGAGTTGCGCAAGCACCCGGTGGTCGGTCCGCTGGGCGACCAGTTCCACGTGCTGCTGCTGGGGGCCATCACCCTGGTCCTCTACTGGGCCGGCCCCCTGCGCGGACGCATCTGGTGGTCGGCGCTCGCGGCATCCCTGATGGGAGTGGTGATCGAGTTCGCGCAGCTCCTGGTGGGACGCTCGGCCTACTGGGGCGACGTCGTCCTGGACATGGTGGGCACCGGAATCGTGGTGGGATTCGTGTCGTGGCGGGGCCTGGGACGGCGCTGGGGCCTGCCGCTCATGGTCCTGTGCGCCATCTACGTGCCCTGGGTGCTGCGGGACCTGCCCGCTGACACCCGTGCGCGGCGATTCCACCGTGACCTGTTCCCGGTCATCGAGGACTTCGAGAACCCCCACCTCGGGCGCATGTGGGCCGGGGTGGGCGACGGCGCCGTGGGCTTCCCGCCCATCCCCGACGGACCCGACGGACCCACCTTCGTCCTGCGCATCACCGGGGCCCCGCCGAGCACCTGGCCGGGGGCGCGGATGTCCTACTTCCCCCACGACTGGCGCGGCTACGATCGGCTGGTGCTCCGGGCCCGCCACCGGGGACCGGACGACTGGATCGCCCGGTTCACCATCAAGGTGGACGACGAGCGGGGCAAGAGCGACGATGGGGCGGTCCTGGCCTACCACCATGCCACCGCCGAATGGCGGGAATACGAGCTCCCCATCGAGGGCCAGGTCGGACGCAACACCGACCTGTTCCTCGACCTCCGCGACGTCTCCACCCTCTCGGTCTTCCTCAACAGCCCGGGCGACACCGTCGTCCTGGAGATCGACGACGTCCGGCTGGAAAAAAGCGGCGGCCCTGAGGCCGCCGCCGCCGTTCTCGAGGAAGGTTCCTGAATCAGCCGCCGAAGTTCTTCGCGGCGAAATCCCAGTTCACGAGGTTCCACCACGCGGTGATGTAGGCCGGACGGGCGTTGCGCTTGTCGATGTAGTACGCATGCTCCCAGACGTCGATGGTCAGGATGGGGGTCACGTCATGCGTGAGCGCCGAGCCGGCGTCGTCGGTGTTGAGGATCTCCAGCTTGCCGTCCTTGTTCTTCACCAGCCAGGTCCAGCCGCTGCCGAAGTTGGTCGCGGCGGCGGTCCCGAACTTCTCCTTGAAGGCGTCGAACCCTCCGAAGGCGGCCTCGATGGCCTTGGCCAGATCGCCCTTGGGCGCTCCCCCGCCCTCGGGGCTGAGGCCGTTGAAGTAGAAGGTGTGGTTCCAGACCTGGGCGGCATTGTTGAAGACGCCCCCGGCCGGAGCGTTGCGGACGATGTCCTCGAGGGACATTTTTTCGAATTCCGTGCCGGGAATCAGGTTGTTCAGGTTGTTGACGTAGGCCGCATGATGCTTGTCGTGATGGAATTCCAGGGTCTCGGCCGAGATGTGGGGTTCCAGAGCGTTCTTGGCGTACGGAAGATCCGGCAGGACGTGTGCCATGGGTCCTTCTCCTTTGTTTCAGCGGAAACCGGCGTCGGGCGCCGGATGGCTTGAATGATCGCTTACCCGGCAAAATAAAGGCGCTCACCGGAATCCGCAACGCCGGGCTGATTCCCGGATTATTTGCAATTGTCCCCCCGGATCATGTAGGGTGGGATACCTGAAGCCGTGCAGACAGGGCCCACCACCGCGGCCCGCCGGCATCCTCGAACCCGGAGGTTCCGTCATGAAATCCTTGTTCCTGATCTTTCTCGTGCTGGCCGCAGCAGGGGCCGCATCCGCCCAGACGCCCATCTACTTCTCCGAATACGTGGAAGGCTCATCCAACAACAAGGCCGTCGAGATCTACAACGCCACCAACGTCACCCTCGATCTGTCCCGGGTGCGCATCGAGCGCTACAACAACGGGTCCCTGACCGTCGGCTACACCGCGAACCTCGAGGGGACGCTCGCCGCGGGGGACGTCTGGGTGATCGTGAACGCCAGCGCAGTCACCGAGCTTCTCGCCCTGGCCGACGACACCGTCAACTCCACCTTCACGTTCTACAACGGCGACGACTGCCTGCTGCTGTACTTCGACGACGTCCTGGTCGACTCCATCGGCCGGCTGGGGGAAGATCCCGGAACCTTCTGGGGCACCGAACCGGTGACCACCGCCGAGCATACCCTGGTCCGCAAGGTCGATGCCTGCACCGGCGACACCGACACCGGCGACGCCTACGACCCCGCTGACGACTACGACGGCTTCGCCCAGGACGACTTCACCCACCTCGGTTCCCACACGACGACCTGCGGAGTGGTGGCCGACGAGGTGAGCAGCTTCGGCGCCATCAAGAGCCTGTTCCGGTAAGGGGGCGGGCGGAGGAACTGCGTGACCCGCAAACTGGGGACCTTCTACGGAGTGTTCACCCCCACGATCCTGACGATCCTGGGGGTGATCATGTATCTGCGGTTCGGATGGCTCGTCGGCCATCTGGGCCTCGGCCGGGTGCTGCCCATCGTCCTGCTGGCCAACGTCATCACCCTGATCACCACCTGGTCCTTCTCGGCCGTCGCAACCAACAAGCAGGTGGGCAGCGGCGGGGCCTACTACATCATCTCCCGCAGCCTGGGCATCGAGATCGGCGGGGCCATCGGCGTGCCACTGTTCCTGTCCCAGGCCCTTTCGGTCACCCTCTACGCCTACGGTCTCGCAGAATCCCTGCAGTTCGTCTGGCCCGGCCTTCCGCTGCAATGGGTGACCGCAGGGGTGATCGGGGCGGTCGGCGTGCTCGCCTTCCTCGGCGCCGAGAAGGCCCTGAAGGCCCAGCTGCCCCTGCTGGTTCTGGTGATCGCGTCCCTGGTCGCCCTTGCCACCGGAGCCATTCTCCACAGCGGAGCCCGCGCGGTGCCCCTGTCCCTGCCCACCGGCGAGGTGGGCTTCTGGAAGGGATTCGCGGTTTTCTTCCCCGCGGTGACCGGAGTCATGGCCGGCCTCGGCCTTTCCGGGGACCTCAAGGACCCCATGCGGTCGCTGCCCCGCGGTGCTTTCGCCGCAGTCCTGGCCGGGCTCGCCGTTTACCTCCTGGTGCCGATCCTGCTCGCAATCGGCACCGAGCCGGCCGTCCTGCGCGACGATCCCCTGGTCTGGGGGCGGATAGCCGTCGGCGGACACTTCCTGGTCCTGCCCGGTCTGTGGGCGGCCATCTTTTCCTCCGCCGTGGGATCGATTCTGGGCGCCCCCCGGACCCTGCAGGCCCTGGCCAGGGATGGGCTGGCCCCCCGGGTCCTGAACCGTACCCGGAACGGCCAACCCGACCTGCTGCCCGCCCTTCTGGTGTCCCTGGCCCTGGCTCTGGTGGCCGTATTCCTCGGTGACCTGAACACCGTGGCCGCGGTGGTCTCCATGTTCTTCTTGACCGTCTACGGCGTCATCAACTTCGTGGCCGCCTTCGAATCGTTGAGCGGAGATCCCAGCTGGCGCCCCCGGCTCCACTCGCCGTGGTGGGTGACCCTCGCCGGCGGCCTGTCCTGCCTTGGCGTGATGGTCCTCATCAATCCGGTGGCCGGCGTGGTGGCGCTGCTGCTCGAACTGGGGCTCTACCTCGGCTTGTCCCGCCGGGAATTCGAGGCCGGCTGGGGCGACGCCCGGCGGGGCCTCTACGAGAACCTGATCCGCTGGGCCCTGGTCCAGCTCGACCGTCATCCCATGACCCCACGCAGCTGGCGGCCCCACATCCTGGTGTTCGTGGAGGATCTGCGCAAGGAGCTCGACCTCGTCCGCTTCGCCGACTGGTTCTGTCAGCACCGCGGCGTGGTGACCGTCTGTCGCCTGCGTGTGGGTGAGGAAATCCCTGCCGAGGAAACACTGCGCCATGACAGTTCCGCCATGCGGGAGGTGCTGGAATCCGAGGGCGTGGTCGCCTTCCCCGAGGTCGATCTGGCGCGGAATCTGGTGGACGGCATCGTTGACGTGACCCAGGCCAACGGCATGGGCGGAATCGCCAGCAACACCGTGCTTCTGGGCTGGCCTGGGGATCAGGCGCTCCAGGTCGATTTCCTGAAAGCCATGCGCCGGCTGGAAATCCTGAACAAATCGTTGATCTTCGCCCGCATACGGCCGCAGCTGCTGTACCGACGGGCGGGTGTCGAGCGCCAGATCATGGTCTGGTGGGGCGGTCTCCAGCGCAACGGCGATCTGATGCTGCTGCTGACCTACCTTTTGGCCGGCAACTCCAGCTGGCGAAGCGCCAGGGTCAAGGTCATGTCCCTGGCCACCACCGAGACCATGAAGCAGCAGAACGAGATGAACCTGCGCCGACTTCTGGCCGCCATCCGCATCGACGCCGACCTCGAGGTGCTGCTGAAGGATCCGGAGGCCAAGGTTTCCGACGTGATCCGGGACCGCAGCAAGGATGCCGAGGTCGTCATCATCGGCCTGGCCACCCCGAACCCCGGCCAGGAGGCCGAATACGCAGCCCGCATGGAGGCCCTGACCGAGGGCTTGCCCAACGTGCTGTTCGTCAAGAACGCCAGCTGTTTCGTGGGGGAATTGATCAGCCCTGAAGAGGACCAGTCTCCCACGACCGGATCATCCTGACCGCTATTTACGCCCAATGATCGTGTGTACAATGGAGGGAACTTGATGGGGATGGCCGGAAATTTCCGGATCCTCCCATGGCCGCCCCCAGGGTCTGAAACTAAGTTTCAGCCAATCAATGGATTGGTCCTGACACCTGAATCACTTGATAATATTGAGTTTCGTGATCTGTATACTGAATACGAAAATATTGAAATCCAGGTCCAATTTGATGACTTCTCATCATTCGATCCGCTCCTGGACCCGCTCATTCCCGCCTCTCCCTCGACCCAGGTCCGGAGGGCGAATCGGTCAGCGGGCGGCCGTTGGGGACCCCAACTTCATGTCATGAAGTCAAGGTTTCTCCACACCAAGAAACCGTTCCAGTCGTGCCGGCCGCTGGCCGCGTCCCCTTGGTGGAGCCTGCCCCCCGGGGGGCTCAGATGGCGGAATTCGTGCTTCAAATACTGGTTTCAAGCCGTATTTCGCCTTTCGCGAGATTGGGCCCGTTACATCGAGAAACTTCATCTTGTGAAGTTTTATGCCCCCCATGCCGACGTGCGGGCCAGGGGGACCGGCCTGAGGAGTCCGGCACGAGCCCTCTCGTGCCGGCGGGTCAGGTGCGGCAATCTGGAGGTTGACTTGGCGATCCCGGGGTATCAATCTGAAGCTCATCATCGACCCTTATCCAGGAGATGGCATGAACCCCCATCAGAACCCCCTGCAGTGGCTGCCCGGACACGAACTCCTGATCCACGACATCGTCAAGGCGGATGGTTGCCACGTCACCGATTCCCGCGGCAAGCGGTACCTCGACCTGGAATCGGGCGTCTGGTGCACCTCCATCGGGCACGCCCATCCCCGGGTCCTCAAGGTCCTGGCCCGCCAGGCGGCCGCAGTCGCCCATACCGGCTTCAACTACACGAGCCCCGTGGTGGCGGACACCGCCCGGCGGCTGCTCGGTCTGCTGGACTTCGACGGCGGACGCTGCGTGCTGCTCTGCTCCGGGAGCGAAGCGGTGGAATTCGGGGTGCGCGCCGCCCGGATGGTCATCCCCCGGCCGCTGTTGCTGACGATGACCGACTCCTACTGCGGAGCCTACGGGTCGGCCCACGCCAAGCGGCCCGAAGAGTGGCACCTCTTCGACTGGACGGTGTGCAAGCGGTGCCCTGCCGCACGATCCTGCAAGGGCGGCTGCGAGCACTTCGCCACCATCCCCTTCGACAGGATCGGCGGACACCTGCTGGAGCCCGGCAGTTCGTCGGGGCTGGTGCACTTCCCGCCGAAAAAGCTCATCCAGGCCATGGCCACGACCGTGCAGAAGGAGGGGGGGCTGGTCCTGGTGAACGAGGTCACCACCGGGATGGGCCGCACCGGCGAGTGGTTCGGGTTCCAGCATTACGGGATCGCGCCCGACATCGTCGCCCTGGGCAAGGGTCTGGGGGCCGGCTACCCCGTCAGCGCCACGGTCTTTTCACCCCGGGCGGTGCGGATGCTCGGCGACATCCCGGTCCCCTACGCCCAGTCCCACCAGAACGACCCGCTGGGGGCGGCGGTTGCGGCCACCGTCATCGACGTCATCGAGGAAGAGGGCCTGATCGATAAGGGACGCCGCACCGGCGCCCGGTTGCTGGCGGGGCTGATGGCCGTCCGCGAGAGCACCGACCGCATCGTCCACATCCGCGCGCGCGGCCTCATGCTGGCCATCGAGCTGGGCGACGACAGCCTCAGGAGCCGCACCGCCTGGCTCCACCGGGCCCTGGTCCAGCGCGGGTTCCTGGTCGGCCGGCGGCCCAAGGCGCCGGTGCTCCGGCTCGATCCGCCCCTGACCCTCGCCGAGGAGGACATCGAGGCCTTCCTGGCAGCCCTCAAGGACCTCTTCAAGCAGATGCCCTGAGCAGGCCGGAGCGGCGCAGCGCGAGGCGGGCTGGGCGGGATCAGGGTTCGAGTTCCTCGAAGATCCCCGCGTCGCGGTTCTTGCGGACGTTGTCCCAGGTGAAGCAGCGTCCGTTCATGGCGATGTAGACCCCGTGGGGCAGGCTCTGGGCGAAGGCCAGGGCGCTGCCCAGGTTGAACAGGCCGTCGCTGCTGCCGAAGGCGAAGGGGATCATCGCCCCCACCAGCACGATGGTCTTGTCGGTGATGGCCCCGCCCAGGCGCCTGGCCGTGACCTCCATGGTGTCGGTCCCGTGGGTGATGACGATGCGCTCCCGCGGGCACTTGCGGCACTGGTTCTCGATGGCGTCGCGGTCGTCGTCGTCCATGTCCAGGCTGTCCACCATCATCAGGGTGCGGATCTCGACGTCCGCCAGGCAGCGGCCCAGCTTGAGCATGTCGCGCAGGTGGGTGTCCTTGAAGTAGAGGCTCCCGTCGCGCTCGTTGTATTCCTTGTCGAAGGTCCCGCCGGTGACGAAGATCCTGATGGGTTCGTTCATGTCGACTCCCGTTGGTTTTGTTTCGGCAACGGCGCTAATTTATGGTCAGGGATGACGCCGCGTCCAGGCCGGGGTTGCCGGAATCCGGGAATGTCCTCGCCGAATGGTTCGGTCGGCACCCCGGAAATCGGCCGCTCACCAGCCTCAGGGAATGCGCAGATGGAACAGCTGATCGCCAGGATCCTCGCCGACGCCCCGCTGCGGACCCACCGTTTCCACGGCCGGCCCCACTGGGACCGGGTCGCCGAATTCGGCCGGCGCATCGCCGCCGCGGAGGACCTCGAATCGCGCCTGATCACCCTGTTCGCGTACTTCCACGACAGCAAGCGGGAAAACGAGGGCATCGATCCCGACCACGGCCCCCGCGCCGCCGATTACGTCCTGACCTTCGCTGCGAGCGAACTGCGGATCTCGCCCGGGGATCGGGAACGCCTGGCCTTCGCCTGCCGTTACCACACCCACGAGGAACCGACGGACGATTGGACCATCCTGGCCTGCTGGGATGCGGACCGCCTCGACCTCGGCAGGGTCGGCATCACCCCCGACCCGGATCGCCTGCACACCGCCACGGCAAAGATGATCGCCTGCCGGGACCTCCGGCCGGAGTCACGATGATCATGGCCCTGCCCCCGAGGAGTTCCCTCATGCGCACGTTCCTGCTCCTGGCCGTCGCCACCCTGTGCATCGTCGTCGCCGGTCCCGGCTGTTCCGACGATCCCGCCGCACCCGAGGGCGGCTCCTGTTCTCCCCTCCCCTTCACCGGGATCACGCCCACGGACGAGGAGGGGACGGTCACGGGCGCCAGCGGTGACGGCGGCTGGTGCCATCCCGGCAACGGGGCCGACCCTTCGCAACCCTACTTCTACCCCGCCTATCCCAACCCCTTCAATCCCCTGACCATCGTGCGCTTCTCCCTCGTGGAGGAGGCGCAGGTCTTCGTCCGGATCTACGACCAGGATTGCAAGCTGGTGCGGACCCTCGTCGACGATATCCAGCCCGCAGGCATCACCCACGTGGCCTGGAACGGGGAGGACGAGCAGGGGATTTTCCAGCCCGACGGCATCTATGCCTGCGTGCTGACCGTCGGGGAGTTCAAGTGCTACGGGAACCTGGAGATCGACGCGGTACCATGAAGAGGCCTGGGGCATCGGTTCGGAACGTGGTCGGGGTCGCCGGAATGGTTGCCGTGTCAACCATCCTCCCGCTTGGTGGTGCTCCCGCGGCCGGTCTCGCCGCCGGTCTCGCCGCCGGTTCCGCCGCCGGTCCCGCCGCCACCCTTCCCGCCTACGCCCACAACGACTACCTGAACGACCACCCCCTGCAGGATGCCCTGGACGGGGGGTTCCGCGGGGTCGAGGCCGACTACTTCCTGGTGGATGGGGAGCTGCTGGTCGCCCACGACCTCGAGGACGTCCGGCCCGGCCGGACCCTCGAGGCCCTCTACCTGCGTCCCCTGCGCGAACGGATCGACCGGCTGGGCTGCGTCCAGCCCGGAGAACCGGTCTTCTTCCTGAACATCGAATCCAAGCGCGAGGGCCCGGAAACCTACGACGCCCTGCACGACCTGCTGTCGAACTACGAGGACATCCTGACAACGGTCAGGGACGGCAAGGTCATTCCCGGTCCGGTCCAGGTGATCCTGGTCGGCTGGTTCCCGCCCCTGGCGGACCTGGCCGCCCAGCCCGTTCGGTACGCAGCGGGGCAAGCCCATTACCAGGACCTGCCCGCCGACCACGCCCGCCATCCCGCCCACCTGCTGAAGCTGATCACCGTGAAATACCGGGACGAATTCGCCTGGGACGGTTGCCCGCCTCGCCCCGGGGAATTCACCTGGCGCCTGCACGAGATCAGGAAGGTGCGGGACGCGGTGCCCGGCAGGATCCTGAGGGTCTTCGCGGTTCCGGGTTCCGCCGAGGTCCACGCCGCCCTGCTCGCGGGGGGCGTGGACCTGATCGGCACCAAGGATCTGCAGATGACCAGGCGCCTGCTGCTGGATCTCGAATCTGCGCCGGCCCGGGCCGGCAGGTGAAAGGGAGGAATGCCGTGCCCCATTCCCGCGCCGAGATGGAGGGCCTGGTCCGCCGCTGGATCGAAGAAGGCTGGACCAAGGGGAGCGAGGCCGTGGTGGACGACCTCCACCATCCGGACTTCATCGACCATGACCCGGGGGGCCGGACTCCCGACAACGCCGGTTTCAAGCAAGGCATCCGCGATCTCTATGCAGCGTTCCCCGACTTCGGCGCCGCCGTGGCCGAGGTCGTGGTCGACGCCGAAACCGGCAGCGCGGCCGTCCGCTGGGAGGCGGCCGGCACCCATGCCGGCCCCTACCTGGGCGCCGCCCCGACGGGCCGGACCATCCGTTTCAAGGGGATCGAGATCCTCCGCATCGTTGATGGGAGAATCACCGAACGCTGGGGTGAATGGGACGGGATCGATCTGCTGAGCAGGCTCGGCAGGTTCTGACGGGAGGATCAGCGTCCGCCCTGGAACAGGGCCTTGACCGCGCCGAAGGACCGGGCCTCGACCGGAACGGCGGTCTTGAGATCGAGGACCAGGACCGCCTCGTCCACGACCGCCACGGGGGGGCCGCCGGTGGGCAGGCAGGTCCCGGTCAAACCCACCGGGCCTGCATAGAAGTGGAGGACGCCGGTCCCGTCGGCCAGGAAGTCCCAGGTGGCCTCGTGATCGGGATCGGTGGCGAAAGGCAGGGCGAAGGCGATGATGCCGGCGGTGGGCCGGGAGGGTTCGAAGGCGAGCCACCGGTTGCCCGAGGCTCCGTCGGGCATCATGGCGTAGAACTCCATGGGCCAGGCGTCGGCTCCGCCGTCGCACTCGACGAAGGCCTCCTCGATCACCCCGGTGAACTGGATCCACGCCCCGCTGACGGCCTCGGGGCTGAACCCCAGATCGAACGAGGCGATGCGTTCGACGACCTGGCCGTCGGGATAGGCGCCCAGGATCGCGTCGAGGGGGATTTCCAGGACGTCCGCCGCCACGGGAGCTGCGCCCAGGGTCATCCCCAGGACCAGCCCGGTCATCGACATGGCAGCGAAAGCTTTCATTGTGCATTCCCCCGGGGTCGACGATCATCCAGCCGTCCCGCGAACCCCATCAGTATAGCAAATTCCGGCTCCCGGTGACAGGGGCCTTCGAGGCCGGCGGTGACCCAACCCCCCATCCCCCACTACGGCGAGATCATGGCCATCCTGGGGGCTCTCATCTTCGCCTGGACCAGCGTCTTCTTCACCATCGCCGGATCCCGACTCGGAGTGACGGCCGTCAACCTGCTGCGCCTGCCCGCAGGCGCCCTGTGCCTGGGGCTTTCCCACCTCGTGGTCACCGACAGCGTCTATCCCGCCGGGCTCCCCTGGCAGGACCAGATGTGGCTCGGCCTGAGCGGCGTGGTGGGGCTGGCCATCGGGGATTCGGCTCTCTTCCGGTCCTTCACCATGATCGGGCCCGGCGGGGGATGACGATGATGGCCCTGGCGCCCGTCTTCACCGTCCTGGTGGCCTGGAGCGCCCTGGGGGAACGCCTGGGGCCCATCGCCCTGCTGGGCATCGCGGTGGTGATCGCCGGGGTCGTCACCGCCTCCCGCGGGCGGGTCGGCGGAGGGGGACGGTTCGCCTCCCTGGAACCGGGCATCCTCCGCACCGGAATCCTGCTCGCCCTGCTCGCCTCGGCGGGACAGGGCCTGGGCAGCGTCTTCGCCAAGCTGGGGATGACCGGCACGACCAGCGCCGGCAGCGGGGCCGACCCCCTGTCCGGCACCGTCGTCCGCATGGTCTGGGCGGCGGCGGCCTACTGGCTGTTCGTCCTGCCCCGTCAGGACCTGCGGGCGTTGGCCCACCGTCTCGAAGACCGCCGGGGACTCCTCGCCCTTGGCGTCGGCGTGTTGCTGGGACCCTTCATCTCGGTCTGGATCTCCCTGATCGCCATCAAGAACACCGAGGCGGGCATCGCCCAGGTCCTGCTGGGCACCGTCCCCATCTTCGTGGTGATTCCCGCATGGGTCGTCTTCAAGGACAGGCCTTCGGTCCTCAGCGGCGTCGGCATCGTCCTGGCTGTGGGCGGCGGAGCGTTGCTATTCCTGCGTTGACCCGGTAGGGTGGTGCCCGGAAAACCCACAGGGCTGGGGATCCCGAGGTGATTAAGGTAATCTTTAGGCTGTTCTCATTTCGGCCGATAGCAGGAGCGGCCCCAAAAAAGGAAACGACCGCAATGGCCCCGACCGATTCCCTGCGACCTGTCCCCACGCGTTCTTCCAGCGAGGAGATCCTCGCCTACAATCGGGATTTCAAGTCCGACCTGCTGCTCCAGCGGGTCATCGACGCCATGCCCGCCATGGTGGCCATCCTGGATCCCAACCGGCACATCGTGCACGCGAACACCCTGCTGATCGAAACCTACGGCCGGGGCAATCTGGAAACCGTGCTGGGCACCCGGCCCGGCGAACTGCTCGATTGCATCCACGCCTGGGACCACGTCATGGGTTGCGGGGAAAGCGAGGCCTGCACCACCTGCGGGGCCGTGGCGGCGGTTCTGGAGGCCCAGCAGGGCAGGACGGTCCAGAACGAGTGCCGGATCCTCACCGGCGAGGGCACCGAACCCCTGGACCTGATGGTCAAGGCCAGCCCCTTCAGTTTCCACGATCGGCCCTTCACGATCATCGTGGTGGAGGACATCGCCGATCGCAAGCGCCGGGAGGTCCTGGAAAAGGTCTTCTTCCACGACGTCATGAACACCGTCGGCAACCTGGTCGGGCTGTCCGAACTGGTCAGGGACTCCCAGGAGGCCGCAGAGGTCCAGGAATACGCCCCGTTGCTGGTGGAAACCGTGGGCAGGCTCGTGGAGGAGATCAACGCCCAGCGGGATCTGCTCGCCGCCGAGACCGACAGCCTGGAATTCGCCGTCGAAGCGCGGGAAACCGGGCCCTTCCTGGAGGAACTGGCGCGGTCCCTGGCGGCCGCCTCCGTGGCGAGGGGCAAAAGGATCGAATTGTCCGGCGACCTGGAGAGCCGCAGTCTGTCGACGGGGTGGGTGCTGCTGACCCGCGTCCTTTCCAACCTGATCAAGAACGCTCTCGAGGCCTCCGCTCCGGGCGAAACGGTCAGGATCGATGGTCGATCCCGTGATGGCGGATATTGTTTTCATGTTAACAACAAGGGGGTCATCCCCCAGGCGGTGGCCCACCAGGTGTTCCAGCGCTCCTTTTCGACCAAGGGGACCGGGCGGGGCCTGGGCACGTTTTCAAGCAAGTTGTTTGTCGAGAAGTATTTGAATGGCAAGATCTCGTTCATGTCCACCGAAGGAGAGGGCACGACCTTCCAGGTTCTGATCCCTGATCTCGCAATGAATTGATCTCGATCTTTCTTTTCTCAAATCACACCAGTTTACTCTGCAAATCGTTGTTTTTGCGATGATTGCGGCAGATTTTTGCCGAAAATCTGCTGTTTAATTCTTGACAGCTATTCGGACGAATGCCATCCTTAACCTGGTTGATAATTAACCGGGGTAAGCATGGACCGACTGGACACATCCCTCAGCGAGAACATCCGGATCCTGGCGCAGGTCATCCATGAGACCTGCCAGGGGAACACCCGGAGGGACGCCTGTCCCTATCCCCTGACCAGGAACCAGCTGTCCATCCTGCGCATGCTCGCCTTCACCGGGGACATGCAGATCCTGGAGATCGCCCGGGCCCTGGAGATCAGCAACGCCGCCGTGAGCAAGAACATCGACCGCCTGGAGGAGTGGGGGCTGGTCGGCCGCCGCTCCAGTCCCCAGGACCGGCGCTGCTCCGAGGTGAAGCTGAACGACGAGGGGCGGTCGGTGGTGGCTTCCTACGACTCCCTGCTGGACCGGAAACAGCAATCCCTGATGGACCAGTTCACCAGGGAGGAGAAGTTCTTGCTCCTGGATTTCGTGCGCCGGGTGATCCGCTTCACCCTGGCGACCGAACTGGACGCCTCGACCGTCTGCCCGCGCTGCGGGGGCCGGGGCGGGAACGATTGCCTCGTGTGCAACAGCAAGGAGGCGCTGGACATGCCTCCACGAACCTGAACCGCCAGGGCGATGGTCCCCGGGAGAGTACCCGCGCCACGGCAAACGGGAGTTGATCATGGTCAGCCGGAGAGATTTCCTGAAGATCACCGGGACCGCAGCGACCACGGCCGCCGCCGGTCTGGTAAGCGTCGATGCCGCCCTGGGCGCCGACCACGGCAAGCACCTGGATCCGGACCGGGTCGGCGTCCTGACCGACCTGACGATCTGCATCGGCTGCCGGCGCTGCGAATGGGCCTGCGCCGAGCAGAACGGGCTGCCGCACGGGGACCTGTCCCAGTGCGACGATGCGTCCGTCTTCGAACACATGCGGCGGCCCGACGCCGAAAGCTTCACCGTCGTTATTCTCTATGATGCTACGGCGGGCACCGAGAACTCCAAGTTCGTGAAGGTCCAGTGCATGCACTGCGAGGATCCGGCCTGCGTCTCGGCGTGCATCGTCGGCGCCCTGGAGAAGGACCCCCGCGGGCCGGTGACCTACGACGCCTGGGAGTGCATCGGCTGCCGCTACTGCATGGTGGCTTGCCCCTTCCAGATCCCCGCCTACGAGTACCACAACAAGCTCACCCCCAAGGTGATGAAGTGCACCCTGTGTTTCGAGCGGACCATGGAAGAGGGACGGCGGCCCGCCTGCGTGGACATGTGCCCCCCCGAGGCCCTGGTCTACGGCAAGCGCAGCGAACTGCTGGAAATCGCCCGCAACAGGATCCGGAACGATCCCGGCCGCTACCACAACCACATCTACGGTGAGCACGAGGTGGGCGGGACCAGCTGGCTGATGATCGGCGACCGGCCCATCGAGGAAATGGACCTGCCCGTCCTGCCCGAGCAGGCTCCGCCCGTGATCACCGAGACCATCCAGCACGGCATCTTCAAGGGCTTCACCGGACCGGTGATGCTCTTCGGATTGCTCAGCGTCCTGATGAAATCCGCCGGCGACAGGCGCAAGGAGAAGGAGGACGACCATGTCTAACTCGCACACCGGAGGGACGGCGACCATGCCCCTGGCCGGGGCGGACCGGACCCGGTCCCGGGCCTCCTCCCACCACGAACACGCCGCGCCCCTGTGGGGCAACACCGACGTCCCCTTCTTCACCCGGGGCAGCATCGTCGTGACGGCCCTGGCCCTGATGGGCGTGGCGATGATCATGGTCCGCCTGTTCTTCGGGCTCGGGGCGGTGACGAACCTGGACACCCAGTACCCCTGGGGCATCTGGATCGCCATCGACGTGGCGACCGGCGTCGCCCTGGCGGCCGGCGGCTTCACCACCGCCTTCATCGCCCACATCCTGAACCACGAGCGGTTCCACCCGGTGGTCCGGCCCGCCCTGCTGACGGCGATGCTGGGCTACACCTTCGTGGCCCTGGGCGTGGTCATGGACCTGGGCCGTTTCTACAACATCTGGCACGTGCTGGTGCCCTCGATGTGGCAGGGCAACTCGGCCCTGTTCGAGGTCGGCATGTGCGTCTGCATCTACCTGACGGTGCTGTACATCGAGTTTCTGCCCATCGTGTGCGAGCGGTTCATCGGGCGCGTGAACCTGCCCGGGGTGCTGGCCCGGCTGAACGGCGCGGTGGACGGCCTGCTGCGGTTCCTGGACAGGACCCTCGGCAAGGTCATGAACTTCTTCATCATCATGGGCGTGGTTCTCTCCTGCGCGCACCAGTCGTCCCTCGGCACGCTGATGGCGCTCGCCCCGACGAAGCTGCACCCCCTTTGGCACACCAGCATCCTGCCTCTGCAGTTCCTGCTGTCGGCCTTCGCCGTCGGTCTTTCCATGGCCATCTTCGAGGGCATGATCGCGTCGCGGTCGTTCCGGCGCCCGCCCGAGATGAACGTGCTCAGCCCCCTGGGCCGCATCATCCCCTTCCTGCTGACGATCTACTTCGCGGCGAAGGTCATCGACCTGGTCGGGCGGGACGCGTACGTCTACCTGTTCGAGTTCACCGGCCGCTCGGTGATGTACTGGATCGAGATCGTCGGCGGGGTCGTGCTGCCCTGGGCCATCCTGCTGAGCCACCGCATGCGTCGCCGGCCGGCCTGGCTGTTCGCGGCCTCGGCCATGGTGGTCTTCGGGGTCGCCCTGAACCGCTTGAACGTCTTCATCATCGGCTACACGCCGGTCTACCCCGACCACCGCTACGTGCCCGCGATCACCGAGATCATGCTGACGGTCGGCATGATCGCCCTGCTGGTCCTCGTGTACCGGGCGTGGGTCTACCTGTTCCCCATCCTGCCCGCCGAGGAGAAAGGGGCCCACCATGCGTAAGCTCTTCCTGATCACCCTGGTCCTCGGCTCGTTCGCAGGGACGGCCTGGGCGGTGGATCAGCTGGCCGACCCCCATCACGCCCAGCCGAACGCCCAAGACGTCCAGGAGCCTCGCAAGATGGACTGCCGGGATTGCCACTCCTGCGATCATCCCACCGGGGAGGATCCCTGCCTGGCCGCCTGCCCGCGGCACAGCAGCCACTTCTACGGAGACCACCAGGCCGACGAGGGCCCGGACATCGTGATCATCGACCAGCTGGCCAACCTGTACAAGCCGGTGATCTTCTCGCACAAGCTGCACGCCTCCATGTCCAACATGGTCGGCGGCTGCGAGAACTGCCATCACTACTCCGAACGGAGCGGCGTCATCCCGCCCTGCCGCGAGTGCCATGACCCCGACAGCAACGAGGTCAACCTCGGCCAGCCCGCCCTCAAGGGCGCCTACCACCGCCAGTGCATCAACTGCCATCGTGACTGGGGCCACGAGAACGCCTGCGGGTTCTGCCACGAGCAGAGCGACGGTTCGGCGGCCGCGGCCGTCGTGGATTCGACCGACATCATCGGCATCCTGCACCCCATGATCACCGCCACCCCGACGTACGTCTACGAGACGACGTACGAGGACGCTCCCCTGGTGACCTTCCACCACGAGGACCACGTCGAGATGTTCGGCCAGGCCTGCGTGGACTGCCACCGCGGCGACAGCTGCAAGCGGTGCCACGACACCGGAACGCACGAGCGGGTCAAGTTCGACCACGTAACCACCTGCAACTCCTGCCACATGGAGCGGGACTGCAACTTCTGCCACTCCACCACCACCCAGCCCCGGTTCGAGCACGCCGCGGCCACCGGCTGGGATCTGGCGCCCTATCACACCGGCAAGGACTGTTCGGTCTGCCACGGGAATCCGGATAGCTTCCGCACTCCCTCGCACACCTGCACCGACTGCCACATCCACTGGGAAGTGGGGTCGTTCAACCACCGGGTGACCGGGCTGGAGCTGAGCGAGAACCACGTGGACCTGGACTGCGACAACTGCCACGCGGACATGAACATGTCGAAGCCGCCGGTCTGCACCGACTGCCACGACGACATGTCCTTCCCCTCGGACGAGCCGGGAGACCGGGTCAGGCGCTGAGCGCAGCGGGATTAAATGGGATGGAATGGAGCGGCCCCCCGGGGGGCCGCTCCTTTTTCGGAAGGAAAGGGCGCGCTGCAACGGCCCCGGTCCGATTTCGGTTGCCGTGTAGAATCCAGTGGAATGTGCGGGTGTACAGGAACGAGGTAGGGCCCGCCCAGCCCAGGGGTTTGAATATTTATGAACCAGCTGGGTTCGCACGAACCCAGCTGGTGGATAAACGATCAAAATGAAGTGCGCCGCCGTTACAAACCAGAAGTTCCCCAGGAAGATCCACCACCGGTTATGGACCCCGGCCTCCGGGGATTCATCATTTGACGAGAACAGCCCGCTTCGTCTCCGCCTGCCCTCCGGCCTCGAGCCGGAAGAAGTACGTCCCGCTGGCCCGGCGGCCGGTATGACGATCCGGAATGGTATCGCGCCCTACTTCAAGAGAGTCAGGGCCGCATTCGAAACGGCCTCCCCCGCCTCCAGCCGCGCGAAGTACACGCCGTCCGGCACGCTGCGGCCGGCGTCGTCCCGCCCGTCCCAGGTCAGGGTCATGGTGCCCGCCCCAACCGCCGAACCCTCGAGGAGCGTGCGGACCCGCCGCCCCCTCGCATCGAAGATCGCAAGGTCGACCGCCTGGGGCCGGGAGACCTCGAACGACAGGACCGTCCGCGGGTTGAACGGATTGGGATACGCAGGCAACAAGCGCGCCGCAGCCGGCGGGCCCACGCGATCGGCCACCCCCGACACCCCCATCCCCACCGCGTCCATGAACCACACCTTGTTCTCCGGCGAGACGAAGATGTGCTCCTGGTTGGCCTGCGGGAAGTGGACCTCGTCGAAGCCGGTCATGGACAGCAGGTCGGGCGCGCCGGCCACGTCGAAGAACGGCCCAGCACCAGTCAGGGCCAGCGAGCTGACCGTGGGGATGAAGCAGTGATTGTCGTGCAGGGCGATGATGTCGCCGTAGGGCGCGGGCGTGGCGTCCATCTCGGCCATGGAATCGCGGAAGCCGCCAGGCGCGCCGTCCCAGGGCTGCGTGCCCGCCACGGTCACCGTGAGGTAGGAGTCGGGCAGGGGCCAGATCTTGTTCAGCATGCCGTCGAAGATGACCGCGCTGCCGCCGTCGGGCACCGCCCACACGTTGCCGTCGATGTCGACCAGGAAGCTGCGGTGCCGATACTGGATGATCTGATCGCCGGGGTTGAACCCCTGGTTCGCCATGATCCCGCTGCCGTTGGAGACGGCGATCTTGTACGCGTTCTGCGGCCATCCGCCCAGTGCGGCGAGATCGCCGTAGAATTCGGCGAACAGGGGATCGCTGCCGGCGGTCGTCCCGCTGGTGCCGAGGTGATGATAGAGCAGCATCTGCCGGGCGGCGGGGCTGTCCAGGCTGTCCAGCAGGATCTTCGCGTCGCTCGACTCGTTGCGGAAGAAGTACAGCCAGTACTGGAGCCCCAGGGGGATGTTGGCCCCCAGGTGCGGCGAGTCGAAGGAGACGTAGGTGCGCACCTGGTGATCGATGCCCTGGCCCTCGAGCCAGAGCAGAGCGTAACGGGACACGAGCCCGCCCATGCTGGCGCCGATCAGGGGCATGGTCGTGGCCGGACCGACCGTGGCGCGGATCTGCGCCAGCAGCTCGGTCAGCACCAGGGCGTTGCGCTGGATGGGATCGGTGGCCTCGGTGAAGTCGAGCACGATGGCGTCGAAGCCGTCGGCCCGCATGTCCTCCAGCAGGTTCTCCTGGTTGAGCAGCTCGTACAGGACGGGCCAGTTCATGGTGTTGTCCAGGTCGAACCCCTCGACCACCACGACGGGGTTGGTCACCGCGGCGTGGCCATCCGCCAGGTACACGTAGGCCTGGCCGCTGCCGAACGCGCCGCCGTAGGATTCGGTCGCCTGGATCTGCCAGGTCTCGGTCGGATCGGGCGTGACCAGGGCGCGGACGTCGAGGACCGCGGCGGCGTGCAGCGTGCGGCCGTCGCTCAGATCGGCCTCAAGGCCCAGGGTCTTGCGGCCATCGGTCGCGTAGGACACCTGCAAATCCTTGCCGAGCGGCCAGTCGCGCAGGCCGAGGCCGTCGCCGGCGTCCAGACGCAGGCCCGTGATCGCGGCTGTTCCGCGGTCCAGGGTGAAGGCGCCCTCCAGGCGGAAGGCCAGGTCGGCCCCGTCGTAGACGTCCTGCCGCAGGGGCGCGAAGGCGAGGACCTCGCCGAAGGCCAGGCTGCCGTCGGCCAGCATCCGGTCGTAATCCGCGTGGATCAGGCCGAAGGACGCGGTCCCCCGGGGAATGCCGCCCGGGGCGGCCTTGGCGCGGACCTCGGCCACATCCGGCCACATCGCCGGTTCCTCCGCGGCGCGCCGCAACTCGAACAGGGTCTGGCGCCAGCGGGCAGCCGAGGCGGCCGGCGCGCTCGCCGAACCGTCGAGTTCATCCAGCCGGGCCATGGGAACGACCCGGTCCGTGAGGATGCCGCTGGGTGTGACGTCCGGCAGCGGAAGGGCGCCGGGATCGGACGTACCCATGGCGGCCGCGGCCGCCACGCAGGCCAGCAGCAGCACCGGAATGAGAATGCGCAGCGGACGGATCGGCATGGTCTCCCCCTTGAGGTTGAATACTTGACTTATTATAGCATGTTTTTCCGGGGCCGGCTTCCGGGTGCGGGAACTCCTGGATTGAACCCGGTGTATCAATGGAATGATCAGGATTTCCACATCCATCAACCCTCTGATCTCACCCTCGTTTCGGCATCTCCACGCGGGTTTCCTCGTCCTGATTCTTGCAGGATGCGCTCAGGGGGAGCCTCCACCCTCAGGTCCAGGCCCCCAGATCTACTCCGAAACCATTTCAATGGTGCAGGCCGAAAGAGAAGCCCTGCGTCAGGAACTGGCTGGCGCCGATAACAAGGTTTCCCAGCAAGCAGTCCTCGCCCGCGCGGGCGACCTGCTGCGGGAGGCGGTTGCCGACCGCCTGGCGCCTCACTGGTACGGCACCCCCTGGGACTTCAACGGGACCACCGAAACGCCCGGCGAAGGGGCCATCGCCTGCGGCTACTTCGTGACGACCCTGCTACGGGATGCCGGGGTGAAGCTGGAACGGGTGCGCCTGGCCCAGCAGGCTTCCGAACGGATCATTCTGGCCCTGGTGGACCGCACCGCCGTGAAGCGGTTCAGCGACGCTCCCATCGCGCGATTCGTGACGGCGGTGGAGGATTGGGGCCCGGGCCTCTACATCGTGGGTCTGGATTGCCATGTGGGATTCATCGTCCACGACGGGCGGGAGATCCGTTTCCTGCATGCCTCGTACGTGCCCCCATCCTGCGCCGTTTCCGAACCCGCCCTGACCTCGCCCGTCCTGGCGGCATCCCGGTACCGGGTGCTGGGCAAGCTGACGGGGCACAAGCCGTTGCTGGAGGCGTGGCTTCAGGGGGAATGAAAATAACGGGGAATCCCGGCGCTAATCCTCGACCCGGATCGAACGCACCTTCAGCTCCCGGCCCTGGACGACCTCCAGGGCCGCCTTGCCGCAGTTCGGGCACACCGCGGCGTAGAAGTCCATGGCCGACTCGGCGGCGCAGGCGGGGCAGCGGCCCAGGCCGGGAATCTCGTGGATCACCAGCTCGGCCTGCTCCCCCACTTCGTGGCCCCGGGCGGCCAGGAAGCAGAACTCCAGGGCGGGGATCTCCACCCCGGCCAGGCGGCCCACCTCGACTTCGACGGCGGTGATGACGGTCGCCCCGGCGGCCGCTGCGCGCTCCCGGGCGATGGCCAGGATGCTGGTGACGATGGTCATCTCGTGCATGGGGTCCTCCTGCGGTGAAGGTAGCTCCCGCCCGCATCCGGACCAAAGAACATTGCGCAGCCCGGCAGGGTCCGTGTACAGTCGGAAACGGATCGCATCATCCGGAAGGAGCCAAGCCGTGGCCAAGCTGTACCGCAAGGTGACCCGCAAACCCGCCCAGCCGCCGGGCACCGTCGAGTTCACCGGGTCGAAGAAGACCGACGACGTCGTCATCACCGTCATCGACTACAAGGACGGCGAATTCGAGGAGCGCCGCGTCGCCGACGTCGCCGCCTGCCTCCCCTTCCGCGACACCGACAGCACCACGTGGATCAACGTCGACGGCCTGCACGACATCGAGACCCTCAAGGTCATCAGCGACCACTTCGGCATCCATCCGCTGGTCCAGGAGGACATCGTCAACACGCACCAGCGGCCCAAGGTCGAGGACTACGATGCGTACCTGTTCATCGTCACCCACATGCTGAGCGCGACGGTCGGCCCCTTCGACATCCATTCCGAGCAGATCAGCCTGCTGCTGGGGCCCAATTTCGTGATCTCCTTCCAGGAAAAACCGGGAGACGTGTTCGAACCCGTGCGCGAGCGGCTGCGCGTCGGCAAGGGCCGCATCCGCGGCTGGGGCGCCGACTACCTGGCGTACGCCCTGCTGGATGCGGTCGTGGACCACTACTTCACCATCCTGGAGAGGGCGGGCGAACTCATCGAGTTCCTCGAGGAGGAACTTCTGGAAACCCCCGACCCCACGCATCTGCAACTGGTCCACCATTACAAGCGCGAGATGATCCTCATGCGGCGGGCGGTCTGGCCCCTGCGCGAGGTGATCGGTTTTCTGGGGCGGGCCG
Source organism: bacterium (assembly GCA_018829565.1). GTDB lineage: Bacteria > Krumholzibacteriota > Krumholzibacteriia > LZORAL124-64-63 > LZORAL124-64-63 > JAHJTW01. The sequence continues at coordinate 1,245 of JAHJTW010000138.1, read as the reverse complement.
AAACCGGCCTGATCCAGGACCGGGTGTCGCCCTTCCTGCGCGACGTCTACGACCACACCGTCCAGGTGGCCGAGTCGGTCGAGACCTTCCGGGACATGCTGTCAGGCCTGCAGGACCTCTACCTGTCGAGCATCAGCAACAAGATGAACGAGGTGATGAAGGTCCTGACCATCGCCGCCACGATCTTCGTCCCGCTGACCTTCTTCGCCGGCATCTACGGCATGAACTTCGAGCACATGCCCGAACTGGCCTGGAAGTGGTCGTACCCCGTCTTCTGGGTCTTCATCCTCGTGTGCGCCGGCGGGATGCTGACCTTCTTCCGCCGCCGCAAGTACCTGTGACCGCAACGGGAGCCCATTCATGACGAACGGATCCGCCGTCCCCGATGCCTGGTTCGGCGACTACCTGCTACAACCCGGTGTGACCGCCTTCTGGCAGATCGGTCCCATGCGCTTCTGGCTGACCCACGGCGACCAGGAATGGCGCTTCGCCAGCCTGCCGGGGGACGACACCCTCGATCCCACCCTGGAGCGCGACCTCACCGGAGGGGTCCCCGAGCCTCCGGAGGCCGAGAAGGGCGCGAGCAGGCTGGGTTTCCGCCGGACGCCCGACCTGGTGAGCCTGACGCCCCTGACCGCCGACCGGCCGATGGTGGTCAAGCCCATCACCCCGTTCCTGCTGCCGCCCGGCGAGGAGCTGACCCTCTACATCAGCACCATCCTGTGGCTCCAGGTGACCGTCGGCGAGGACCGCCGGGAGTTCCTGCAAATACCCCTCTTCCGCCCATCGGACACCTGGTTCGGTTCGTCCACCCGGGACGGGGAGATGTGCTACGCCCTGCAGACGTCCGCCCGGCTGCGGCTGGAGAACCTGCCCCGGCGACCCCATCGCGCGATCTCGGCCCTGGTCGTCCGCAACCGGGCCGCCCAGAACCTGGCCATCGAGAAGGTGCTGCTGCCCTTGCCCCACATGTCGCTGTTCGCGGCTGAGGACGGGCAGCTCTGGACCGAAGAGGTGACCCTGGAGCACACCGACGGCAGGCACGAGGCGCCCCTGGACCTGAGCGACGGACCGCCGGCCCAGGCGGGCGTCACCCGCAGGATCGGCGGCCCCCGGCAGCGGGCCCCGCGCGGGCTGCTGACCCGGGCCTTCAGCGGACTGATGGGCGGAGGTTACTGACATGTTCCAGGCGATCATCGATCTCGGTCTGAGCGATTACTTCACCCAGGATCGCCTGCTGACCAT
>JAHJTW010000015.1 GCA_018829565.1 bacterium | reverse complement strand
CCGGACCAAGGAAGACGCCCTGACCGCCGCCCTCACCGCCGCCCTCACCGCCCCACCGGCCGCCACCCCGGTCAACGGCCCGCAAGCTCCCGCCGAGGGTCCGGCCACCCTCATCATCCTGCGGGTATGCCCCGCCTGCGGGCGGGGCACGCTGACCAACAACCGCGGGACCTTCGAGGCGCCCACGGCGTTGCTGGAAACCGCCTTCTGTGACGCCATCGTCGAGGGCGCCGATGCCCGCCGCCGCCGCATCGTCTCCCATCGTCTGCGGCGCAAGGTGCTCCAGAGGGACAGCTTCACCTGTCAGGCCGCCGGGTGCCCCCACACCCAGCATCTGCAGATCCACCACCGCCTTCCCGTGGCCCGGGGCGGCGAAACGGTCCTGGATAACCTGGTCACGCTCTGTGCGGGTTGCCACCGGAGGCTGCACGAACAGGAGGAGGAACTGCGCAAGGCCAGCCGGGATCCGGTGGCATGAGGGATTCAGGCGCGGATGTCCCATCCGCCCCACACCGCGCACGCTCCTTGCAACCCCCTCCCCGAACACCGAATTCGAGGCCCGGGACGGCTGCCAATGGCCGCTTTCCTGCCATGGGGGTATGAAAACATGGCGTATGTCCACGATCATCCGGCGCCGCAGGTATCGGTCATCATCCCGGTCTTCAACAAGCTGGAGCTGACCCGGACCTGCATCCGGTCCATCCACGATCACGGGGCGGAGGCCTCGTTCGAGATCATCGTGGTGGACAACGGGTCGTCGGACGGGTCGGGGCCCTGGCTGGCCGCCGAGATGGCCGAGGGCCGGTTGAGGGTGGTTTCGAACCCCGAGAACGGCGGGTTCTCCCGCGGTTGCAACCTGGGCGCGGAGGCCGCGCAAGGCAAGGACCTGCTGTTCCTGAACAACGACATGGAAGTGAAGCCCGACTGGCTCGATCCCCTGGTGACGACACTGGACCACGACCCCTCGGTGGGGATCGTGGGCGCGAAGCTGCTCTTTCCCGACGGCACCATCCAGCACGGCGGCGTGGCCATGCTCGAGGTCAGGGACGAGGTCCCCTCCATGCTGGGGGGGCACCACCTGTCCTACACCGCCGCGGGCGACGATCCTCCGGCCAACCGCGCCCAGCAGATGCAGGTCGTCACCGGCGCCTGCCTGCTCATCCGCAGGGAGATCTTCACGGCGATCGGCGGCTTCGACGAGGGCTACTGGAACGGCAACGAGGACGTGGACCTGTGCCTGAAGGCCGGCGAAAAGGGCTGGAAGGTCGTCTACCGGCCCGAGAGCGAGATCATCCACTTCGAATCGCAGTCCGGGCAGGAGCGCTGGAGCAAGCTGCAGCCCAACATCGAACGGTTCAACGCCATCTGGAAGGGCCGGGCGCATCCGGACTTCATCAAGACGCCCGACTTCAAGTTCGAACGCACGCCGCACTGCCGCATCGGTCCCTACGTGGCGCCCAGCCTGCGGGTCACCGGCGAGGGGCCGCGGACGAGCGTCGTCGTCCTGGTCTGGAACGCGCTGGACTACGTGAAGCGGTGCGCGGATTCCCTGCTGCGCCACACCGCGGGCGACTGCGAGCTGATCTTCGTGGACAACGGTTCGGACCGCCCGACGCAGGACTACCTGCGCGCCCTCGATGGCGCCAACGACCGCGTCCGGGCCATCTTCAACGGGGAAAACCTGGGCTTCGCCGCCGGTAACAACGTCGGCATCGCTGCGGCACGGGGCCGCTACGTCTGCCTGCTGAACAGCGACACGGTGGTGACCGCCGGCTGGCTGGATCGGCTGGTTGCGGTCTGCGAAGCAGACCCCCTGGCGGGTCTGGCGGGGCCAGTGACGAACAGCATCACGGGGGGGCAGAGGCTCCCCGAAGTCGGCTACGACCAGACCACCCTTGAAGGTCTGGATGGTTTCGCCGCGGACCTGGCGGCCGCCCAGGGCGGCCGCATTGAACAGGCCCTGTGGATCGTGGGCTTCTGCGTGCTGATCAGACGCGACCTGATCGAGAAGATCGGCGGGCTGGACGACCGCTTCGGCCGGGGCAACTACGAGGACACCGACTACTGCCTGCGCGCCTTCCTGGCCGGCTACAAGGCGGTCGTGGCGAGGGACAGCTTCGTCCACCACTTCGGCAGCCGCAGCTTCGTGGACGGCAAGGTGGATTACGACCGGGAGCTGGACGAGAAGTTCGAGATCTTCCGCAGGAAGTGGAACCTGGATCCGACGGCGCGTCAGAGCGGCAACCTCGACCTCGAGCGCCTGGTGGCCGAGGGCTTCGTGCCCGCCCTGCACTTCCATCCCTTGCCGGAATCGCCCCTGGTCAAGGCGCATCCGTTGCGCGACTGGGAAGCGGCCCGCTGGCTGGCCCGCGGCGAGGACTATTACGCGCAGGGCCGCCTCGGCGAAGCCGAGCGCATGTTCCGGGCCGTGCACGAACGACGTCCCGACCTGAACCGCGCCGCCAACGACCTGGCGGTCGTGATCTGGCGGCAGGATCCCGAAGGGCCGGGTCTGGACGAGGCCCGGGGCATCCTGGCGGCCGTGCTGGCCCGCGATCCCGGCGACGAGGACGCCCTCTGGAACCTGGAGCAGATGGCCGCGCCGGTCACCGTGTGACCGGCAGTCCTTCCCGGCTCCACTCCACGATTCCCCGCCGCAGGTTGATCACGTTGGTGAACCCCGCGTCGATCATCATCTTGGCCGCCACAGTGCTGCGGTTGCCCGTCCGGCAGTAGACGAAGACCGGGTCGTTCTTGTGCTCGGCGATCTCGCTGATCCTCCGCTGGAATTGCTGGACCGGGATCAGGACGGCGCCCTCGATGTGGCCGTCCTGGAACTCGCGGGGCGTGCGGACGTCCAGGATGAGCGGATCGAGGTTCGCGATGAGGGCGGCGGCGTCCCGGGAGTTCACCTCGCGGTAGCTGGACGCCTGGTACTCGATCGCCTCGATGACGCCCGCGGCCTCCCCGATCGTGAACGCGAAGGTCCCGGCATCGGGGACCTTGAAGTGGTCCTTCCTGGGATCGGCCGGAGGGAAGGCCAGGTCGACCCCGAGTCCGGGGATGACCAGGGTGAAGGAGCCGCCGCCCTCGAGCTCGGGCCGGACGTAGTCCCCGCGGTAGATCCGGAAGTGCTGGTCCTTCGCCTCGGCGTCGAAGGTCAGCACCCGCAGGCCGTCCTCGATGCGGCCGGAGATGGCGTCCGCACCCGCACCCGAGGACTGCTGATCACCGGAGCCGCAGCCGGCGAACAGCAGGCCGGTCAGGGCGAGGGCCAGGAAGGGGAATGAGCGGCGCATGGGAGATCCTCCATTGCGATGGGTCGTTTGCTCAGGATGGGATGCCCCGAATGTAGCGGGCAATCCATTCCCCAGCAACCTGGCGGGCAATGGCGCATAACACCTTGAAAAATATCAGATAAAGATTATCCGATCATTTGAGATTGGGGAACTTTATATTGATTTCAGTTGTTCACTTGAGTTATGCTTGATGACGGGAGGGGCGGACGGGTGCGGGGGTATTCTCCTCTGAAAGCGCGGGATCTGCGCAAACCCGGATCAATAACCATGGGTTCAGGGGTACTTCTGGGAGGGGGGCCTAGTCCCGGAGGTTCATCATGCGAACGTGTATCCTGCTCATCCTGACAATGTCCATGGTCCAAGGGGGCTCCGCCCTGGGGAGTGGGGGCCCGCCGGTCGACCCGGACCGCATCGGCATCTATTTCGACGAGGCCGCCGACCAGTTCTGCAGCGAGGACACGGCAGGGTTCTTCAACGGCTACCTGGTTTTCACGGGCCTTTCGAGTTCCGCAATCAGGGGCTGGGAAGCCAAGATCACCTTTGCCGGCGGCGGAGCCCTGACGGCCGCCACACCCAGGGGACTGTTCATCGACGCCGCCACCCGGGCGAATGAATACATGGTGGGACTCGGCCAGCCCCTGCTCGCGGACCATGGGCTCGTCGTCGTGATGGACATGACCTTTTACGTCTTTGACGTCCTGGATCCCTTTCTGGCTTACGTCGGACCGATCTACTTCCACAGTACGCCTGAACTCCTTCCGGCCTACCTGGACGGAGAGGACGTGGAACTGGTCAAACCCCTGATCCCGTCCCAGGGAACGATCCTGGACCCCGTCCTGATCGTGAATGGGCAGTGCAGCGGTCCTGTGGACGCCGAATCCGAGAGCTGGGGCGGCGTCAAGGGCCTGTTCCGCTGACCTATCTTTCGCCGGGAATGGGCGGGGACCCCGCGTCCCCGCCCGGCCCGGAATCCCGCCTGCCGAGTTGTCCCCTCCCCACCCCGGTGTTATCATTCCCGCTTCGCCGTCCGGAATCCCAACACGCCAAAGGATGCCTCATGGCCGACTGGAAGATCTCCGCATTGCTCGCCGGCAAGGCGCCGGTGGGAGAGACCGTCACCGTCAAGGGCTGGGTCCGGACCCGCCGCGACTCCAAGGCGGGTCTCAGCTTCGTCGCCGTCCACGACGGGACGGCCTTCGACCCCATCCAGGTCGTGGCCCCCGGCAGCCTGCCCAACTACGCCGGCGAGATCCAGCGCCTGACCACCGGGTGCGCCGTGGTGTGCACCGGCGTGCTGGCCGCCTCCCAGGGCAAGGGGCAGAGCGTCGAGATCCAGGCCACGAACATCGAGGTCCTCGGCTGGGTCGAGGATCCCGAGACCTACCCGGTGCAGCCCAAGCGCCATACCATGGAATACCTGCGCGAGATCGCCCACCTGCGGCCGCGCACCAACACCTTCGGGGCGGTCGCCCGCGTCAGGAACTGCCTGGCCCAGGCCACCCACCGGTTCTTCCACGAGAACGGGTTCTACTGGATCCACACCCCGATCATCACCACCAGCGACGCCGAGGGGGCGGGCGAGGCCTTCCGCATCTCGACCCTCGACCTGGCCAACCCGCCGCGCACCCCCGAAGGCGGGATCGACTGGAGCCAGGACTTCTTCGGCCGCGAGGCGTTCCTGACCGTCTCGGGCCAGCTCAACGTCGAGGCCTTCTGCTGCGCCATGACGCGGGTCTACACCTTCGGGCCCACCTTCCGGGCCGAGAACAGCAACACCAGCCGTCACCTCAGCGAGTTCTGGATGATCGAGCCGGAGATCGCCTTCGCCGACCTCAGCGACGACGCGGACCTGGCCGAGGCCTACCTGAAGTCCCTGTTCCGGGCCGTGCTGGACGAGCGCGGCGACGACATGGCCTTCTTCGCCCAGCACGTCGAGCCCGAGGCCGTCTCCCGGCTGGAGGCCTTCGTCGACACCAGCTTCGAGCGGATGACCTACACCGAGGCGGTCGACCACCTGGGCAAGGCCAAGAAGGCCTTCGAGTTCCCGGTGAAGTGGGGGATGGACCTGCAGTCCGAGCACGAGCGCTACCTCTGCGAGGAGCTGTGCAAGCGCCCGGTCGTGGTGATGGACTATCCCAAGGAGATCAAGGCCTTCTACATGCGCCTGAACGACGACGGCAGGACCGTGGCCGCCATGGACGTCCTGGCCCCGGGGATCGGCGAGATCATCGGGGGCAGCCAGCGCGAGGAGCGGCTGGAGGTCCTGGATGCGCGCATCACGGAAATGGGCTTGGATCTCCAGGAATACTGGTGGTACCGTGATCTGAGAAAGTACGGGACCGTGCCTCACGCCGGTTTCGGCCTGGGCTTCGACCGCGCCGTGAACTACGTGACCGGCGTCAAGAACATCAGGGACGTGATCCCCTTCCCGCGGGCGCCCAAGCTTGCCGAGTTCTAGGGCCGCCCCGCAGGAGATAGACATGGAATGGACCAAGGGCGACTTCCGGGTCAACGACGACCAGGCCGAGCTGGACCTGTACTACATCGTGCCCGCCCTGCAGGAATCCTACTGGGCCATCGGCCGCACCATGGAGACCGTCAGGGAATCCATCGAGCACTCCCTGTGCTTCGGCCTTTACAGCGGCCTGCGCCAGATCGGCTTCGCCCGCGTGGTGACCGACCGCTGCACCTTCGCCTGGATCTGCGACGTGATGGTGCACCCGGACTTCCGGGGGACGGGTCTGGGCAAGTGGCTGATGGAATGCGTGGAGGAGCACCCCTGGGTGCAGAGCGCCAGCCAGAAGCTGCTGCGCACCCGGGACGCGCACGGCCTGTACGAGCGGTACGGCTACGTGGTCTGCGACGCGATGGTCAAGAAGGCCGATTCCCGCTGAATCCCGCTCCCGGGCGGCGCCTGGAACGAGGCCGGCGGATACCGCCGGCCTCCGTGTCTGCGCGGGGAATTCCCCTCAATCCCGGAAGCTGGCCACGGCCTCGTCGAGGGTGGGCAGGACCTGGAAGATGTTCTCCAGCTGGCTGATGTAGAAGATGCTCAGCACGCGTTCCCGCACGTTGCAGATCTTCATGGCGCCATCGGCGGCCTTCAGCGAGTGGTAGCCGGTGATGAGGATCCCCAGCCCGGTCGAGTTGATCCAGGGGACGCCGTCGAAATCCAGGACCACCTTCTTGTAGCCGGCGTCGATCAGGCCCTTGATCTCCTCCTTGAACTTGTCGAAATCCGGCCCCCCCATGATCTTGCCGGAGACTTCCAGGATCATGACGTCATCCTGGGGTTTCTGGGAGATCTTCATGGTCACTCCTTCAGGAAATGGCGTTGTACTTGTTCCGTTTGATCTTCTTGGTCGGCGTCTTCTCGAATTCCTCGTAGAGCACCTTCAGCCGCGCCAGCTGGGCGTATCCCGGCAACCGCAGGTTGAGGGACTTGCGGTTGTCCTCCATCAGATCCTCGACCTGCTTGCCCTTCAGGCAGGCCCGGTCCACGGATTCCAGGTCGGGGTAGACCAGGGCCACCAGCTTGCCTTCGTGGTGGACGATCAGGGACTCCTCCACGCAGGGCAGGTTGTTGAGCTGGGACTCGATCTCCTCGGGATAGATGTTCTGGCCCGCAGCGGTCAGGATCATGTTCTTGGAACGGCCGGTCAGATAGAGGAAGCCCTGGTCGTCGAGACGGCCCAGGTCCCCGGTGTGGAGCCAGCCCTCCGGATCGATGGTCTCGGCGGTGGCCTCCTCGTCCCGGTAGTAGCCAAGCATAACATTTTCTCCCCGCACTTGCACCTCGCCGATTCCGGTCTCGGGATGCGCCCCGGCGATCCGGCACTCGAGATAGGGGATCACCCGGCCCACGCTGCCGACGGGCGGATCCCCGGCGAACACGGTGTAGCTGATCAGGGGGCCGCATTCGGTCATGCCGTAGCCGCAGGTGAGGCTCAGGCCGATCCGGCGGAAGAACTGCTCGATGTCCCGGTTCAGGGCGGCGCCGCCGACCACCAGCTCCCGGTAACGGCCGCCGAAGACCTCGTAGATCTTGTCCCGGATCTTCTTCTGGATCAGCTTGTTCAGGACGGGGACCTTCAGCATCATCTGCATGCGCGGGGTCTCGATGATGGGCTTGACCCGGTTGCGGTAGATCTTCTCGATGATCAGGGGCACCGACATCACCACCACGGGGCGGTACTTCGCGAAGGCGGCCACGAGGATCTTGGGCGAGGGGATCTTCTCCACGAAGACGATGTGGCAGCCGCAGATGAACGGCGCCAGGAAGTCGAAGGCGCAACCGAAGGCGTGAGCCAGGGGCAGGAAGGAGACGATGGTGTCCTCGGTGTGCAGCTCGACCTGGCCGCTGAAGTACGTGACGTTGGCGATCAGGGAGTTGTGGGCGAGCATGACGCCCTTGGAGAACCCCGTGGTCCCCGACGTGTACACGATGGCGGCCAGCATGTCGTTGGGCACCGCGCCGAAGGCCAGGGTCTCCCGGGACAGCACCCCGCGGTACTTCTCGACGTAGCCCGAGTCGGCGCGGGCGGCGATCTCCTCGAGGTCCTCGTCCCCGAGCCACAGCAGCCTGAGGTCCTGCAGGCTGAAGACCGCCCGGATGCTGGGCGTCTTCTCCTGCTCGATACCGTCGAAGATGGACTCGGCGGCGAAGAGCAGGGAAGACTCGCTGTGGCGGATGATGTGTTCGATCTCGGCGGGTGAAAAGTCGGGCAGGATGGGCACGATCACCGCGCCGTAGGTGACGGTCGCCAGGTAGACCACGCCCCAGTGGGTGGTGTTGCGCCCGACGAGGGCGATGCGGTCGCCCGGTTCGATCCCCGCCTCGGCGAAGATGTAGTGCAGCTTGAAGATGCGGTTGGCCACGTCGGCGTAGGTCAGCGGCGCCCCGTCCAGGTTGCTGAAACAGGACGCCGTCCAGTGGTCGCGCAGGGAGCGGGCCACCGCTTCGACGAAGTTTTCCTTGAGCATGCAGGTCTCCCGGCCTTGGCGGCCCGCTGGTTGGATGATCCGCGGACTATAGGGCAGATCGCCCCGGTTGACAATCAGGGCGAGCGGCGCAGGGCGTTGAGCCCGGCGTTGGCCGGATCCAGCTCCAGGGCGTAATCGATGGCGAGCAGCCCAGCCTGCCTTTCCCCGCTCTCCAGACAGATGATCGCCACGAGCTCCCAGAAGCCGGGATCCTGCAGCGGGTTGCGCGGCTCGAGGAGGGACAGGGCCAGGTACTTGGCGCGGGCCGGCAGGCCCAGGGCCCGGTCCGCGTGCAGCAGGATGGTCAGCTCCCCGGGATCGATCCCGCGGTTCCACAGGGGGCCGAGCAGGTCCCGGACCTCGGCCGGCCGTTCGGCCTGCAGCAGGCACCAGGCGTAGGCCGCCCGGTTCGCGGCGGTGGGATCGTCCCGGTAGCGGGCCTCGAGTTCGGGCAGGAGGTATTCCGCCCCGGTCCGGTCCATCCCCAGCCAGGCGGCGGCGTCCTGGTCCCCGCCGGTCTTCAGCCCCGTCACCAGGTTGAGCGGGGAAGCCGCCTGGGTGCGGGCGAACTGGGCCGAGTCGGCCACGCTGACCCGCAGATCCACCTCCCCGTGGGACAGTTTCACCTGGCTGCGGGGGTTGTCCCGGAGCAGATCGATGACCCGGGAGATCTCGGGGTTCTCGGGCCACAGCTTGCGGGCGGCCTCCAGATCGGCCAGGGCGGCCTCCTGGCGGCCGGTCTTCAGGTGGACGAGCCCGCGGTTGTACAGCCCCACCGCCGAATCCGGCTCGATCTCCAGGGCGTGATCCATCACCGCCAGGGCCTTGTCCAGCTGTCCGGCGTGGATCAGGGCCAGGCCGAGCAGCCGCCAGCCCAGACCTTCCTCGGGCTTCAGCCGGGTGTAGCGGTCCAGCCAGATCCCCGCGCCCGGGTAATCCTCCCGGTTGAAGTGGAGGATGCCCAGGATGAGCAGGGCGTCGGGATCCTCGCGGCCGGCGGCCCGCAGGCCCGCGGCCGCTGCGGTCAGGTCGGCCTCGGCCCGGGCGAAGTCCCCCCGCCGGTAGTGGACCCGGCCCCGCAGGACCAGGGACGACAGCGGCTGGATGCCCCGCCGAAGGCAGGCGTCGAAGGCGTCGAGGGCCAGATCCCCGTTGAACCGGCGCAGGTCCGGATCGGTGGCCACCTCCATGGCGACCAGCCGGTTGGCGGCATAGGAGAAGAGGCTGCCGGCGAGGTAGAAGTGGCGGTAGCCCAGGAAGTAAAGCTGCCCGGCGCCCGGCTGGCCGTAGACGCGGGCGATGCCGCGGGCGCCGACCATGGGCTGGTAGATGAACAGGGGCCGGTAGATCGCCGCCAGGGCGTAGCTGATGCGCGATTCGGCCATCTTCCCGAAGTGTTCCTGGATGGCGCCCACGTCGTTCCAGAACCTGAAGTTGAGGTGGGCGGGGAACTCGCACCGGAAGTCGGATTCGGCCAGCTGGGCCAGGGCCTGGTCGCCGTCGCCCAGCTTCCAGGAGGCGGTCGCCCGGATCCAGCGCCGGTCGAAGTCCGAGGCCACCGGTTCGAGGTTCCGCTTGTCGATGGCCCGGTGCGCTTCGCTGTCCTGGACGACCCGGCGCTGCCGCCGGGGCACGGTCCAGCCCGTCAGCTGGTTGGCCACCAGGCGGGCCTCGTTGACGTTCCCGGCGCCGGCCAGGGCCAGGCCCTTGATCAGGAGGGCTTCCTTGCCGTCCTCTGGGGTGCGGAAGTCGTCCTCGCGCATCATGGCCATGACCCGCGAGAGGTGATCGAGGCATTCGTCGAACCGGCCGGCGTCCCGCAGCAGCCAGGCCCGGTCCAGCAGCAGCCGCCTGCGCAGCCGGGCCTGTCCCGGGTCGTCGGGATCGCCCGTGGCGGCCATGGCGGCCAGCCCGGCCTGCAGGGCCCGGTCCTGGCGGCGCACGTCGCCGGCGGCGCCGTACATGACCGCCAGGTCGTACCAGGCGCCCCCTGAGGAAGGATCCAGGCCCACGGCGGTTGACAGATGTCCGATCGCCATGGTGACGCCGTCGCCCAGGAATTCCGGCTCGCTGAAGGATCCCGACACGAAGGCCCCGGGGTTGTCCCGCATGCGGTTCCAGAGGGATTCCAGGGACCGCCACAGGCGCTGGGCCCGGTCCCGGTGGTCGGCGGCCGCGCGGCGGCGCTGGTTGCGGCGGTCGGCGTCCAGGGCCAGGAAGTCCTCCAGGCCGAGGGAATCCCCCCGCGCGCCGAAGACCTGGGCGGCGAGATAGGCGTCGAGGGGGCGGTCGGGTTGCTGCGCCGAGAACAGGTACGTGCGGGTCAGGATCCCGCGGTCGAAGCGCCAGTCCAGGGCCGGCCAGTCGTTCCAGGCCCCGGCCGCCGGATCCGTCCCATCGGGCCGGCCCGGCGTCGGGTCGCCCGCGGTCCAGGGCCCGCCGCAGCCGCAAACGCAGCCGCAGAGCAAGGCCGCGACCAGCGCCAGGGCCAGCGAGGGGGCCCGCAGGATCGGCCGCCTCGTCATCCGGACCCCCCGCGCCGTCCGGGCCGCTTCAGCCGGGGGAAGAACCGGGGGACCTGGCGGCGGTAGGCCGCGTAGGCCGGCCCCAGATCGCGCAGGAGCTTGCGCTCTTCCAGCTCGGCGCCGATCAGGGTGTACAGGAAGAACACCCCGCGCCACACCAGGTTCACGTCGGTGACAGGGAGGCAGAACACGAAGAACAGGAGGGATCCGGTGTACCAGGGATGCCGGATGGTCCCCAGCACCCCGGTGCGCCGGAAGGGCGGTTCGGGCGCCGGCCGTCCCCGGAGCCAGGCTCTCAGCTGGCTCAGGCCCAGGAAGGTGCGGTTGTCGTAGGCGCGCATGCCCAGCCAGAAGCACAGGAAGGCCGCCCCGAGACCCGCCCAGCGCAGGACGGCCCAGGGACCGGGCCAGGCCCACAGCAGGCGGTCGTCGAGGGTGCGGATCCAGGCCGTCATCCCCAGGAAGCTCAGGGTGCTGAAGACGACGTAGACCAGGCGCGCCAGGGGATGGGTGCGGGGGAGCCTCCGGCGGACCAGGCGGTCCCACCAGTGGGTGACGAACAGGCTGTGGAACACACACCAGGTGGTGACCAGGATTCCCGTCCACAGGAGGTTTGCGTTGCCGCCGATCAAGATCCTCGCCGCCCCCGAGTTCCCGGCGGTTGTGGGGCCACCCCGCCCCGCCTTACATTGATACCGTTGCCTGCCATCAATATACAGGGGGTCCGCCGTGAACAAGGTATCCTTTCTCGCCGCCCTTTGCCTGCTGGCGGTCCCTGCCGCCGGATCCGCCTGGGAGGAACCATCCTCCTGGTCCGCCATCGGAACCGTCCAGCAGTGGATGGACGCCGACGCCCACTTCTACCGCATCGAACAGCTCGTCGGCAGCAAGGCCTCGCGGTTCTACGGGTCGGACCAGAAGGAGGTCTACCGCCGGACCTTCGTCCACGATTCCCACCTGCCCCGCCTGGGCCTCGCCGAATTCCTGGCCCTGCCTGATCCCGAGATCGCCGCGCGCAGGGAGGAGGCCGGCCGGATCCTCGACCGGGTCCGCGGGTTCCGGGACCGCACCGCCGGCCTGGTCATGCGGGTGCAGAGCCAGGTCGACGTGGCGTGGGGGCTGCAGGACATGGATCCGCGCGTGCTGGACGACCTGCTGGGCCGCCTGCACACGGCCACGGGCCTGGACCCCGCCAATCCTTACGCCTGGCACCTGCTGGCCTACCTGAGCGAGGCCGTGGGCGACCTCGAGCGTTCCCTCGGGGCCCACGCGGGGCTCCAGGCGGCGCTCGGCGTCCTGCCGGAGGACGCCCTGGGGGATCTGCGCCGCCGAGCCGATCTGGACAAGGCCTGGCTGCTCCGGGATCTGGGGCGCTTCAGCGAGGCGGCCGCCTTGCTGGATCGCCTGGAGGCCGGCGCGCGTCCGGGGCTGGAGGAGAAGGTCCTGCGCGGACTGATCGCCGCCCAGACAGGGGAGATGGACCGGGCCTTCCGCCTCGCGGCCGAGCTCGACGGCGTGGCAGTGCCGGTCTTCCAGCGGGACTGGGAGGCTCCCGGGGCGGCCATGCTCCCCGGGGTCCTGGACCCCATGGCCTGGTCGCCGAAACCGTCGGGGCACCTCAAGGGCTGGATCCTGGCCCTGGCCTGGCTCCGCGAGGGCGACACGGCGATGGCCGGGCAGGCTTTCGAGGAATACAACACCATGCGGCACTATCACACCTTCGGCCGGCGGTTCTGGGCCGAGGCCGGGGCCATCTACGAGATCACCGGGCGCCGGGAGCTCGCGGAGCGGGCCTGGGCCCAGTCCCTGGTCTACACCCCGTACTATCCCTACCTGGTCAGCAAGCCCTACGGGCTGGACCTCTCGGGGGTCACCGGCCGGCCGGGGGCCCAGCCCTTCATGCTCGCCTACGATTCGGTCTTCCTGGCGGGCAACCGCCTGGCCTACGGTTCGGCGCTGGTCAGCCAGGCCATGCAGGCCGAGGACCGTGCCGAGCAGACGGCCCTCGCGGAGAAGGCGGCGTACCAGCTGGGGATCTGCCTGCGGTCGGGCCTGAACACCGCCGAGGCGTCCCTGATGATCGGGTACGCCGAGGCGGTCCTGGGCAACCCCCTGGCGATGCTGCAGCACGCCGAGAACGCCGAACGCATCCTCGACCGGCCGGGCCATGACCAGACCAGCCGGGCTGCCGTCGAGAAGCTGAGGGCGGCGGCCCTGGGCAAGGTCAAGGGGCCGGCCCTGGGCGGGCTGGACCGCTGGAAGATCCTGGATCTCGCCTGGAGCCCGGGAGAGGATCCGGCGACCGTGGAGGTTCGCCTCAGGGCGCGCCTGAAGGAGAACCCCCAGGACGGGGAGGCGCGTCGGGACCTGGCGCGGTTCCTCATGCGGCACGGGGATCCGCTGGAGGGTGTGGAACTCGCGCGCCGGCCCCTGGCCCCGGCCGACGAGGACGCGGATGCGGGTCTGGACGAGGACCTGGACCTGGAGGATCTCGTGCTGGTCCTGGAGACCGACCGGCTGCAGAACGATCCGGCCAGGGCGGAAGGGTTGCTGGATCTCCTGGACGAAGGGGCGGGCGACCGCTGGCCCGATGCGAGATTGTGGACCCTGGTGGGGTTCATCTGCATGGATCACGGCATTCCCGGAGCGCGTGCGGCCCTGGAATACGCCCTGGAACTCGACCCGGACAACGACGGGCTGAGGCGCCACCTGGCCGTGACGAAGGACTAGTCGGGGTCTGGCTCGGGTTCGGGCAGGAGGGACTGCAGATCCGGCTGCATGATGTCGGCGCCGGGGATCAGGACCCCGGCCTCGGGGTGGATCCGGGCGATCGCCAGCAGGGACACCGCGGCCCGGCTGTACCACAGGTGGGCGGGGCAGTCGGACAGGCAGTCGCTCGCACCGAAGCCCGGGGCGATCGTGCGTCCGGCGATCATCCGTCCGACTCGTTGATTCAATGCGCACTCGGAGATCCCCGCCTCGAGGGGCAGGACCACCGCGCCCACCGGTTCGCTGTCGGGGGCCGTGCTCAGGTGGTCGATGTGCCAGCGGAGGGTCTTCTTGAGGGTCCAGTGCCGTTCGATGCGCCCGCGCAGGTTCCGCCGGGCGCTGCCGGTGTAGAGATACCATCCGGCAGGGAAGACGAAGCGGCCCAGGGACCCGACCTCGATGTCGCAGGGTTCCCTGAGCCGCATGACGAACACGTATATGCCCGAGTCGAACACCGTCAGGCCAGGGCCTGGCGGACCATGTTCTCGACCCCGCCCGCGATCACGACCTCCTGGACGGGCTTGCCCAGGGGGGTGAACCGGAAGGTGCGGCCCCGCCAGGTGATCCGGGAGGCGGCGAAGTCGAGCGCCAGTCCCTCCTGGTCCACGATGGTCTTCCTGCCTCCAGCGGCCTCCGCGGCGAAGTGCTCCTTCAGGGCGTCGCAGAACTCGGGGCACTCCACGCAGACGAACCCGTTGTTGATGGCGTTGCGCAGGTAGGTCTGGCTGTAGGTGCCGGCGATCACCAGCTTGATGCCGGCGGCCATCAGGGCGGTGGCGGCCTGCTCCCGCGAGCTGCCGGTGCCGAAGTTGTAGCCGGCGACCACCACGTCACCCGCCTGCACGATGCCGGCGAAGGCGGGGTCGTAGTTCTCCATGACGACCTTCGCCATCATCTCCGGCGTCATGTCCTCGCGGTAGGTGTAGTCCTTCCCGTAGATCCCGTCGGTGTTCAGGTTGTCGGTCGGCAGGTACAGGATCCGCCCCTGGTGCCCGCTGGGGAAGCCCGGCAGGATGGCCACCGGGCCGGTTTCCCGCGCCGTCCCCTTGAAGACCTCGATGGCCCGCTCGGGGGTGGAACCGTCCAGGGCCAGGCCCTCGGGGCCGGCGATGAATCCGGCGACGGCGCTGGCGGCCACCACCGCGGGGCTGGCCAGGTAGGCCTTGGCGTCGCGGCTGCCCATGCGGCCCTTGAAGTTCCGGTTCGTGGCGGAGATGCCCACCTCGCCCGGCTCCAGCAGGCCGACGCCCAGGCCGATGCAGGGCCCGCAGCCCGAGGGCAGGGGCAAGGCGCCGGCGTCGAGCAGGGCCTGCCAGGCGCCGCTGGCGGTGGCGGCCTGCTCGATGGGCTCGCTGGCGGCGGAGACGTAGAGCTCGACCCCGTCCGCGACCTTCTTGCCCTTGATCACCGCGGCGGCCGCCTCGAGGTCGTTCAGGCGGGCATTGGTGCAGGACAGCAGGTAGGCCTTGTGGATCTTGACCTTCTCGGCCTGCAGGTCGGCCAGGGGCCGCGCGACCTGGACCGTGTCCGGGCCGCTGATCTGGGGGGTGACCCGGTCGAGGTCGAGGGTGATCCCGGCGGCGTAGATCGCGTCCGGATCGGAAGCGGGAGGGCTGATCGTCCAGGCGGCGAGCTCGGCGTCGGTGATGCGGCCGGCGACGCCGCGGCCCTCGAGCCACTGCTTGCGCTCGCGCATGTAGTTCACGCACGCGGCATCGCAGGGGAACCAGCCGGCCAGGGCGCCCCACTCGGTGGTCATGTTGGCGATGGTCAGGCGCTCCTCCATGGACAGGGAGGCCACACCCTCGCCCGCGAACTCGATCACCGCATTGAGGACCTCGCCCTGGTTGTACATGCCGCACAGGGTGATGATCACGTCCTTGCCGGTGACCCCGGGCCGCAGCTTGCCCTTCAGCGTCACCTTGACGGTGGGGG
>JAHJTW010000137.1 GCA_018829565.1 bacterium | reverse complement strand
TGGCGCGCGGCGGCGGCGCCGTGGGGTTCGGCCCCGGGGCGACCGGAGGCGTGATCGCGGCCGATCCGGACTACGAGCGGCCGGCGGGCGCGCTGCCCGGCTTCTCGCCCTTCGCGGCCGCAGGCTACGAGTCGGCCCGCGAGGGATACTTCCTGCAGGGGGGGATCCAGGGCGGAACCGAACGCTTCGACCTGAAGGCGTCGGTCGGGCGCCGGCAGGAGGACGACTACGAGGCGCCGGGCGGGACGCTGGTTCCCGCGGGCCTGACCTCCACCAGCGCCAACCTGGCGGGCGGCCTGCGGCTGGACGAGAACCGGCGCCTGTGGGCGTCCGGCAGCTTCGTCCACGAGGAAGACATCGACTATCCCGCGCTGCCCATGGACAACATCGACACCGACTTCCTGGTGGGCAACGTGGGCTACCGGGTGCTGCGGCCGGGAGAGCGCATCAGCCGCATCGAGATCACCGGCGGCTACAGCGCGGTCGACCACCTGATGGACAACAGCATGAAGCCCACGGCCGCGACCATGCCGTCGGTCACGGACGCGAAGACCAGGTCGTGGGGCGGGCATGTGCAGGCCGAGGTGGAGGGCCCGGGCAGGGCCCGCACCACCGTGGGGGTGGACTGGACCGGCCTGACCCGCGACGCCGTCCGCACGCGCATGATGACCATGAAGGACACCCTGTGGCCCGATGCGATCCAGACCAACCTGGGCGGATCGGTGAAGGTGGTCGTCCCCGCGGGCGCGGCCACGCGACTGAGCCTGCAGGGCCGCCTCGACCACGTGGACAGCAAGGCCCGGGCGGCCGACGCGGCCAGCCTGGGCGGGCTGACGGTGGTCCAGCAGTGGGAGGCGTCCTTCGGCCCCGACGCCCTCGACCACGATCGGACCGAGCTCATCGGGGCCGGATCGGCGATCCTGTCCCATGACTTCGGCGACCGCACGGCGGGATACCTGCGAGGGGGGTACAGTTCCCGGGCCGCCGGGGTCACCGAGCGCTACTATGCCTTCGCGCCCGCGCCGGGCGGCTATCAGCTGGGCAATCCCACCCTGGACGCCGAGAAGAAGCAGGAGGCCGAGGCCGGCCTGTCCTGGCAGGGCGACCGGGTGACGGTGGCCGCGAGCGCGTTCTTCGCGTCGTTCGACGACTTCATCCTGCCCCAGGTGATCGATCGCAGGGACGTCAACGAGGACGGCACGCCCGACGCCGTCAAGGGGTTCGTGAACACCGAGGCCCGGCTGTACGGCGGGGAACTGGGGCTGGAGCTGCGGCCCTGCCCGCGCCTGCTGGTACCGGTGACGGTGGCTCACGTGCGCGGCGAGAACACCGGCGGGGGCCGCGACCTGCCCGAGATCCCGCCGCTGTCCGGAACGGCCGAGATCCGCTTCCAGGCCTGCCCGGCGCGCGACGGCTGGTTGAGGGCGGGGGTGGACTTCGCCGCCGATCAGGATCGCATCGACCCTCTGTTCGGGGAAGACCGCACCGGCGGCTACGCGGTGTGGCACGTGGGGGCGTCGGGAAGGCCGCTGCCGGGTCTCAGGCTCGGCCTGCTGGTGGACAACCTGTTCGACCGCCTCTACAACGACCACCTGACCCGCGAGGCCGTGCTGCCGGTGGGCGGCCTGCTGCCGGGGCAGGAGGTGCCTGCGCCCGGGCGCAGCGTGCAGCTGTGGGCCCGCATGGACTTCTGATCCCTCACGCCGGAGGACGTCCGTCCTCCAGGATGACGGTCTGGCGGCCGTCCGGCCCGACGGCGGTGATGCCGGGACGGGTGAACAGGTAGTCCACGTGCATGGACGAGACGTTGCGGCCGCCGGGCATGCCCTCGTTGCTGCCAAAGGCGATGTGGGCGGTCCCCGCGGTCTTCTCGGCCTCCAGGATGTTGCCGGTCATGCGGGCGCCGGAATTCACGCCGATGCCCAGCTCGCAGATGGTGCGCGCGCCCTCGTCGGTGTCCATCAGGGCCTTGACGATCGCGAGGGTGTCCGCGTCGTCGCAGAGGATGTCGCCGGCCCGTCCGTCGGCGATGCGGATGGTCACGGGCGCGGGCACGACGCCCTTGCCGGGAAAGCAGCCGTCGACGACCAGCACGCCGTCGGTCCCGGTCTCCACGGGGCAGCAGTAGATCTCGCCGCAGGGCAGGTTGGCCCCCTCGGTGACGGTGGCCTTCAGGTCGGAGATGAACCGCCGGCCGGCGACGTCCATCACCAGGTCGGTGCCCCCCGGGCCGGTGATGAGCAGGGTTCGGGCCTCCTCCAGGGCGTCCAGGAGGGCGGCCGCGCGGCGGGACATCCGGTCGTAATCGACGGCCAGGGGCCCGTGGAGCATCATCTCCTCGTCGATGCCGGGGCTGTGTCCCATCCGGATGCGCCCGGCCCCTTCGATCGCCTTGATCCACTCGAGGCGGAAGGGGACCTCGGCGGGGTCGCCCTCGATGGCGTTGACCACGACGTCGATCTCGTCCAGCAGTGCGAGCAGGTCGGGGGGCACCGCCTTCAGCGGCCGGCCCTCAGACGGGAGCAGGTAGGTGCGCACGGAGCAGCCGCGCGCCTTGGCCGCGGCGGCGAAGGCCTCGCCGCAGGTCCTGGTCACCGGGTCGGTGACGACGAGCACCCGGTCGGAGGGAGCGAGGTCCAGGACGTTGGTCATGGCGCTGAGGGCTGTCTGGTTCATGCCGGCGGGTTTGTCCATGGGGTCTCCGGGGGGTTGGGGCCGTCATATTGATACGATGTCTGGCGGGGATGGTTGCCGGGTCAACCATTCCTGTTATTCCGGCGGGGATGGTTGCCGGGTCAACCATCCCAGTTATGCCCCCGGGATGGTTGCCGTGTCAACCATTCCCCCGAGGAAATCGCTAACGCTCAGCCCCCGGCGGCCGATAACCGTAGGGCGAAGGAGATCCCCCCGCTCCGGGCGGGGATGGGGTTTGGCCCACACGGGAGGATAGAGCAGTGAAGTGTCCAGCCTGCGGCAACGCCATGACCGAAGTGAAGGTCCAGGACATCACCGTGGACGTCTGCAAGGGCGGCTGCGGCGGCATCTGGTTCGACAACAGGGAACTCAAGAAGGTGGACGAGCCCCACGAGGCCATGGGCGAGGACCTGATGCACGTCGACCGGGACCCCGCAGTCGAGGTCAAGGACAACGAGAAGCGCACCTGCCCCCGCTGTCCGGGCATGCCCATGATGCAGCACTTCGCCAGCGTCAGGCGCGAGGTCACCGTGGACGAGTGCCCCAACTGCGCCGGCTTCTTCCTGGATTACGGCGAGCTGAACCAGATCCGGTCCCAGTACGAGACCGAGGAGGAACGCCGCCAGGCCGCCGAGTCCCTGTTCGCCGACCTGTTCGACGACACCATCAACGCCGCCCTGCAGCAGAGCGAGTCCAAGCTCGAGCGCGCGCGGGGACTGGCGCGGATGTTCCGCTTCCTGCTGCCGAGCTACTACATCCCCGGCAAGCAGAAGTGGGGCGCGTTCTAGGACTTCGCAGCAACGTCTCAACGCAGCCTCCTTCCGCCCCTGCGGGGGGAGGTTGCGGCTTTCCTGGTGTGTAACTAATCTGAACCTGCATCGCGGATGAGGCCTCAGTTTTTCCTGCGGCGAAACCCCTGACCCCCGGTGAGAGAAGTGAGCAGTCCCCAAGATCTCGTGCGACCCTGTGACATCAAGGGCATCCTGCACAGCCACAGCCGCTGGACCGACGGGGCCCATTCCCTGGGCTCGATGGTCGAGACGGCGCGCGAGATCGGGCTGGAATATCTGGGCATCAGCGACCACTACCGCAGCGAGGCCCACCAGGAAGGACTGGATCTCGGCGCCCTGAAGATCCAGCTGGCGGAGATCGAGCGGCTGAGGCGGGAGAATCCGGGATTCGACGTCCTGCAGGGCATCGAGCTGGATGCGGAACCCGACGGCTCGTTGCCTCTCGAGTCGGAGACCCTGGCCCAGTTCGACTACGTGATCGTGTCCTTCCCCGAGAACGGCGGGTACGACCCCGGGACCTTCACCGAGCAGGTCATGCGGGCGGCTTCCCATCCGAGCGTGTCCATCCTGGCCCAACCGCTGGGCGACCTGATGCTGCGGCAGCAGAACGGGATCCTGGACATGGAAAAGGTGCTGGAGGCGGCGGCCGCGGGCAGGACGGCGGTCGAGGTCACCACCAATCCCACCTGCAGCGAGCTGGACTGGACCCACTGTCGCCGGGCGCAGGAACTGGGCGTGTTCATGTCCATCAGCCCCAACGCCCACCGGGCGGCCCGCCTGGTGGACTTCCGCCACGGCGCCGAGCGCGCCCGCGAGGCGGGCCTGGTCTGCGCCAGCATCCTCAACACGCTCACCAGCGAGGAGTTGAGGCGGTACTGGGCCTCCGGAGAGATCCCCCGCTGATCCTGCCGATCAACCGGCCGTCACCGGCTCGGTCACCTGCCACTTCTCCAGCATTTCGCTTAGCACGGCCTTGTTGATGGGCTTGCTCAGGAAGTCGTCCATGCCGGCCTGGAAGCAGGCCTCCCGGTCGCCGCTCATGACGTTGGCGGTCATGGCGATCACCGGGATCCGGGAGCGGGGGCCGTCCAGCGCGCGGATGCGCCGGGTGGCCTCGTAGCCGTCGAGGGACGGCATCTGGCAATCCATGAACACCACCGCGAAGTCCTCGGCCTGGACCATGGCCACGGCCTCCACGCCGTTGGCGGCCACCTTCACCCGGCAACCCAGCAGCTTCAGCATGCCGGCGGCCACCTTCTGGTTGAAGGGGTTGTCCTCGGCGACCAGGACCAGGGGCGCGGTCTCCGGTCCGGAGTTCGCGTCCGGGAAGGATTCGCCGGACTGCGGCCCCCCCGGAGTGAAGATGGGTGCGGGGCTCATGGCGGGGTCGTAGGCGACCTCGCCCTGGGCGCGCCGGGGAACGCCGTCCAGGACGGCGGCGAGCTGGCGGGGGTTGACCGGCTTGTTCAGCATGCCCGAGAACCCCAGGCCCTGGAGGTCGCGCTCGCGCTGCAGGCTGGACAGGTTGGTCAGCAGGATGACCTGCGGACGCACCTGCGGATCCAGCCCCTCGAGATGCCGGTTGACGACAGGCACCTCCTGCCGGGCCACGCTCTGGTCCAGCAGGATGAAGTGCAGCGGGGGGCGGTCCCCGCCGGGGGGCGGATCCAGGACGGCGCGGGCCTCGTCCAGCCCGACGGCCACGCGGCACTGGTGGCCCAGCTGCCTGACCTGCTCTGCCAGGACCTCGCCGCTCAGGCGATGGCCGGTGACGACGAGCACCGCGCGCGCGCCGCCGGCGGGCTCGAGGACGGCCGCGGGGGCGGGCTCGACGACCTGCACCGGGATGGTGAACGAGAAGGTCGAACCCCGGCCGGGCGCGCTCTCGACGGTGATCTTCCCGCCCATGAGGCCCACCAGCTGCTGGCTGATGGACAGGCCCAGCCCGGTGCCGCCGAAGCGGCGGGTGGTGCTGGCGTCGGCCTGGGTGAACTTCTCGAAGATCTTGTCGAGCTTGGATTCGGCGATGCCGATGCCGGTGTCGCTGACCTCGAACCGCAGGGCCAGGCGTCCGTCGTGTTCGCCCACGGGCTCCACGTTCAGGAAGACGTGGCCTTCGCTGGTGAACTTGGTGGCGTTGTTCAGCAGGTTGGTCAGCACCTGGCGCAGCCGCACCGGATCGAGGATGGCCTGCTCGGGACAGCCCGGGGTCAGGCGGCAGATCATCTCCAGGCCCTTGGCCTGGGCGGTGAAGGCGGCCAGACCGGCGATCTCGTCCACGAGCCGGCGCAGGGGCGTCTCCAGGGGGTCGAGTTCGAGCTGGCCCGCTTCGATCTTGGACAGGTCCAGGATGTCGTTGATCAGGTTCAGCAGGTTGGATCCCGACTGCCGGATCATCTCCAGGTACTGGCTCTGGCCGGGCGACGGTGCCATCTCGGCCAGCAGGTCGGTGATGCCGATGATGCAGTTCAGCGGCGTGCGGATCTCGTGGCTCATGTTGGCCAGGAAGTCCCCCTTGGCCTTGCTGCTCTGCTGGGCGGCGGCCATGGCGGCGCGCAGGGACTGCTCGGTCTGCAGCTTGGCGAAGACGGTGATGAACAGGTCGGCCACCGAACGCAGCAGGCCGGTGTCCTCGTGCCGCCAGTCGCGACGTTCGTCGGCGGCCACGGCCAGGAACCCGAACAGGGCGTTGTCCAGATGCACGGGCACGGCCAGCAGGGCTCCATCGCGGGACACCCCGAGGTCGTCCCACAGGGCGTGCCCATCGGGAGGCAGGTCGTCGCGGCGGGCGGCCGTCAGGAACAGCTTGTTGGCGAACATGTGGTCGGCCCAGAGGAGGTCCGCCGCGGCGATGCGACCGGCGGCAGGGCCCGCGGCCCTGGCCGAGGGGGCCCTCCAGGCGAACAGGAGGTCGGCGTCGCCTGTCTCCTGTTGGAAGCGGTACAGCATCCCCCGATCGGCCTGGGCGAACGAGGCGGCCTGGGCCAGGGCGACGTCCATCGCGTCGGGGAGCGTGTCCTCGTTGCAGCGCATGAAGGTGTCGAGGATGGAGGCCGCGGTGCGTTCGAAGACCAGGCGGTCCGCCAGGGCCTCCTCGGCCTGCACCCGGTCGGTCACGTCGATGCTCACGCCCAGAACCTGGCGCCGGCCGTTCCCGAAGGGATCCAGGGGAGTCTTGACTGCGGTGACGTGGAGGTTCGCACCGCCTGCGCCCGCCATGCGGGCCACCGGCAGCCACCAGGCCGTGCCGCGGTCCAGGGTGATCCGGTCCTCCTCGAGGAATTCCCGGGCCTGACCCGGGTCGGGATGCACCTCGGTCAGCAGGCGGCCCTCCACCTCGTCCACGCTCATCCCGTAGTAGTCGGCCACGGCCTGGTTGCAGAGGGTGATCACCCCGTCGGCGTCCCGCGCGAAGATGAAGTGGGGGATCGCGTCGATGACGGCGCGGAGGAAGCCCTGCTCGCCGGTGCGGCCGCGCAGGAAGAACAGCCGGGCCAGGTCCACTCCCACGCCGACGGCCGGCAGGAAGCAGGCCGCCCACTGGGTCATGACCGCCGCGTGGAGCCCGTGCCCTTCGACGGACAAGGGATGGGTCAGGAACCACTGGCCGGCGGCCAGGGGAATGGCGGCCGCCAGCACTCCGAGCCGGAACCCCTCGTTGCGCACGGGGACGCGCCCCAGGGTCACGATGAGCACCATGGCCAGCAGGGAGCCGAGGGTCACGGCGGAGACGAGGTGGCTGCCGGACATCGCAGGCCCGACACCCTGCGTCCAGGCCCAGACGAGGGTGGCGAGACCGGCGGTCCCGGCGGCGAGGAACCATCCCCAGGCGCGGATCCGGTCGGCAGGTCCCCAGCGGAACAGCACCGCCCCCAGCAGGAGCAGCACGGCCGAGGTCGCCCGCCCCAGGGCCATGGCGCCGGCGATGGCGGCAGGCCCGGAGGCGCCCGCGGGCATGGCGGGGACGTAGAAGGTCCCTGCGGCGATCCCCATCATGATCAGGGCCGTCCCCAGGATCAGGACGAACCGGCACTGGAGGAAGCGGCAGAGGATGAACCCCATGGCGCCGGCCATGAGGATGGTGGACATGGTGTTGATGTCCGCGAAGACCGTCCCGCCCCCGATGCGCAAGGACAGGAAGGGCAGGTCGCCGCCGCCGGGAAGACCGGGGTTGAAGCAGACGCCGACCGCGGCCAGGACGATGGGCCCCAGGGTGCCCGCGAGGGCGAGGCCCAGGGCGGTCACGCGCATGATCCGCATGCGGTGGGCGGTGGCCAGGTATTCGAATCGTGTCACGTCAGACGTCGCCTTGTGGGGTCAGGGTGATCCGGCGCCGATCCAGGGGGACGACACGTCCCCGGGTTTCGGTTCGATATTTCATCGGCCTGCGAGGGGTGAACTTGAACGGTGGTTGGGATTTGGGAGGGTTTTCCGGGGGTGGGTCCGGGCCTTGCGTTTCGGGGGGCGGCGGCGGCTCCGCCCGATGGTGGGTGAGCCCCGCCGGAAACCCAGGCTCCGGCCGGCGAGGCGAGGACAGGCGATGCCCGAACCCCACCACGAGACCAGCACCCGGCGAGCGATCAGGGGCGCAACGGCCCGTACCCACCGGCGCGGCACGGGGGCCAGGAAGCGGGCGGAGGAGGCGGCGGCTGCGGCGGTCGGGTCCTTCGCCCGCGGTTTCATGCTGATCATCGTGGCGGCGGCCCTGACGGCGGCCGTGACGGCGGGGGCCGCGGGGGCCGCGGGGCCCGGGGCCGAGGATGCGCTCGCCGCGTCCGACACCCTCGTGATCACAGCACCGCGCGAGGACCTGGCCGAGGTCATCGCCGAGGTGGGGGCCAGGATGAGGCGGGCCGATCAGGCGGCCGCCGGAATGTCCTACACGACGACGGCCTGGAACGTGGAACGGTACGGGCCCGACGACACCACCGGAACGGCCGTGCGGACGGTGACGGTGCGCCGCCACCGGAAGGGTCCGGACGGGGCCGTGGGCTCGGTGACGATCCGGTCGGTGGAACAGAGGTTCGAGGACGGCATCCCGGTCGCGGAGACGCGCCGGGACGGGGGCGCAGCCGCCTGGCGCGAGGCGGCCGCTCCCCTGCTGGATCAGCTGCCCTTCGCCGACGGTGCCGCCGGACGCTACCGCTACGAGGTGCACGAGCGCGTCCTCGTCGGCAACACCCTGCTGTATCGCATCGCCTTCACTCCCCGCAACCGGTCCGACGCCTTGCCCGACGGCGAGGCGTGGGTGGACTTCGCCGGCTGGACGGTGCGGCGGATCGCGGCCTGGTACCCCGAGGGGCGGCCCCTGCCCACGGTGATGCTGTCAGGTGTCCCGGTCTACCGGATGGTGGTCGAGCCGCGGGACGGCCGGTTCCTGCCGGTGGACGTGTGGCTGGAGCTGGAGTTGCGGGAGGTGCCGCTGGTGGCGGCGCCTCGCAGCGTGGGGATGCGGGTGGTGACGACGGAGGTGACGGTCCCGGACTCCCTCGCCGGGGGTTCGCCGGGACGCGACGACGCCCGGGATCCCCGCGAGTTCTGGCTGGACGAGGCGGCCGCGGCCGACTCGCTGGCGGCGTTCTGGGACCGAGTGGATGCGCCGTGGCGGGAGCGGGTGCCGGGGTTGCTGAGGGATCCGGGGCCGGTCGAGGTCGCGGCGCCCGGCGGGGCGAGTGCTGAGGTGTGTGCGGAGGCGGGAGCGGCGGCGCGTGCGGCGGCGGACAGCGCGCTGGCGGCGCTGGGGTTTCAGGGCCGGCCGTGGGTCTGGTCGGTGGGGCCGGCCTGGCCGCGGTTCAACCGGGCCCAGGGGCCGGTTCCCGGTGTGGTGTTCGGGCTGCGGAGGGCAGGGGCCGGGCCGGCACTGGTGGCCGAGTCGGTTTCGGTGGGTGGGCGGCTGGCCTGGGGGGCGGCGGCGGGACAAGGCGAAGCGGCGGTCGCCCTCGAGGCGGAGCGGGGCCGCTGGCGCTGGCGGTGCGAGGCGGGCGACGAGGTCCGGGCCTTCGCCGGTGATGGGCGGCGACCGTTGCGGGATGCGGCCGCCTTCCTGTACGGGGCCGACCCCAACCGGTACTTCACCGAGCGGAGGCTGGGGGTCGAGGCGCAGTGGAATGCCGGGGCGGCCTGGAGGCTGCGGGCGGGCGCCGGGCTCTTCGACCAGCGGCCCCTGGAGACGGCCACCCGGTGGAACCTGGCGGGGCGGACCGTGCCGCCCGGGGAGGCCGTGGGGGCCGAGCGGGCCGAGGGTTGGCGGGCCCGGATGGGAGTCGGCCTCGAGCGGGGCGCCTGGGGCGTGGAGGCTTGGATTC
Source organism: bacterium (assembly GCA_018829565.1). Classification (GTDB taxonomy): domain Bacteria; phylum Krumholzibacteriota; class Krumholzibacteriia; order LZORAL124-64-63; family LZORAL124-64-63; genus JAHJTW01. The sequence continues at coordinate 22,835 of JAHJTW010000137.1, read as the reverse complement.
TGCGGGCGGCGCCTGCTGGCGGCGGGGCGAGGACGATCCTGGCCCTGGATGGCCGCTGGACCGGCTGGGACGGGGCGGGCAACCGGTGGACCGTGACCGGAGGCTGGCGACGCTGGTCGCGGCCGGCCCCGGCGCAGGACCAGGTGTGGCTGGGGGATTCGTCCGGGCTGTGGGGGTGGCCGGCCGGATCGCTGCGGGGCGACCGGGGGGCGTGGCTGACGGCGGAGGCGGGGTTGAACGGGATGCTGCCGGGGGCGGTGCAGCCGCTGGTCTTCCTGGGGGGAGGGTGGACAGGGAAGGCCGGCGATGGGGGATTCGCGGGGGATTCCCGGGGGTCCGTGGGGGTGCGCGGGTCGGTGGGGGCGGGCCTGGGCCGGAGGCTGGGGATCCCCGTTTTCGGGGACCGTCAGCACCTGCGGCTGTGGGCCGGATGGCCCGTGGGGCCGGGGGCGAAGGACCGTGGTCCCCGGTGGATCCTGGCGCTGGAGGCGTCCGGCTGAATTCTTGACGGGGTCGGGGCGAGGTCCTATATTCTGCGTCCGCTCAAGTCCGGCGGGAGCGTGCCGATGTATGCCCCCGGGCGTTGGAGCCCCCAAATCGCGAATATGGTTCCTCGGTAGCTCAATGGTAGAGCATGCGGCTGTTAACCGCAGGGTTGTAGGTTCGAGTCCTACCCGAGGAGCCAATCCTTTTTCAGCGGAATTCCAGAGGCATATCGGTTAACGACGCGGCCCGGGGGCGAGAGCTTCCGGGTTTTTTGTATATGCGCAGTTGTGGCAACGTGTTGGGCGGTTTTCGCGAGAGCTGACGGATTCTCTGTTTCGGGAGCGAGAGTTTGGGGGTCGGTGGGAACAGTAGGGGTTCACGACCGGACCCCGGTCGGCGGTAGAAAAACTCTCGGAATCTCGGTTTAACAACCCTCTCGGATTTAGCGCATGAGTTACGTATGGTATCCAGAAGGACAGTATCATATAGTCCCGAACGCAGATCCTAGCCCAACTTGAGCATTTGACGGGTGGATCAGGGTGCGGCGTATCTGCAACCGAGCCGCGGTTCTGGACGAAGGCTGAGGAGGCCTCACGAAGGAAAACCTCAGCCTTGAGCCAGACGATCGCGAGGCTGGAAGGAGGCCCCAGTGTGGTCCGATAACGATACGAGAGTGGACTATCTCAACTTTCGATGCGTAGCCGAGACTGCTGCGGAACTTATCATTCAAGCGAATGGCTCGCCGCTCTCGATGGGTGTTTCGGGTGGTTGGGGTGTTGGCAAGTCTTCGATGTTGAACCTCATCTCGGACGCATTAAAGGCACGCGATGAGAACAACAGATACCTATTCGTAAATTTCAATGCGTGGCTTTACCAGGGCTACGATGATGCGCGCGCCGCTTTGCTGGAAGAGATCGCTACTAAGTTGGTCGAGAAGGCCGCAGACAACCAGACCGCCCTGGCCAAGGCGAGGAAGATCCTGGCCCGCGTCAACTGGTTTCGCGTAGCAGGACTCACCGCCGGCTCAGTCGCGGCTATAGCAGCAGGATTGCCCCCGGTCGGACTTCTGGGAGCGGCCTGGACTGCGATTCAAGGAGTGACCGACGGCGACGTTACCAAGGCGGATGTCGACACCCTCGAGAAATCGGGCAAAGAGGCCGCAACGGCCGTGGCCGGCTCGGTCAAGCCGGCCACGAAGGAGACGCCGCCTCAACAGATTCATGCGCTGCGTGAACAGTTCGAGGAGACCCTTAAGGCGATGAACACGACGTTGGTTGTTTTTATCGACGACCTCGATCGATGCCTTCCCGCTACTGCAATCTCCACGCTGGAAGCCGTGCGATTGTTCTTGTTCCTACCGCAAACGGCATTCGTGATTGCGGCGGATGACAAGATGATCCGTCAGGCTGTGCGCGTTCACTTCAAGGGTGTGGCGCTCGACGACGACCTGGTCACGAATTACTTCGACAAGCTCATCCAGGTTCCGCTTCGCGTACCGCCCTTGGGCACCCAGGAGGTTCGCGCCTACCTGATGCTGCTCTATCTCTTCAAGGCGGGGCTGGGCGATACGCAAATAGAGGACATCCGCTCCAAAGTCTGCGCGCGCCTGTCTTCATCCTGGTCAGGCAAACGCGTCGATTTGGCCTTTATGACCGAGCTTGTTCCGGACATCGGTGCGGAGGTCCGGGCGAATTTGGAGCTTGCCGATCGCCTTGCACCGTTGATGACGACGGCCCAACAAATCAATGGGAATCCGCGACTGATCAAACGGTTTCTCAATACTCTTTGGATTCGGCTGGCAGTAGCAAAGTCACAGGGTGTGGCTGTCGACGAGTCGACCCTTGCAAAGGTGCTGCTCTTTGAGCGGTGTGCTACCGAGTCGGCTTACCAGCGCTTGGTTAAGGCCGTGAACGACGGTGATGAAGGACGCCCTGCGTTTCTCGGGGAGTGGGAGCGTCAGGCGCGCTCAGGGGAAGCCATTACCGGGCTTGAGCGCGATTGGGATACGCCGTTCGTGAAGGACTGGCTAGCCCTCGATCCGGCACTTGGAGACCTTGATCTTCGGTCCGTTATGTATGTGAGTCGAGAATCGCTCCCCATCGTTACCGCGGCCGACCAGATGTCCACGTCCGCGCTTGAATTGCTAGAGGGACTTCTGAAACTGACCTCCGCCACGTCGACGTTTACCGAGCCGCTGCGCACACTGCCTGGGAGGGACCATGCGCTCATGGTGGAGCGCCTGATGGTCCGCGCCCGGCAGGAGCAATCCTGGGGCAAGCCGAACGTGCTGTGGGCGTTCCTTGCGCTCATCGAAGCAGCACCAGAGATGGCTACGGCTTTCGGGAAATTTTTGACGCAGCTCAGTCCGTCGCGACTGACGGCCGCAATCATTCCCCTGCTCGGTGACAAGGATTGGGCTCGAGATGCGCTCGATGTGTGGGTAAAGAGCCCAGAGGCATCTGAGCCGGTCAAGAGAGCAATCAAGGGGCTCGCGAAGAAGGAAGTTTGATGGGAACATCCGCGTCCAGTTCCGGCCCTGGAAGCGGGGTGCCGTTGGTCCCGCCATGGGTGCCGGAGGCAGGCACCTCTGACCCGGTGGCCAACCAGGATCAGTTGGCTCCAGGGTCTCTCGCTCCTGGGCCTCTCGCTCCGAGAGCGAGGTTTGGCACTGCAAGGCGGGGACTTGGGGATTATGCTCGCTCTGGTGATCGCTCATCGATGCGCCGTGGCATAGCAAGCTATGCGAGCAAGGGCTTGGGTGGGTCGCGAAGCGCAGCCAGGAGAATGGGTGGCGCGGCCAATCGTTCCGGCGTTCTCTTTGATACCCTCGGCAGGCTCAGCGCAGGTACATTGGACCCTGCGCGACTTGGATTCGATGCGGCTGGCCTAGCGGGCCGCTCGGCTAGGGAGATTATCGACAGGATCTCCAGATTTGTCAGCCCAAGCGATGGTACTCAAGATGCGGAGTCGAGCCAGAGGGCGATAAACGCGGCTTTGTCCGATCTCCTGGCCAACGACCCCAACGTAGACGTTTCCTCGCTAACTGAGCAGCAAATCGAGTGGGTTCTTGAGCGTCACATCGTATACGAAATCGTGCAGCGAATCGATCTCGACGTGGGCAAGTCGATATTGGAGAACGCTCCTAGCCCGGCTTCTGCTAGTGATCGGATGAGAGAGATTCGGGAGTACGTTGAAGAGGTGGTGTCAGCCGCATTCCGGGCACAGCGACAGACGGGGCGTCCGGCGAATGGCTCTGTCGCCACTACGCTTACGAGCAGGGTCATCCAAGAGACCTTCACGGTGTTCGAGGAGTATGTTGAGTGAGGATCGTATGCTCTCAGACCCCTACTGAGCTGAATGATGCCGAGGGGATCGCTTTTGCGATGTACACGGCTCCTTCGTCGGGCAAGATCGGCCGGATTGGGTCAGCGATACCTATCGAAGTTCGCCGATTGGGACTCAAAGTCGATCCCGTGTCGTGGGACTTTCTATCTATCGCCTTGGCCGTGATAGCAGCAGACCATGGATGCCTGCGCAAAGGAAGCGCGGATGGCTGGACTCGCCAGATTGATTTAAGTGTGGCCGTGCAATCGCCGTTGACCTGGAGACCGCATGCCGATGCTATCGGGAAAGCTCTTGGTTTTCTTTCTGGGGACACATGGAACATCGAATTCGAGAGTGGTGGTCCGACTCCTCCCCTAATAGCGAAGCGGAGACGACGTGGTCAGAGGCGGCCGTCAGGCGACACTGTCTGCTTACTATCTGGAGGCATGGACAGCCTGGTTGGGGCGATCGACCTGGTCGACCAGGGAAGAACACCCATTTTCGTTAGCCAGCGGACAAGAGGAGACTGTCATCGACAACGTGTTTTCGCGGCCACGATCGGCTCTGGCCTGACTCATCTTCAACTCTCGCACGCTGCGCGCCCACCTGGTGCGGCCGAGCGTTCCCAGAGGGCGCGCTCCATCATCTTCCTTGCTTTCGGCCTGCTCGCGGCTTCTGCACTTGGCGCAGAAGCACCGACTTCTGTCCAGCTCGTTGTGCCGGAGAACGGGTTCATCAGCATGAATGTACCGTTGACCAACCTCCGGATTGGTAGTCTGAGTACGCGAACAACCCACCCGTACTTTATTCAACAGATACAGGGCATCTGGGCAGCAGTGGGGCTGAATGTGGAGGTCGTAAATCCGTACCAGTTTCGTACGAAGGGCGAACTGCTTGTGGAATGTCGCCGTCAGGACCTTCTTCAGACCCTCGCAAGCCAGTCCACGAGCTGCGGGAGGTTCGGACGCTACGGCTACAAGCATTGTGGGCGGTGTGTCCCGTGCATGGTCCGGCGCGCAGCGATTCGAAGGTGGGGACAGCCTGATGGGACAGCCTACGAATTCGCAGATTTGAATACCCAGCGCGATTTCGATGACGTTCGCTCGCTGGCTATGGCGTGCTTGCGTGTTCAGGCTGAGGGTGTTGAGCGTTGGGCATCCGGGGCGATCAGTTACGCAGAACTCGGCAATCCGGCACCGTTCATGGAGACCGTCGGTCGCGGTATCGATGAAGCGCGGAGCTTGCTTGAGAGCTCGGGGGTCCTGTGATCGATCTGCATTGCCATGTCGATCTGTACCCCGACCCGCGAGCGATTGTCGCCGAGGCCGTGCGTAGGGAATGCTACGTCTTGGCCGTTACAACTACCCCGCTGGCCTGGAACGGAACCAAGCAAGTCATCGCCGGTTCACCGCAGGTTCCGATGGGACTGGGGCTCCATCCCGAGCTGGTGCTTGAACGGGCAAGCGAAATAGAGCAGTTCATCGATCTCCTACCGGCAGCTAAGTTCGTCGGTGAAATCGGGCTCGATGGATCGCCGCGGCATCGAGAATCACTCCCACTGCAGATCGATATCTTCCGGACAATCCTCGAAGCGGTAGCGCGCGACGGAGGGCGCGTTATGAGCATTCACTCGAGGGGAGCGGCCAATGAGACGCTCGACGAGCTTGAGCGCCATGCGGGCTCAAGCACACCAGTGCTTCACTGGTTCTCTGGGACAACGCGGGAACTGCAGCGCGCCATATCGTTGGGGTGCTGGTTCAGTGTGGGGCCTGCGATGCTGAAGGGCGAGAAGGGACGGAAACTCGTCGAATTGATCCCTATTGACCGTATATTGACGGAGACTGACGGTCCCTTTACGAGAAGTGGTAGTGAGCCCCTATTCCCCTGGAATGTTGAACAAGCGGAGCGTGCACTAGGGGGCATCTGGCAGGTGGACTCGCTGGAAGTGCGTCAGCACATTCGTGACAATCTGAGTAGGCTCGTCTCCAAAGCAGGTATTGGTGGGCGACGAGAATAGAGAACCACGGCTTCGCCACGATGCCCCTCGGATGTTCGATATCCGAATGAGATTTCCGCAACTGTCGAACTCCCCGTCCAATCGTTGAGAAGCTCAGCGTCGCTACGGCTGGAGCGACACATCTAGTCGTCACCGGGTAGGTATACACCAGAGGTGTGACCGCAACCCGGAGACGACCCATGCCGAAAACGGCTGCTGAAATCCTGACCCCGATCCAGCGCCGCCAGGCGATCGCCGGCATCCTCGGCCGCGGCCTGCTGCGCTTCCGCGATGCATGCGTAAGTGGAACTGCAGCATGCGACTCCGCACCCGTATCCCCCGACCAGAAAGCCCTTGATGTGTCCGCGCCCGGCGACCCTCATGTGTCCTGGTTAGCTCAACCGAGATCATGAGAGGAGATGCACCATGGCGCTGAACATCGGCAAAGAGATCACCGCGCTGAAGCGCATGACGGTTCCGGAACTGCGGCGGAAGTACGCCCAGGTCTTCGGCGAGGATACGACGTCCCGGCACAAGGAGTACCTTATCCGCCGCATCGTCTGGCGGCTCCAGGTAAACCAGGAAGGCGGCCTGTCCGAACGCGCGAAACGTCGAGCGAGGGACCTGGCCACCGAGTCCGACGTCCGCCTGACCGCGCCCCGGCCGCGCCCGGTCGCGCCTGGCAGCGGGACCGCCCCCACGCCTCTCGAGTTCCCCCAGGATGACCGCCTGCCGATGCCCGGCGCGATTATCACGCGACGGTACAAGAACCGGACCGTCGAAGTGCGGGTCTTGCCGCGGGGGTTCGAGTACGAGGGCGAGGTCTACCGGACCTTGAGCGCCGTGGCCAAGAAGGTCACCGGCACCCACTGGAACGGCTACGGGTTCTTCCGTTTGGGCCAGAGGGAGTCCGCTGATGGCCGGTAAGCGGGTCGAGGCGCCGACCATCCGGTGCGCCGTCTATACCCGCAAGAGCACCGAGGAAGGGCTCGAGCAGGAGTTCAACAGCCTCGACGCCCAGCGCGAGGCCGGCGAGGCCTTCATCGCCAGCCAGAAAAGCGAGGGGTGGGTCTGCCTGCCCGACCGGTATGACGACGGCGGCTATACGGGTGGCAACATGGAACGCCCCGCGTTCAAGCGCCTCATGGCCGACGTCGAGGCTGGACACATCGACTGCGTCGTCGTCTACAAGGTCGACCGGCTGTCGCGCAGCCTCCTGGACTTCACCCAGATCATGGAGTCCCTCGAACGGCGCGGCGTCTCGTTCGTGTCGGTGACCCAGCAGTTCAACACGACCAGTTCGATGGGGCGGCTGACCCTGAACATCCTGCTTTCGTTCGCGCAATTCGAGCGAGAGATCATCTCCGAGCGGACCCGCGACAAGATCGCCGCGGCCCGCCGCAAGGGGAAGTGGTCCGGCGGCCGGCCGATCCTCGGCTACGACGTCGATCCCCGCGGGGGGCGGTTGATGGTGAACGAGGACGAGGCGATCCGGGTGCGCGCGATCTACGAGCTCTACCTGGACCATCAATCCCTGATCGCGACGATCAAGGAACTCGATGCGCGCGGCTGGACCAACAAGCAGTGGACCAACAAGAAGGGCCGCGAGTCCGGCGGCGCGCCGTTCAACAAGCACAGCCTCCACAGCCTGCTGAACAACGTCCTGTACATCGGCCGCCTGACCTACAGGTGGGCCTCCTTGTAGAAATCGACAGTCATATATTTGACATAATCCAATGATTGCCATATTGTATCAACAGTGGTTTGTAGAGAACAGGCAAAACTTGGATTATATCCAATGAATACCGAAAGAAAGCAAAAGAGGTCTGCCGTCGGAGTCGATCTGGTCCGGCTCCTGGCCAGCCAGGGCAACCGCATCTTCACCACGGCGCAGGCCCGGGAATCGGCCCCGCAGGTCGGCCTGAAGGACGATTACCTGCTGGAGGCCCTGCACCATCTGCGGCGCGACGGCTGGATCGTCCCGCTTCGGCGAGGGCTCTACGCCCTGACCGCAGGGGTTCCCGGCGTGGCCCCTATCCACGAGTTCGAGATTGCCATGGCCCTGGTCCAGCCGGCGGCCGTGTCGCACTGGTCGGCGATGCATTTCCATGGGCTGACGCAGCAGGTACCCCGCAGGGTGTATGTCCTGACGACGACGGCCGCGTCCACGCCCCGGAAGAGGGCTGCCGGGCGTTCGGGTGGAGGCGAGGGATTCTCCGCCGGAGGCGTGGACTTCACCTTCGTGGGGGTCGACTCCAAGCGGTTCTTCGGCACCCGGCAGGTCTGGATCGGCGAAGCCCGCGTGACGGTGACCGATCCTGAACGCACGCTGATCGACGGCCTGTCGAAGCCGCAGTTCTGCGGGGACTTCGCCGAAGTCCTGCAGGCGTTCCAGGTCCGACTGGACGACCTGGATCTGGACCGGATCATCGACTACGCCCTCCGGCTCGATGGGGCTACGGCGAAGAGGCTCGGCTGGGTGCTCGAGCATCTGGGGTTGGCGTCCCCACACCTCGAACGGCTCCTGTCCTTGCCGGTCGCGGGATACCGGACCCTGGATCCCACCGGTGAACGACGGGGTCCTTGCGATGGGCGCTGGATGATCCAGGTCAATCTGCCCGGGAGGATCGTGACATGAAACCCTTGCGCACCCGGCTTCAGGAAGCCCGAAGGGACCTCGGCCTGCCGTGGGAGGTCCTCGAGCGGGATTATCTGCTCTCGTGGATCCTGGCCGGCGTCGGCCAGGTGCCGGCCCTGAGGGATTCCCTGGTCTTCAAGGGTGTCCCTAGTCAAAACCCCATCCGCGCCGAAGGGGGCGTTATCTTGGCTCGGTCGCCAGGTCCGCTGGAGCGAGCTCTGGCCCTGGACCTATGAGTTATTTGAGGGCGGGGCGAGTTTGAGGCTCATTTCCTGTTCAGGAATTTTCAATCCCAGCATGTTCACTATTTTGGTTACCCTAGCCCTGGACACCTGCAAAAGCCGACGAAACCCACTCCGTAGTGGTTGGTGGAGGCGGCCGAGCCGGAAAGGCGGGACTCCGCGAGGCACCGAGCGGCCGCGACGAGCTTCACGATCCTTAGGTTCGGGTGGTAGATCTTTTCGGGTTCTTCCACCCGGTAGTTGCTTCCACTTTCGATGAGCTCTTGGACCCGGCGCTCGACTTCCGCTTTGCGTGATGACATGGTTTGCCTCCTTCGACTCGGTATGCGCCTTCGAGTTCGCTGATGCGCAATTCCCCGGAGAACCGTGCGGGCGTATTGCCGTTGCGGTCACTCGTTCTTTTTTCAATATCACGAACCACCAAGGCGATTCCTACGGTGATTGCCACCGCCCCGGGAACGATTCCCTCGGGTAGAGTCTCACCCAGCAACAGAACCGCCGTCGGCACGCCGATCACGGCTGCGACCGATCCCAGCAGGCTCATCAATACGGGCCCGCCTCGCTTCTGCAGGACGAAGTACAGCACGTACTGCGCGGAAAGCAGACCGGCCTGCAGGACGATCAGAAGGATATCGAATGAGTCGTGCCAGCGCACCGCGAGGGGAATCCCCGTGAATGCCCCGGCCGCAATCAGTGCGGCTCCAGAGACGAGTAGGACACCCGGTACCAGCTCTTCCGGTGCTGCTCCGGCGGGCCAGCGAGCCGTCCGGTAGATGTTGCCGACGGCCAGGATCACCGGCGCCAGCATCGTAGCGGCGATCCAGATTACAGGCGCATCCGGCGTGGAGACCTTCATGTATGCCATGTAGGTCGCTCCGGCCAGCGCCACTCCGACGCCCGTCGCGCGGAAGCCGTCGAACCTCTCCATTCTAAGCGCCAGTGCGCCGAGGTAGGTCAGCAACGGCGGAAAGGCGATGGACAGGGTCACGAAGCCGGCGCCGACCCGCGGAACGGCGGCGTACATCAAGAGATTCGGCGCCACCACGCCAACCAGCGCGGCAACAAAGAAGTACTCCAAGTAGCGGCGGTCCGGGCGCCGCAGCCGGCCGGTTACCGCGTTCACGGTGCTCACGACCAGCGCCGCACCCACGACCGACCAGGTCAGCAGGGTCAGCGGATTCAGGCCCCGGTTCGCCGCGTACTTCACCAGGTTTGTCGACAACCCAAGCAGGGCACCGACCGTCAGCAGACTGGCCACGGGCACCAGCCAGGGACGGCTGCCGGCGACGGCCGGGTCTGCGTCTCGAACAGCGTTGTTGGACATGGCGATCGCCTTTCGTTTCGGTACGGCCACCGGCTCAGTTCAAGGGGAGCGCGATCGGCCGGAACGGAGCCGCCGAAGCACCGCTCAGCTTGAGCGAGGCGGCGATGAAGGCGAATTCGTAAACCCTGTCGCGGGAGAGTTCCTCGAGGTAGACCACCTCGATGATCGGGACTCCGGCTTGGGCCAGCAGGTAGGTATGGACTGGGACCCAGGTTTCCGAACCTTCGGCAACAGGGAAGTGCTCCAAACTGAGGTTGTCTCCGCCGATGGCCATCACCTGCCGGTCCTCCGCCAACCACCGCGCCGCGGGCAACGTCAGCCCGGGCTGGTCCAGGACGTAGCCGTCATCGTCGGGCCAGGCGTGCATCCGGCCGCCACGGATCAGCACGACGTCACCAGGCGAGAGTTGAACACGCTGTCGCGCGAGGGCAGTCTGCAGATCATCGACCGTGATGCCATATGAGTCAGGCAACTGCTCGACGCCCTTGGACTCGGCAACGTCGATCAGCACGCCGCGCGCGATAATGGGTGGGATCGTCTCGGCCCCGGTTTTCCTCCAACCGCGGTCACCGAGGTGCTCCTCGGCGCTGAAACCGTTGTAGATCTTGCCGTTCAGCCCGAAGTGGTTCAGGGCATCGATATGTGTGCCCATGTGCGTGTAGAAGGAAACGGCATCCCCGGTGTAAGAGACGATTTCGTTCTGTGTGCGACCCACTCCGGCCGGATCGTCCACGACGGTGCCGTGGGGGGTGTGAGTCATCCAGAACTGGTAACGGGGATCGCCCAGAAGGTGCCAACTGGGCATGCCGATGAAGTAGTCCACGGCCAGGTCGTAAACCTCCCCGCCCTTGATACGGGCGAGAATGGCGGCGCGCGATTCTTCCGTCATGCGGTTGAGGGCGCCGAGTTCATCCTCGGGACCCCAGGGGCTTTTTCCGACTTCCGGCATGTTCGCGCCCACGCCCGAGACTGCGACGGCAAGATAGGTGAAAGCGGCAAGCAGACAGAGAATCATGGACCTGGGGAAGATGTTCATTGCTTTTTCTCCTTATTCCACAACCAGTTGGTTGACTAGTCGAGTCCGAGTTTCGCGGCGATCACTCGCCAGGAAAACTGTCTTGACGTGAAGATACTTTGAATTAAGCTTTATGTCAAGACTCTTGACATCAAAATTAATTGGTGTACATTGACCCCATGACTGGAGCAGATGCCATCAAACAGATCATTGAGCAGTGGTCCCGGGAGCGACCGGATCTCGATCCTTCAGGGTTCGAGGTCGTCGGGCGTGTTCTGGTCCTTGCGGAGCACCTGAAGCGGCGAGTCGGTGATGCGCTGGCGCCTCTGGGGTTGGGTCTCTGGGGCTTCGACGTCCTGGCTACGCTCCGGCGCCAAGGCGAGCCCTTCCGATTGACGCCGACGGAATTGAGCCAGGCCACGATGCTCACCTCGGGAGCCATGACAAACCGGTTGGATCGGCTCGAGAAGGTCGGTCTGGTACGCCGGGATCGAAATCCCGACGACCGTCGCGGCGTGCATGTCGTGCTCACGGAGCCCGGCCGCGAACTCGTCGATCGGGCGATCACAGTCCGCTTCGACGAGGCGACGGCCGCCGCCGCCGTATTGGACGATCAGGAGCGAAAGAAGGTGGCCGCCTTGTTGGCCAAGCTTCTTTCAAACCTGGAGCAAGATGGAGCCGGTGCGCCTTGAGGCGTGCCGCTGGAGGTTAGATGATGACGCACTCATTCCTGGAACACGTGAACGTCACCGTCCGCGATCCTAAAGCAACAGCGGAACTCTATCGGGACCTGTTTGGGTGGAATATCCGTTGGTCCGGAAAGGGTATCCACGATGGTGATGTGTACCACGTCGGCGACGAGAATTCCTATGTCGCCGTCTATTCCTTGGGTGGATCGGACGAACCGGGGAACACCTACGCCACGATTGGCGGTCTCAACCACATCGGAGTGGTCGTCGAGGATCTCGATGCGGTCGAGGAGAAGATCAAAGCGGCCGGCTTCCCCACCCGCAACCATGCGGACTACGAGCCGGGTCGTCGTTTCTACTTCGATGATCCGAACGGGATCGAGATCGAAGTCGTTTCGTATTCCTGACACAGAATCTCAGCCGGGTTCATTCGCCGGCTTTGCCATTCGAGGAGGAGGCGAAATGTCCTCCGTTGCAATCGTCTTGTTTTCCGGAACCGGGCATACCCGCAGCCTGGCTCAGGCCGTCGCGACTGGCGCGGTGTCGGGGGCGATGCTCGAAACCTGGATCCTCGTGGAGATCCTCAAGTCGTGGTGGCACCGGGGCAAGTCGGCCTCGCCCGGGCGCGCCCGGTGGGGGCGGTGTGATCGGGTTCATGGGAGGGGATGATTGCCGAGGAAGTGGCGGGAATACCCGTAGGGTGCTTTTAGGACGACCTGAGAGACTCGAGTCTCTGGCTCCACCGGCTCCCTATTCCCGCGTTCGCATGGATGGGCAATAATGGCGACATCGCGGCGAAAACCGCCTGACGGATTGTCTTCGAAGCCGAGGGAAGTCCCATGAGGTATGTATTCACATTACTTGGAGCGATATTGCTGATGAACAGCCAGCAGCAGCTGCCCGGCGATCTGCCCAACAATTCCATATTCGGCAAAAACGTTTACGTATTCGATGAGTCCATGTGTGCCGCCGACATCCAAAGCGTTCTGGATCATGTCCACGAACAGCATGCCGGCAAGGAATTCATTGATGAGCGTGTCGCCTTGCTGTTCAAACCGGGCACCTACCACAACAAGGTAACCGTGGATTATTACGTGCAAGCTCTGGGATTGGGCCGTTCGCCCGATGATGTGGTCGTTCACGGGGCGGTGCAATCCACATGGTCACGGCCGGACAACAAGGTCACCATCCAGTTCTGGCGCGGAGCCGAAAACTTCAAGGTCTATCCCGATGCGTCTGACAGGTGGATGTTGTGGGCCGTATCGCAAGCGGCTCCCTTGCGACGCCTCCATATTCTGGGTGATGTCAATTTCGACAAGGGAAGCTGGGCGAGCGGGGGTGTCTTGGCCAATTCCATCGTCACGGGAAGGGCGGGTTTGACCTCGGGGCAACAATGGTTTACCCGGAATTCTGAAATTGGATACTGGGAAGGCGGCGCGTGGAATCGTGTGTTTGTCGGCGTCAAGGGTGCCCCGGAACCCGATTGGCCCGCAACTCCAACCACGGTGGTGGAAAAAGCACCCATTTTGCGCGATAAACCCTTCCTGTTTCTCACAGGGGAAGATGAATACGCCGTTTTTGTGCCGGAACTTCAACGTGAAACCTGTGGCGTAACCTGGAAGGCCGGAGATGAAAAAGGCAACATCATACCGATTGAGGACTTCCACATTGCCCATGCGGACGAAGACGATGCGGAGTCCATGAACCAGGCCTTGGCGAGGGGAAGACACCTTCTCTTGACTCCCGGAATATATTATTTGGACGAGGCTGTCACCGTGGAAAATCCCAACACGGTGATACTGGGAATAGGACTTCCTACTCTGGTCCCCACCCACGGCAATATGGCTTTGAAAACGTCGGCTGAAGCCGGGGTCATCATTGCGGGAATCATGGTGGACGCCGGTTTGAAAGAGTCCGACGTGCTGGTTCAGATAGGAGACAGGGGATCTTCCAGAGGTCATGGAGATAACCCGACGAGTTTGCATGATATCTACATCAGAGTGGGCGGGGCTCTTGCCGGAACGGCGAAGACCTGTCTGGAAATCAACACCAACCATGTGATAGGCGATCATTTCTGGCTATGGAGAGCCGACCACGGAACCGGCGCCGATTGGAACATCAACCGAAGCGAGCATGGTTAGATCGTGAATGGTGATGATGTCACCATTTATGGTTTGTTCAACGAGCACTTCCAGAGCCATCAGACGCTGTGGAACGGCGAACGCGGCCGCACTTACTTCTACCAGTGTGAAATCCCATACGAACCACCAAGCAACGAAGACTGGAATGATGACGGTAAGCCCGGGTATTCGGCTTACAGGGTGGCCGATCATGTCAACGAACACGCGGCGTGGGGATTGGGGATATACTCCTTCTTCCGTGGCGAACAAGCGGAAAAGAACAACGTCCGGCTGGGAAACGCCATGGAAGTTCCCGACAAACCGGGTATCAAGATCAAGCATATCGTTACGTTTTCGGGCCGGGTAGGAGGAATCAACCATGTGATCAACGGAAGGGGGCCCAAAACGGAGAACGGTGGGTATGCGAAGTATGATGGGTGGAATGTGGAGTAGGGTGTCAAGCGATGGCATGTAACCTCACCGTGAAAGCAGACGGCCCCGGGTCGTGAAACCAGGGGCCGTCGATATGACCTCCTGAAGGTCAGGCCGTTATTTGATCAGGAGGACCCGCTTGGTGTCGACCACGTCGCCAGTCCTCATCCTGAAGAAGTAGACGCCAGACGCCACCCGGCCGCCGCGCGTGTCGGTGCCGGTCCAGGCCACCGAATGATCCCCTGCCGTGAGTGTCTCGCTGACCAGCCGGTTGATCAACCGGCCGCCGACGTCGAACACCGACAGATCCACATGACCGTCCTGAGGCAGGTAGAACGACACGGTGGTCCTGGGATTGAACGGGTTGGGCGCGGTCGAGGTGATGCCGGTCGTCCGGGCCACGGTCACCGTGCTCTCGGGGTCGCGATCCAGGTTCCGCTCGTCCTCGCCATCACCTTCGCGAAGGCTGTTGATGATGAAGCCCAGATCCGGGGCGCTAACCTGGATGTTGCCCAAATCGAGGACCATGAACATCTCACGCCCCACCTCGAGAACCATCACCGGATCGCCGTCCATTTCCTGGGACTCGACGATCAGGTTCATCAAGGCCGGCTGCGGGAAAGCCAGCAGGACGTCGGGGATTTCGTCGTCGTCGATGTCCTTCATGTAGAACGCGGAAGGCAGCACCACGCCCGCGGTGTTGGTGATGAAGGCCGACTGCGGATCGACGGTCCGCAGGCCGTCGCCTTCGACCTCACCGCCGATGAATTCGACCGGAATCTTCTTCCGCCACAGGGAGGCTCCGCTGACCATGTAGTAGACCTCGGTCTCCGAGGTTTCCAGGGAGCTGCTGCTAAGGATGGTGCCGATGTCGCTCTTGGAGCGGGGCACGTAGACGTTGGCCGTCGTCAGGGCCGAATTGCCCGAGCAGTCGGTGACCATGAAGGTCGCCTGGTAGATGCGGCCGGTCAGGAGCCCCTCACGTTCGGACCTGAGGCTGACCGAGGTGTCGGCGGTTCCCAAGTCCGCGCCCATGATGTCGGGTTCGGTGGTGCCGTCGCCCAGATCGTCTTCGGGTTCGTTGCTGGTTAGGCTCACCATCTCCCAGGCGGGGTTCGGGTCGCAAACGTCGCTGACGGTCACGGTGTACTCGACGTCGACCATCTTGTGGTTCGGCGGCCACAGGACCTGCGGATCGACCGTCACTTCGATCTCCGGCGGTGTGGTGTCGACGACCGTGACGGTGGCCGCGCACTGGGCCGAGTTGCCGGCGTCGTCGGTGGCGGTCCAGGTCACCACGGTGACGCCGCCGCCGACCTCGCAGGGTCCGTCGAAGATGGCCGGGGCGTCGTTCATGATGTCCAGGTCGTCGTCGCAGTTGTCCTCGGCCATGAAGGCGGCGAAGAAGGCGGTCAACTGGCCGTCGGTGGCCGAAACCCCGCCGGGTTCGGTGCACTCGATCACGATGTCGGCCGGGCACGTCACCATCGGCGGCGTGGTGTCGACCACGGTCACGGTCGCGTTGCAGGTGTCGAACTCACCCTTGTCGTCGGTGACGGTCAGGGTCACGTCGGTGACGCCCAGCGCGTAGGGTCCCGGAGGCGAGAGTTCCAGGGTGATCGGATCCCCGTCCGGATCGGACGAACCGGCGTCCACCATGGCCGGTGTCACGATGCCGTTGCAGTCGTCGTCGGCGGACACCTGCACGTTCTGGCAGGCGGCCACCGGCGGTTCGTTGGCGGGGTTGAAGCTGAAGGTCATGTCGGGGCCGGAGGCGCTGATGTCGAAGAAGGTGAAGTCCGAGGCGCTGCCGTCCCACCAGTCCGTGTTGGGTGACGTGAAGGGCCGCAGGGCCGTGTAGGTGGGCGCCCCCCAGAGGTCGGTGCCGTCCCCCTGGTTGACGTTGTTCTCCAGATCCCAGTTGCCGTCGGCCTGGACCAGGGTGACCAGGTAGTGGTTGGCCGGGGTCATTTGGTTGTCGCTGTTGTTGCCGTTGGTTTCGATGTGCCAGATGGCCAGGCCGCTGTCGGGTATGTTGGCGTCGCGTGCTGTCTGCTGACGGTTTTCCACCAGCCAGTATTCGTTCGCCGCACCCGGGTTGTCGAACTTGTAGATCGTGTTGGACGAAGCCGGGGTGGGGATGTCGAACTGCTGCGTGGCGTAGGTCGTCACGTTGCCCCAGCCCGAGATGAACTTGTTGTAGGCACAGGGTTCGACCGGATTGGTGCTGGAACCGGAGTTGCACATGATTCCGAACGCCCCGATGCCGGCCGAGTCGTCGGCGTCGGTGTCGTAGTCGTAGAGATCGGGCCAGAAGCCCAGCATGTGGCCGTTTTCGTGCAGGTAGGTAGCTATGGTGAGGCCGGTACCCATGCCGGTGAACTGGAACCGGAGCGTTGCGACGCCGTCGGCGCTCCACTCGTCCTGGATCCAGCCCGAGCCGGGCCACATGCCCTTGGCCCAGCCGGCCGTCGTACTGCCGGCGTAGAACATGTTGACGGCGTCGATGTAGCCGTCACCGTTGGCGTCAAACTGGCTGAAGTCGAGGCCGTCGGCTTCCAGCTGGTCCAGGGCCTCGAACAGCAGCTGGAGACCGCGGTCGAGCCAGGGCTCGTCCGGGTCGTCGTACCAGGAGAAATCATTCGGCGCGCGGTAGTAGGTCGGAGAGACGTATTGGGTGTAGTCGAAGATTCCATCCGAGGTGTCACTGAAGTAGTCCCGGATCGAACCGTTGTTGCCGTTGCCCGTGTAGCCGATCATGTTGCAGAAATCATCGACTTCACTCTGGGCGATGGTGGCGGACTGGTCGTCGAAGTCGACCAGAATGCAGAGCCCCTTGACGTTGCCGGTGATGGACGGGAAGTAGGCCCCCTTGTCCATGCCGGGCTGGTTCAGCGGCCGGGACCGGGCCTGATCGACGGCCGCCCGCGCGGCCTCGTCGGAAATCCGCACGTGCGGGGTCAGGCCCAGGGTGGCGGGATTGCGCGAACCCAGCTCCACACCGGTCGATTCCAGGGTGTTGCCGTCGCTGGAAAGGCGGGCGTAGCAGATGACCATGGTAGCCGGGTCGCGGGTCAAGGTGTAGCCGTCCAGGCTCTCGACGACCTGGTAGAACTCGTCGCCCCAGATCCTGACGTCGACGAGCGTGCCGTCGGGCTGTTTGAGCTGCCAGACTTCACCGAAGACCGGAGCGGCCGATGCGCTTGATGTATGCAGGGTCAGAACGGCCAGGCACAGCAATGCCAGGCAGACCGGGAATCGAAGTTGATGTTTCATGTCAATCTCCTCATTGGGATGGGGTGAAGGGGATTGGATGGGAATATCTCCACAGGGACGTTTTCCGGGTCGGATCGCGGCCTCGCGGGATTGCTGCCCCGCCCTGACGGCGAGGCCCGATGAGTCGCATCATCATCCACCTCCAACAGAATGCTTGTCCGTGCCGGCGGAGCGGTCCGGCGGCACGCAAGAATCAACCTTGTGATGCGAGGAGGGGGTCCGATACTTCAGGTCGCAATGGCGGGTGCGGGTGGTTTCCGGTTTTGAGGAAAGAGTCGGTCTGAAGGCCCCGGCCTTGTCGAATCCGGCTCAGCCACCGTAAAAATTTAATGTTTCATTAGAAATATTTCCTCCCGTGCGCATACTATCACGGAAATGAAGACCAATCAAGTAGGATATTCGCGCTGGGCCCGATGTGCCGGTCCCGATGAGGAGAGTCTCTGCGCAGGGTTGGTGGTGTCCCTGGTCATAACCCCATCCGCGCCGAATTCGGCCTTCGATCCCGGTATTCAGTGGTGTTTGGGAGTTCCTGGGTAGACCGATCCAGCTTCCCGGGCGTGCGCATGACCTCGGCCGAGGGACGATCGGACACCTGGATTCCGGCGGTCAAGGCCGGGCGGATGTATGTTGTCGCTGTCAGCAGATCCGATACTTCCGGAAAACAAGACAGGTGGTCCACCATGGGTGACAAATCCCCCAAATCCAAGGAACGGCACAGCAAGCAGGATGCGACGCAAAAGGCGGACATGAAGCAGAAGAAGGCTGCCGATTTCGCCAAGGCGCACCCTGCCCGCCCACCACTGCCGGCCAAGGGCGGCAAGAACAAGTAGAGATTAGACAAAATAAATCAGCGAATTTGCGACTTACCGACGGCACTCAGCGAGAAGCACGATCACGATGACCAACAGGGGGATGCCGACGAGCACCCCCATCATTGCCGGCTTCTTGTAGGAATTCTCGATAACCTCTGCCTTGTCCGGCGCTCAGGTCGGCGCGCCGCTGCTGCCATGAGCCCTGTGGGGGAGGTTGAGGTTCACCCTCTCGGCTCCCCGGCCGCCGTCCCGGGATCTCCGCGATCCCGGGACGATGCCGCGCTGGACCGGGGTCTAGGCGGCGCCGGCCGCCTTCACCCTCTCGATGACCACCGGCACCGGCTTGCAGACGGTACTGCACACCGGCGAGTGGCCGCGGACGAACGCCATCAGGTCTTCCAGCTCCTCGTCGCTGCAGTCGGCTTCCACGTCCATGGCGATGCGGATGCTCTCGTAGCCCGGGAACACGCCCTCGTCGAGGCCGAGCAGACCCTGCAGGTCCATGTCGCCCACCAGCTCGGTGGACAGCTTCGTCAGCCTGATGCCTCGGGCCGCGGCGTGGAGGACCAGGGTAGTCGTCACGCAGCCCGCCAGGGCGTGCAGCAGGAACTCGACAGGGTTGGCCCCTTCGTTGTTTCCCAGCAGGACCGGGGGCTCGCCGTTGGTGAAGGTGAAGGGGGCATCGCGCGAGTCGTCCTCGCGACCCGCCCCGTAGAATCTCTGGATCGTCGAGCGGTTCTCGCCGCCCCCGACCCAGCGGTTGCTGTTCCGGAACTGGAAGCGGGCCAGCTTCGGGTCGTCCTTGATCGCCGCCACGGTCTCCATCATCTGGTCGAGGGGCAGGCCGTTCATCATCCTGGTCGCATCGGTTTTCATGGCTCTCTCCCTTTCTGGTGTCGTTTCGGCGCCACCGCGGCGCCGCTTCGATCCCCCATCAGGAAGACTCGTGCCGGATTGAAAAATCTTCATAAATGTTGAAATGAAACAAGATACAAGGATAGCCAGGCTTGTCCGCCAATCCCGGAATCTCGGAGCTCCCGAGATTCCGGGAATCCGGACGCGGAAAATCAGGCCCCGCCGGGGCGCTCGACGCCCAGGGCCTTGATGCGGGAGGCCAGGGTGTTCGGTTTCAGGCCGAGGAGTTCGGCTGCGCCCCCCTTGCCGGCGATCTTCCCGCCGGAAGCCTCGAGGGCCCGGGCGATGTTGGCCCGCTCGAGGTCGCGGAATTCGGCATCGGTCAGCACGCGGTCCGGTTCCGGAACCGGGGACGTGACGGTCGGGGGCTCGGGATCGGAGGGCAGGGCGCGGTCGAGGTTCAAGCGCCTCCCGTCCTCCGAGGTGATGATGGCCCGCTCGACCACGTTCTGCAGCTCCCGGACGTTGCCCGGCCAGGAATACCGCTTCAGCCTGTAGCGGCAGTCCGGCGTCAGAGGAGGCACGGGGCGGCCATCACGGCCGGCGATGATCCGGGCGAAGGACTCCGCCAGCAGGACGACGTCCTCCCCGCGGTCCCGCAGCGGCGGCACGTGCAGGGGGAACACGTTCAGGCGGTAGAGGAGATCCCGACGGAATCGTCCCTTCTCGACCATGGCCTCGAGGTCGCGGTTGGTCGCCGCCACCACGCGGACGTCCACCTTCACCGTGCGCGATCCGCCCACCGGTTCGTACTCCCCCTCCTGCAGCACCCGCAGGAGCTTGGCCTGCAGGTCGAGGGGAAGCTCGCCGACCTCGTCCAGGAAGATGGTGCCGCCGTCGGCCAGCTTGAACCGCCCTTCCCGCCTCTGGGTCGCCCCGGTGAAGGCCCCCTTTTCGTGGCCGAAGAACTCGCTCTCCTGAAGGCTCGCGGGGATGGCGGCGCAGTTCACCTTGATCAGGGGGCGGCCTGCCCGGGGGCTGCGCTGGTGGAGGGCGCGGGCGATCAGCTCCTTGCCCGTTCCGGTCTCGCCGGTGATCAGCACCGTGGTGTCGCAGCCGGCCACGCGGTCCACGTCGGCCAGGACCGCGCGCAGGGCCGGGCTCTCGCCCACGATCCCGTCGAAGCCGTGCAGGGCGTCGATCTCGGCGCGCAGGTAGTCGGCCTCGCTCACCAGGGCGCGGATCCGCGCCTCGGCGGCCAGGCGTTCATCGATGTCCCGCAGGATCAGCGTGTAGAAGTGCCGCCCGTCGAGTTCGTACAGCGACAGGGCCCCCTCCGCGGGAAAACGCGCCCCGCCGGCGCGTACCGCCTCGAACCCTTCGGGAATCCACATGGATCGCTGGTCCGGATCCGCCTCGGCCAGGCGGGCCTTGAGGTAGGCGAGCTTGCCGCGCGCCGCCTTGGTGAGAAACACGTCGAAGATGGTGCCGACCACGTTGGCGGCGGCGCAACCGAAGGTCTTCTCGGCTGCGGAGTTGAGGCGGGTGATGGTCAGATCCGCGTCCAGTTCGACGATGGCGTCCATGGCGGAGTCGACGAGCAGGGTCAGCTTCCGCTCCCGCTCGCGGAGGACGGCGTCGCGCCGCAGGCGCCGCAGTTCGGCGGCCGCCCGTCCGGCGAAGATGTTGAAGATGGACTCCATGTCCGACCCGGACGGCAGCGGCTTGTCGTGGAGCACCGCGAGGTGCCCCAGGATGCGCCCGTCGGTGTCCTCCAGGACCTTCCCCAGGTAGCTGACGGCGCCCAAGGGCTCCAGGTCCGGATCCGAGGGGAAGAGCTCGATCAGCCGGTCGGGAATGTGGACCATCTCCCGGCGGTCGATGACAGGTTCACACGGGGTGCCGGCGATGTCGTACTCGTAGTCCTCGCAATAGCCGTCGTCGAGCCAGAAGGACAGGGCCCGCAGACGGTGCTCCTCCGGCAGCCACTCCGTCACCCAGGCGCACTTGGTCCCGAGGGCCTGGGCAAGGTGCTTCACGAGCTGGTCGAAGAACTCCACCCCGGTAGCGGAGGCGGTTCCCTGGACGATCTCGAAAAGGATGTCCTTGTCGATGTTGCGGTTGGGTCTTTTTTCCGGCATGGGGGACAAGCTAAACCCAATTCCGGGGGCGGGCAATCCCCTGTCGTGTCGCCGGCTTCATCGTCCATTCCGGCGCTCCGGTGCCGGCCCGATTCGCCCATCGCCCGGATCGTGGAGGCCCGGATGTACCCGTTGACCTGGGCCCCGGCGTAGGCCACCGAACCGATGACGAAACCGAACTGGCCCGTCACCACCGAATAGGCGATCCACACGGGTTGCAACCCCAAAAGGATCAGCCAGCCGAACCGGAATCCCGCCCCCGCCAGGAAAGTGCCGGAAACTCCACCCATGACCAGTCCCCAGCACACGCCGTCGAGCAGGTGCTGCCGTGCCGTGATCGGACGATCAGGGCATGCGGCGAAGATCAGGGCCACGCCCAGTCCCACCGCCCCCGCCAGGGTCATGATGACGGCGGTCCAGGGCCGTCGGGGCGATAGAAGTCTGTTCCACGGCATGATCGGTGCCTCCCGGTTTCCCATCTCGATGTCCATGGGCCTTTTCGGCCGCACAGGCCGGGAAAGGCAGGAGGCGGGCCAGGGCAACCGGACCGATTCAAGCCGTTGTCGTTCATGTAGATGTGTTCAGGATGGCGCCACTCGAGAGGGTGCGGATTTTCGGGAATCCCGAGATTTCAGGAGCTGGTGGCCGGGAAATCGGGGTGTCCCTGGTCGAAACCCCATCCGCGCCGAAAAGGGCGATATCCTGGCTCGGGCGCCCTTCTGTTTTCTGATAATGATATCCAAAACCGCCACCCAGGGGACCTACATTGCAGAAATTCAGGTCGAAATGGGGATTTGGAGACGATTTTCGGATTTTCCAGGATCCTGGAGATACGTTGCTCGTCACCGAATACCTGTGCTTCCGGGGATTTGACAGCGACAGGACCTGGGCCGGCAGGCACGGCCCCCGTCGTATGCCTGGCCCTGGCCGACCTTCCCCGGCATCATGGCCCAGCCCGGGCGCTGCTGTTCCGTCGCCACGATACCGGTGTGGTCCGATCCCCGAGACCGTAGTACATTGCCCCGATGGAAATGACCCCCGGAACCAGGCTAGGCCCCTACGAGATCGGCGTTTCGCTAGGGGCGGGCGGCATGGGCGAGGTCTATCGCGCCCGTGACACGCGGCTCGGGCGTGACGTGGCCATCAAGTCCCTGCCGCCGGAGTTCTCGCGGGACCCCGAGCGGCTCGCGCGCTTCGAGCGCGAGGCGCGGATGCTCGCGTCGCTTTCCCACCCGAACATCGCGGGAATCCATGGCCTGGAGACGGCCGACGGCGCCCCCTACCTGGCGCTGGAGTTCGTCGAGGGCGAGACGCTCGCCGCACGGCTGGCGCGCGGCCCGCTGCCCCTCGATGAAGCGATCGAGGTGGCCGGTCAGATCGCCGCCGGCGTCGAGGCGGCCCACGAGAGCGGCGTGATCCACCGGGATCTCAAGCCGGGCAACGTGATGCTGACGCCGGCCGGCAGGGTGAAGGTGCTGGACTTCG
>JAHJTW010000136.1 GCA_018829565.1 bacterium | reverse complement strand
TACGCCCGAAGTCGGAATTGGTTGCGGGGAAATTGCCGCCGCAACGGGTGTCATCCTGCAGCCGTGCCATCCTGCCGCTTGGGCCCCGGCCCTGTCGGTGGTATCCTGCCCGGGCCCAGCGCCCAACGGCCCGGAGCCGCGATCAACCCGAGCAAGGAACCGCCATCATGGACTGGATGACCGAACCCCAAGCCTGGATCGCCCTGCTGACGCTCACCAGCCTCGAGATCGTGCTGGGCATCGACAACATCATCTTCATCTCGATCCTCGCCGGACGGCTGCCCGCCTCGCAGCGGAAGCGGGCCCGGACCCTGGGTCTGGCCGCCGCCATGCTCACCCGCATCCTCCTGCTGTGTTCCCTGGCCTGGATCGCCCACCTCGAGCGCGGGCTGTTCACCATCGCCGGCCACGGGGTCACCGCCCGCGACCTGGTGTTGCTGGCCGGCGGCCTGTTCCTGCTGGCCAAGGCCACCTTCGAGATCCACCACAACCTCGAGGGCGATCCTGAGCACGGCGCGGCCAAGGCGGCGGTCTCCTTCGCGTCGGTCATCGCCCAGATCATGGTGCTGGACGTGGTGTTCTCCCTGGACTCGGTGATCACGGCCATCGGCATGGCGGACCACCTGCCGGTGATGATCGCCGCGGTGGTCATCGCCGTCCTGGTCATGATGGCGGCCGCGGGGCCCATCGGGGAGTTCGTGGAGGGCCACCCCACGATCAAGATGCTGGCGCTGGCCTTCCTGCTGCTCGTGGGCATGTCGCTGGTGTCCGAAGCCTTCGGCCAGCACATCAACAAGGGCTACATCTACTTCGCCATGGGGTTCTCGGTCTTCGTGGAGATGCTCAACCTGCGCGTCCGCAAGGCCGCCGGCCGCGATCCTGTCAAGCTGCGCGGGGGGCCCGCGCAGGGCGACGGAGCGGCCTGAGGTTTCGGGGGAAACCGGCGGGAACCCCCTCCATCCCCGCAAAAAGGCGGCCGGTCTGGATTCCGGCCGCCACGTCATCATCCCGGCGGGTTTCGCCTCAGTCCTCGATCCGCTCCCACACCTCGTCGACCTTCACCTTGCCGCCGGGAGCGGCAATGATCCCCTGGTGGATCCAGCGGCCGTCCTTCAGTGCGTAGCTGAAGTCGCCCACCATACCCACCAGCCTGGCCTTGCTGTGGTATTCGATGATCTCGGTGTAGACGCCGCGGGTCACCTCGACCCTGCCGCCGCCGGCCCAGACCCCGTCCCCGTCCTCGCGGCCGAAGGCGAAGCGGGTTGGCGTGACGATCTTGACCATTTCCTCTTCCACGGGCCGGCCGTCGTATTCGACCAGGCGCCAGGACCCCACCAGGGGATGCGAGGAGGAGGCACAGCCTCCGAGGAACCCGGCAAGCAGGATCAGGGCGAAACTGGAAACCAAGCGGCGCATGAGCTGACCTCCGGGAAAATTGCAGTGCCCCGTTTATCCTGCCAGGATGGACAGAACATGTCAACACCCCGTGCCGCGGGATGCAGCGCGGCACGAGGCTCCCGCCCCCTGTGCTATTTGCCGTTCCCAGCTACCTTGTGACGATATGCCCGACACCACTTCCGTTGAAGGAGCTTCGTCATGTCCAGGATCCTGGCGGTGGCCACCGCCGTTCCCGATACCCGCGTCGATCAGGCCCAGGCCGCGGCGTTCGCCCGTCAGCAGTTCGCCGGAAGCATCCCCGACCTCGAGCGGCTGATGCCCCTCTTCACCCACGCGGGCATCGACACCCGCTACTTCGCCGCCCCGGAGGAATGGTTCCTCACCGAGCACGACCTGGCGGAGAAGAGCGCCCTGTACGTCCGGGAGGCCACCCGCCTTTCCGCCGCCGCCGCAGGCCGCGCCCTCGATAAGGCGGGCCTGGCCCCGGCCGACGTCGACTACGTCATCTACGTGAACACCACCGGCCTGGCCACCCCCTCCATCGACGCCCGCCTCATCAACGTCCTGGGCCTGCGTCCGGACGTGCGCCGCACCCCCATCTGGGGCCTGGGCTGCGCCGGCGGGGCGGCAGGCCTGTCCCATGCCCACCACTACGCCCTGGCCCATCCCCGGGCCCGGATCCTCGTCGTCGCCACCGAGCTTTGCGGCCTGACCTTCCTGCCCCGCGACACCTCCAAGGCCAACCTGGTGGCCACGGCCCTGTTCGGGGACGGCGCCTCGGCCGCCATCGTGGGCGGGGCGGAAACCGAGGGCGCGGGCCTGGAGATCCTCGACACCCGCAGCCGGTTCTTTCCCGACTCCCTGGACGTCATGGGCTGGACGGTCCTGCAGGAAGGGCTGCAGGTGGTCTTCGCCCAGCGCATCCCCGAGATCGTGGAGCGGACCGCGGCGGAGGACATCGGGGCCTTCCTGGAAACGCATGGACTGAAGATCGCCGACCTTGAAGCCTTCCTGCTGCATCCGGGCGGGACCAAGGTCCTGGAGGCCTACCAGAACGCCCTGGCCCTGGAACCCCACCAGCTCGACCTGCCCCGCCAGGTCCTGAGAAACCATGGCAACATGTCCTCGGCCACGGTATTCTTCGTGCTGGAACGGTACCTGGACGAGAACGGGCCGGGGAAGGGGGGCCACGGACTCATCTCGGCCCTGGGCCCCGGGTTCTGCTCCGAATCCCTGCTGGTCGGACTGTAGGAGGCCGCCCCCGGATGCTGCACATCTTCGTCGATGCCGACGCCTGCCCCGTCAAGGACGAGGTCTACAAGGTCGCCGGCAGGTACGGCCTGAAGGTCACCCTGGTGGCCAACACCTGGATGCGCCATCCCGGCGGAGGCGGCGTGGTCCTCGAGGTCGTGGATCAGGGGCTGGACGGGGCGGACGACTGGATCGTCGAGCAAGCCGGCAAGGACGACATCGTCATCACCGGGGACATCCCCCTGGCCGCCCGTTGCCTCGACAAGGGCGCCCGGGTGCTCGGCCACACCGGCCGGCCGTTCACCGACGAGAACGTGGCCGACGCCCTCGCCTCCCGGCAACTGCTCAAGCAGCTGCGGGAACAGGGCGTGATGATGGGAGGACCGGCCCCCTTCGCGAAGAAGGACCGGTCCCTGTTCCTGCAGCAGCTCGATCAGATGATCAACGCCATCCGGCGGGACGGCTGACCTATTCCCTGACCAGCTCCACCCGCCGGTTCTGCGCGCGGCCGAGCTCGGTATCGTTGTCGGCGATCGGGCCGCTCTCCCCGTAACCCGCAGCCTCCAGCCGCCCCTCCTCGATTCCCGCCTTCACCAGGTACGCCTTGACCGACTCGGCCCGCTTGCGGGACAGGGTGAGGTTGGCCTCGTCCGGACCGACCGCATCGGTGTGACCTTCGATGGTCAGCGCCCAGCCCGACTCTTCACGCAGCAGCCCGAGCACCTGGTCCAGGACCGGTCTGGACTCGGTCCTGATCACCGCCGAACCGGTGTCGAACAGGATGCCGAAGATGCGCGCCCGCTTGTCGGCGACCAGTTGCTTCTTCAGTTCCCCACCCACCGAACCGGACCAGTGCGGACAGCCACCCACGGTGCGGCTGGTGAGCTTGCCGCCCCAGGTGCCGTTGGGTGACCCGTTGCCGTACCCGACGTTCCAGAAGTAGCCCCGGAAGCTCTTGCCGTCGGGGGCGAAGACCATGACCGCAGGACCGCTGTCGTCGGGCCCTCCGGATTCCCGCCAGGTGATCTTCATGACCCTGCCGTCGATGACGCCGTCCAGCAGGCCCTCATCCCACTCGTAGCACCCGGAAAGGGCCGTGCCCTGCTGGAGCACGTGGAAGTCGGAGTAGTCGCTGGCATAGGTGCCGGAGATGTTGTCGGGCAGGGCCATGGCAGGCTTCTCGCCGAAGCCCCGGAAGCCGAACAGCTCGGTCCACTCGCGGTTGCCCTGGTTGTTCACGATGGTCAGCCGCACCCAGCGTCCCGGCGCCGGGGCCGTCGCCGGATACACCTGGCCGTCGGTCAGGTCCGCGAGCGAGGCCTCCATGACCCGAGTGAAGCCGGCGGTCGCGGACGTGTCCGAGACCTCCACCAGGATGTCCTTCGCTCCTGCGCCCTCGGCATCGACGTTCGCGTTGTCGAACTCGAAGCGTTCGAGGGTCGCCGGGGCGACCAGTTCGAACACGAACACGTTCCCACCCACCGCCCCGCTCACGCAGGCCCAACCCGACTGCGGGCTGTCGTCCAGCATGTTGTAAGCATACCAGCTGCCGTAATGGGCCGGTTCGATCACCGGAAAGGCGCCTTCCTGGAGGGACAGCATGTTGACGGGTTCGGCGGTCGCGGTCAGGGCCAGGGCCGGCAACAAGAGGGATGGCAACAACACGTTGTCCGAAAACATCTTGAAGTTCATGGACGATCCTCCGGGGATGGAATGCCCGGACTCGGACCAACCGGCCCGGCCGGACAACCGATAATATGCTATCATTTATCGGAGAGCAATGAATCACCGGATCATGGGGGGTGTCGTCATGAATCGGAAGAGGATCAAAATCCCGGCTGCATGTCTTCTCCTGGCCGCCGCCTTTCTCTCCGCCGGCGCTCTCGCCCAGGGCCCGACCTCCGACAAGTACGAGAACACCCTCGCCAAGGACTTCCTCATGGATGCACCGTGGCGCGTCGTCGACGCGGACACGCCCATCCCCGTGACCATCATCATCAAGGACAGCGACGTCGATGACGTCAGGCAACTCCACTGGTGCCGCATCGAGGACACCACCTCGGGCACGCCGGTCACCATCTGGCAGCACAACCACGGCGACGAGCGGCTGGGCGACGATCCCAGCGAGTACAACTTCTGGGTGTGGGTCACCACCGTCACCGAGAATCATCCCTCCTTGCCGAACGGAACGCTCCTGACGCCCGCCAATCTGGGCTACACCTCGGGGGACGTCATCGTCCTGACGGTGAAGGTGAACTACAAGGACGACGTCTTCAACTACACCGAGCAGCGCGTCCTCCACGTGAACGTGGGCCACGGCCCCTTCCCCTGGCCCGCGGGATGGTACGGCGGCGACGTCCACTACCACACCATGTACACCAACAACCTGTACGAGTTCGGCGGCCCGTTGCCCGCGGCCGTCCTGACCGCCCAGGCGATGGGCCTGCACTGGCTGACCACGACCGACCATTCCTGCGACCTGGACGAGACCGGCGACGGCACCTACAGCTACGCCACCTTGTCCTGGGAGTACACCATCCAGGACCAGGGCGGCATCGCCACCGTCTACCGCGACAACGTGGCGCTGGGCAGCGCCTGGGCGGCCCTGGGCGCGGAGGTCGCGCTGCTGGACTCGCCGACGCTGCGCCTGTTCCGCGGGGCCGAGGTGAACCTCGCCTCCCTCGATCCGACCTCGACCGGCAAGACCCTGCACTGCCTGATCTACAATCCGGTGGAGATCGTCTCGCCCAACTGCGGGGCGCCGGGGGAGCGACCGGTGACTCCCACGCTGCCCGTGGGCCTGGACCAGATGACGGCCGCCGGATTCGCTTACGCCGCCCATCCCACCGACGACTTGGGCGCCGAGGTGCTGGGCTTCGACTGGGGCATCAACGGGGCCGTCTACGGCAACCAGGACTACCAGGCCGCCCTGGCCCGGACGGGCTTCGTGGGCGTGGAGGTCTTCAACACCCGCGCGACCGTCACCTCGCTGAACCAGAACAATCCCTGGGCCGACTTCGCCGCCGGCAACCCCGCGGACAACCCCTACCCCGCACCCCTGCTGGAGGGCGTGGCCCGCTGGGACTCCCTGCTGGACGTGGACCTGGCCCGCCTGGCTCTCGACCCCGCCGGCCTGCCTCGCAAGGTCTTCATCTCCGGCGGCAGCGACGCCCACGGCGACTTCAACTACTCATCGTACATGTCGGTGGACGACTACGCCCTGGACAACGCCATGGGCAAGGTTCAGACCGTGGTCAGGGTGCCCGACCCGGGTTACGGACCGGGCAACCTGCCTCCCATGAGCGCGATCATGGACGCCTACCGCCAGGGCTGCTCCGTCGCCACCGACGGTCCCTTCCTGGAGATCGGCATCGACGGCGACGGCGACGGCGGCTGGGACGGACCCGAAGACCTGCTGACCGGCGCCACCGGCACCCTGAGCCCTGCGACTTCGGCGGACCTGAAGGTGCGCTGGGCCTCGCTGCCGGAGTTCGGTGACGTGGCCACCATCTCGATCCGCGGCCTGGACGGCAGCGGCGGCACCACCTTGCTGACCACCCTGACTCCGGTGGGGGGCGAGGGCCTGGGTGGCGCGCAGACCCTTCCCGTGACCTCGTTGTCCT
>JAHJTW010000135.1 GCA_018829565.1 bacterium | reverse complement strand
GAAGGGCTTGGTCAGGTAATCGAAGGCTCCCCGTCGGGTCGCTTCCACGGCCTGGCCGATGGTCCCGAAGGCCGTCATCATGATGACCAGGGGCCTGTCCCCGCTCATGCCGGCGATCCTCTCCAGCAGACCCATGCCGCCCATCCCGGGCATCTGGATGTCGCTGAGAACCACCTCGAAGCGGTCCCCCTGCAGGTGGCCCCAGGCCTCTTCGCCCGTGGACGCCGTCCGGACCCGATACCGGTTGCCGAGGGAGGCCTGCAGGAAGTCCCGCATGGTCTGCTCGTCGTCCACGATCAAGATGCTTCGCTTGTGCTCCATCACTGGCCTTTCCGTTGTGGGGCCCTCAGTCGAGGGCCGCCACTTCCAGGGAAACCGTCGTTCCTCTTCCAGGGTCGCTGGTGAGCGCCCAATCCAGGTCGTGCATGTCCATGATCGTCTCGACCCGGGCCAGGCCGATCCCCAGGTGCCCGGGCTTGGTGGTGACGAAGGGGTCCCTGACCTGGCGGAGCAGGTCGCCGGGGATGCCTCCCGCATCGTCCTCGATCATCAGGCTGAGATTGCCTTGTCCGCAGGCGTCCGCCGAAACCCTGATGCAGGCGCCGGGACAGGCTTCGCTGCTGTTGAGGAGGAGTTCCCGGACGACTTGCCGCAGGTCCGCGGCGGGCAGCAAAAGCCTGCCGGCCGGCAGGGGTTCGATTTCCAGCCTGGCCCCGTTCAGTCCTCCCCGGAGATGGGCTACGGTCTCCAGGAATGCCTGCTCCAGGTCGGCTCCAGCGGGGCTGGCGGCGCGGTCGCCGGTCAGGTCGCCCACCGAGGCGAACAACCGTTCCATGTTCTCGACTTCACGGATGATCTTCCGGGCCCACACGCTGTTGTCCCCGGCGGCCAGACCGCGCTCGGCGATCAGGCTGGCGTACCCCTTGATGCCGCAGAGGGAGTTGCTGGTCTTGTGCAGATAGCCCCGCAGCAGCCTGTGCTGGAGGCTCGCGGTCCCCGGCTCGCCTTCCCGGTGCGGGGGGTGCGGGGTCTTGCGTTCCATGAGTGCTTCCATCAGAACTCCCGCGCCTGTCCGATCAGGACCATGTCGTTGCTTTCCTCGCACTGGAGAATGTCCTCGATCAGTTCCCCGACCCTGCGCAGGGCGGCGTGGAGCCGGGCCTTGCCGGCTGCCGACCAGTGGTGCTGGCCCCTCTCCCAGTCCTGCTTGCTCCTGGCCTCGGTCAGTTCCAGGCGGCGGATCGTTTCCAGACAGACCTTCTTCTGGTCGAGCAACCTGCGGACGCCGCCCAGGGGCGCGCCCTGCCGGAGCAGTTCCCCCTGGTTCCGGGACAGCTCGAGGATGCGGTGATAGACCAGCCGCTCCTCCTCGTAGAGTCCCAGGAGACGATCGAGGATCTCGGCCTCGGCCTGGCGGATGTCAGCGCGCATAGAACCCGGCAACCCCATACGGTTCGCCTTCCTTGTGGATCCGGGATAGTTCCCCGGCCAGATCGGCCATCTCGCAGGCCTGCTTCTGCCAGATGGCCACCTGATTCGCCTTGCAAACGGTTTCGAACCCGGTGGCCGCTTCCAGGTAGCTGCAGGAGATGAAGGCCAGGCCGGCCAGCTGGTAGGTTCCCCAGAGGCGCAGTTCCTCCAGGTTGGATTCCTTCAGGGTTTCGTAGAGGGATCGGGCCTGGTCGTGGTTTCCCGCCAGGAAGACCTCGTCGGCGAGGGCGGTCAGGACCCAGGCCCGCTGGCCTTCACTGAGTCCGAGGCTCAGGCCTCCGGCCCGGATCAGGATCCTCAGGTCGGCCAGAGATCCCGCCCTGTTCCCGTTGAAACTCGAGGCGTAGGCCCGCCAGAACCGCAGCACGGGATCCATGTCCTCCGGCAAGTCAGCCAGGAGATCGGTCAGTCCGGCAGCTTGATCGCTCGTTCCCCGGGATAGGGTCCAGCGGATCGCCAGGCAGACGTTCTCCGCGGAGGCCGGATCATCGACCCGCGTCCAGGTCTCCATCACCAGGCTCGCCATGGCCAGGGAATCGTTCCCCGCCACCGCGGCGGACATGCTTTCCAGTTCGATCTCCGCCTCGAACGTCCCGGCGGAATCCAGATCGGCCGCCAGGTCGTACCAGACCAGGGCGCTGTCGAATTCACTGAGGTTCAGGTAATTGCGGGCGTTGGCCAGGGCCACCAGGGCCGAAGGCACGTTGGCGCGCACGGCGTACTGGGATTCCAGGACGCCGATGGCCTTGCTGATGGTCAGGTGTCTGTAGGGTCGGGTTTCGGGCTCGACCCAGCCCGGACGACCCAGGGGAAAGAGGAGGTTCCCCTCGGGAACCCCGCTCGCGGTCCGACCCTGAACGGCCTTTTCCAGGCTGTGGAGCCACTGCAGGTAACCGACGCTCTCCTCCATGGCGAGGCTCTCGCCGCCGTCGGCGGCGCCTGCGGCGGGAAGAGACCCGAGCAGCAGCAGGACCAGGAGCGCTTTTTTACCTTTTGCCAGCATGACCCTTTTTTCCTGTCGATGGCACATCTCACCCTCCTGAGGGCGCAGCGCAAGGGATATGCCCGCCTTGACCCTGAGGGAGGGCGAAGGCGGGATGTGGCCGGGGTCCAGGCGCCATGGACCCAGCAAGGCCGGAAGACACTGATTTGAAGAGGTTTAGGTGCCGTGAAGCCGGCTTGACGGGGTGGCGGAGGATCCATGGTCCCCCACCTCCCGGGTGTTCAGGCAAACCGGAAAATCCGGCCGTGGCCATTTTGTTGGCACTGCATGGCCAGCATTCACCGGGAACCGAAGAGCCGCCGAACACGGGGTCCGGCGGCTCATTCCATGAGGAAACATCAAGGAAACGGTGTCAGGCCTCGGCCTCGTCCGCCTGGAGATCGTCGTCATCGCTCCCCGAATACTGCCGCAGCTTCTCCCGGAGGGTCTGGCGGCTGATCCCCAGGATCCGGGCAGCCTTGGACTTGTTG
>JAHJTW010000134.1 GCA_018829565.1 bacterium | reverse complement strand
CGGCGGTTTACGGGATCCCCGATCATCATCCCCTGCTGGAGGACGACCAGCTCGACGGGGTGGGCCCCTACGGCAAGGCCAAGGTCATGGCCGAAGAGGTCTGCAAGGAGTTCCAGGCCCAGGGCATGATCGTGCCCATCATCCGGCCCAAGAGCTTCATCGGTCCCGAGCGGCTGGGCGTGTTCGCCCTGCTCTACGACTGGGCCCGCGACGGCCGGGGCTTCCCCATGATCGGCAGCGGGAACAACCGGTACCAGCTGCTGGACATCGCCGACCTGTGCCAGGCCATCTGGCTGTGCAGCACCTTGCCCGACGAGACCGTCAACGACGTCTTCAACGTCGGCGCGGGGGACTACACGACCATGAAGGAGGACTACCAGGCGGTCCTGGACCGGGCCGGGTTCGGCAAGAAGGTCAAGGGCTTCCCGGCCGCTCCGGTGATCTGGGGCCTGCGCATCCTGGACGCCCTGGGCATGTCGCCGCTCTACAAGTGGGTGTACGAGACCGCCAGCAAGGATTCCTTCGTGTCCATCGACAAGGCCCGCAGGGTCCTGGGCTACGCTCCGCAGTATTCCAACAAGGACGCCCTGGTGCGCAACTTCGAGTGGTACCTGGAGCACGTCGCCGAGTTCGAGAACGCCTCGGGGGTGAGTCACCGGGTTCCCTGGAAGCAGGGCGCCCTCGGGCTGGTGAAGAAGTTCTTCTGACGGGACCCGAAAAGGGGAGAGCATCGTGATCGCAGTGACCGGCGCCGCCGGCTTCATCGGCAGCAACATCGTCCACCAGCTGAACCAGGCCGGGCGGAAGGACATCATCGTGGTGGACCTGGCTCCGGAGGGCGGCCGGGGCGCCAACCTGTCGCCGCTGGAATTCGTCCGCTACCTGGACAAGGAGGCCTTCCGGACCTGGCTGGCCGAACCGGCCAACGCCGGCAGCCTGGAGACCCTCTACCACATGGGCGCCTGCAGCAGCACCACCGAGACCGACTGGGACTACCTGGCCGAGAACAACCTGGGGTACACGCGCGAACTCTGCCTGCGCTGCCTGGACGCCGGCGTGCGGTTCATCAACGCCAGCAGCGCGGCCACCTACGGCGACGGCTCCCGGGGCTACGCCGACGACCACGCCCTCCTGGAAACGCTCGAACCTTTGAACCTGTACGGTAAATCAAAACATGACTTCGATTTGTGGGCAAAGTCTGAGAATCTGCTCGAATCAATCGTCTGCCTGAAGTACTTCAACGTCTACGGTCCCAACGAGTGGCACAAGGGCGACATGCGTTCCATGGTGTGCAAGGGTTACGAGCAGATCCGGGACCAGGGGAAGGTGAGGCTGTTCCGGTCCGACCGGCCCGACTTCCCGGACGGCGGCCAGCAGCGGGACTTCGTCTACGTGAAGGACGCCGTCGCGATGACCCTGTGGTTCGCGGACCATCCCGAGGCCGGCGGGGTCTTCAACGTGGGCACGGGCGAGGCCAATTCCTGGAACCGGCTCATCACCGCCATCTTCGCCGCGATGGGCCGCGAACCGGACATCGAGTACGTCCCCATGCCCGACCACCTCAAGGGCAGGTACCAGTACTTCACCCGGGCGGAGATGGACAAGATCCGCTCCGCCGGCTACGACAGCCCGGTCACGGTCCTCGAGGACGCGGTCGCCGACTACGTCCGGAACCATCTGGTTCCCGGCCGGCACCTGGGCTCATGAGCGCCCGCCGCCTTTTCCCGGACACCGGCAAGGATCTCCAGGCGTTCCTGCAAGCCTTCTCCGACCATCTTCAGGCGGTCGCCCCCCTCAAGGGCAAGCACCGGGCCGTCCTGCACAAGGGCGTGGCCGAGCTTTCGGACCTGCTGACCGTCCACCGGGACGAACTGCCGCCGGACTACATGGCCCGGCCGCCCCTGCTGGCCGCCTACCTGCACTTCTTCCTGCCCTGGAACCTGGTGCGCCAGGGAAGGCTCCTGCAGGGGCTCGGCGACCTGCCGGCTCCGGGTCCGTCCCTGCGCATCCTCGACCTGGGGGCGGGGCCGGCCACCTTCCTGCTCGCCCTCTGGCTGGCCCGGCCGGAGCTGCGGGCCCGGGAGGTGGCCTACACGGCCGTCGACCGGACCGAGGCTCCGGTGCGCGTGGGTTTCGACCTGTTCAGGCGGCTGGCCCCGGATTCCCCCTGGAGCCTGCATTTCCGGCCCGCGGGGGCCGGCCGGCGCAGCCCCGGTCCCGACCGGGCCGCGGATGAGCGGGCCGATCTGCTGGTCGCCGCCAACGTTCTGAACGAGATGCCCGCCGGCGGCGGGCGCCAGGGGGGCGGACGGTCCGGCGGGGACGACGAGGAAGCCCGTGCGGAGGCCATGCTGGCCACCTGGGAGAAGTCGGTGGATTCGGGGGGACGGGTGCTGGTCATCGAACCGGGGATGAGGGACGCCGGCCGCCAGCTGAGCCGGATGCGGGGGCAGGCCCTGGCCCGCGGCTGGTCCGTCCTCGCTCCCTGCCCGCACCAGGGGGAATGCCCCCTGCCCGGGACCGGGCGCAAGGCCTGGTGTCACTTCGCCTTCGAGGCCGGCGGCATCCCCGCCTGGCTGGACGGGCTCGGCCGCAAGGCCGGGCTGCCCAAGCAACGGGCGAGCCTCTCGTTCCTGCTCATGGGCCGCAGGGAGAACACGACAGGGGGAGAGGGAGGGCCAGGAGATCTCGAACTCCGGGTCACGTCCGACGCGATCGAACTGCCAGAACGCCGCCGCGGGGTCTACGCCTGCAGCGCGCGGGGTCTGGCCTTGCTCGAACTGGGTGACGTTCCGACTCCCCGCCAGGGCGACCTGGTGAAGGTCCGGGTGCCGGACCATCCCCGGCGGGACAAAAAATCCGGGGCGCTGGTGATCGGCGCCCCGGAAACGAATCCACCGGGAGTCCCCCGGTCTAGAAAGCGCTGACCAGACCCACCGCTCCGCGGCTCGTCTCAAGCTCCGCGTCGTAGGTGTACTCCACGGACATGCGCAGGTTGCGCTGGACCACGCGAGTGACGGCCGCCGTGTAGGTCTCGTAGTCGAACGCGTCCAGGTCCGAGTCGATCCTGTTGTAGAGCAGGGTGACGTAATGACGCGAACGGTCCTGATGGGGACTGATCACCAGTTCGCCCACCATGCCGGAGGTCTCGACGTTCACCGCATCCGGCTCGAAGTTGGGATTGGTGTCCCGCCGCAACAGGTACTGGAACGAGAAGTCCAGGGTCCCGTTGCCGGCCTTCAGGTCGGGGCCGTGGTACAGCAGGCGGTTGTGGAAGACGGGGGCGGGGACGGGGTTCTCCTCGGCGTCCACCGTGGCCAGTTCCTCGTTGAAGCCCAGTTCGTCCCCGTAGTAGCCGAAGTAACCCACGCTCACGAACTCTCCCACGTCCTGGCCCACGCGCAGGAAGAAGTTCTTGTACTTGTCCGAGTCGAACTCGCCGCCCTCGGCGACGTCCTTGCCGTTGCCGTTGACGATCATGCCGATCAGGTTGGTGCCGGTCTTCGCGACGTCGTACATGGCGATGATGCCGCGATCGTAGGCGAGGTTGTTGTTGGAGAGACCGATCTTGGCCTTGTAGATCAGGTAGTCCTCGTAGGTCAGGCGCAGCTCCCGCTTCATCAGCGGGTCGCAGGCCTGGAACTGGCCCACCAGGAGGTCCAGGGGCATGCCGCCGACGTCGTTGAAGTGGACGTAGGCGTCCTCGATGCCTGCCACTTCGCCCTTCTCCGACATGTAGAAGTAGAAGTAGTACCCGATGCCCCGGGCCAGGGTGCCGCCCGACAGGAGCTTCAGTCCGAAGGGGATCTGCAGGTCGGCGTTCAGGTCGCCCGCCTCGTTCTCCTTCAGGGCCGCGAAGGCGTCGAAGCGGACGGCCACCGGGAAGTCGCGGTTCAGGCGCAGCAGATCGTCCCCGGCGCCGACGTAGTCGCGATCGTTCTCGTCCTCGGGGATCATGAACCCGTTGCCGGCGAACTCGTCGCCGAAGGCCTTGAGCCGCGGGAAGGGCGCGTGGCACGTCGTGCAGCTCATCTTGTGGCGGCGGGCGAAGGCGGGGATGGCGCCGGCGTCATGGGGAACCACCAGGGGCAGGATCAATCCCGCCATCAGGACGAGACCGAGGATCTTCAGGATCTTCATGAGGGAACTCCTTTTCAATCGAATACCTCGACCCAGGTCACGGCCTGGTTGACGAGGAAAGGTTCGGCTTCTTCGGCGGGCACGTTCAGGAACTCCGCGACGGGGGCGACCAGCTTCTGGTAGAAGAGCTCGGCCTTGAAGGTGAGCTTGCCCGGGGCCACGTCGATCGGAAGCTCCCAGGTGAAGGTCTCGACCTTGGTCTCGCGGGGCCCGATGCGGTAGTCGGCGCCCAAAGAGGCGGTGTTCCACTGCTGCATGGTCATCCGCCCCTGGGGGTCGAAGTACGCCATGCGGAAGATGCGGTCGCCGAAGGGCACCCCGTCGCGCTGGACGCCGGCGAAGTCGGGGATGTCCTTGGCGATCCCCATGTCCTGGTAGGCCAGGACGTCGGCCGAGATGGTGTACTCCTCGCCCTCGAACCCCTTGGCGTCGACGGGCAGGTGCCAGGTCTTGCCGGCCGAGTCGGTGGCCGTCACGTGGAGCCACATGATGCGGTCCTCGACCGAACCGCTGGGCACCTTGTGGCCGCACTTGCCGTTGAAGAGCTGGACGTTGACGACGACGGTCCCGTCGTAATCGAGTTCCCGCTCCAGCGGATTCATCCGCAGCTCGATCGACCCGTTCAGCTTGCCGGGATCGTGGGCGCCGTGGAACAGGTGCTGGGCCACCATGCCTTCGGCGGCCATCTTGGCCGACCTGCCGTGGGCCTTGGGCATGTGGCAGTCCTGGCACTGGACGCCCTGCGCGTAGTAGGGCCCTTCCTTCCACTCGAGGTGGGTGCTCTTGACCCAGATGCCGTAGGGGCTCATCTCGTTGTGGCAGGTCCCGCAGAAGTCGCCGGTCTTGATGAAGTCGTTCTCCACGGTGTCGTGGTGGGGCGAGACGACTCCCGGCTTGGGCCCCTGCTTGAGCCGGCCGGGCTCGCTGATCCAGTTGAAGTTGTAGGGGACGTCGCCCTCGAAGCCGGTGATGGTGTGGCAGTGGTCGCAATGGACCGATTCGTTGGCCCGGCTGCCCTCCTCCGGCCGGGGCGGCGGAGTGTCGCCAGCGAGGAAGGAGGTGGGGGCGTGGCAGCCGTTGCAGCCGGCCTTGACCCCGGCCACCATCTCGTCCTTCTCCGCGTGGGGGACCGCGAGCTCGAAGTACTCGATCTCGTCCCAGTGGTGGGTGAACGCCTGGCTCATCATGGCCTGGGTCCACTGCTGGTAGATGTCGTCATGGCAGCTGGCGCAGACGGCGGGCTTCTCGTAGTCGTCGTAGGACCGGGTGCCGTGGGAGGCGTCGCCGACCGGGATGGCGGCCAGTCTGGCCGGCAGGAGCAACAATCCCAGGCAGGCCAGGGATGGTCTGGAAATCATACATAACTCCTTGGTATTTAGGGCCTCTCCCCATGTTCGGATAGTAGGGGAAACGCCGCCCGAATCCAGAATTTTTTGAATCATGAAAACAAAAGCGAAATATCAAGTTAATCGCGGTTGTTGAAAATCCCCGCGACTCCCCCGACCACCAGCAGGGCGCCCGCCAGGGTGTACCCCGTCACTGCCTCGCGCAGCACGAGCCATCCCAGCGCCACGGCGATGACCGGGTTGACGTACGCGTAGGTCGAGACGATGGCCGGCGGCAGCAGCCGCAGGGTGGACATGTAGGAGGTGAAGGCGATGATGGAGCCGAACACGACCAGGTAGCCCCAGGCCAGCCAGGCCTCGGTGGTGGGGGTGGGCAGGGGTTCGCGGCGCAGCAGGATGACGACCAGGAAGCCCAGGGCCCCGCACAGCTGTTGCCACCCGCTGATGGCGCGCACGCTGAGGTCCGGCTTGCGCCGCTGGAACCACAGCGATCCGATGGCCCAGAACAGGGGCGCCAGCAACAGGGCCACCACGGCCAGGATGTCCGCGCGGATGCCGGTCCGCAGGATGGGCCAGGTCAGGATGCCGACGCCGGCGAATCCCAGCAGGATGGAGGCGACCATCCGCGGGTTGGGCCGCCGGCGGTCGGTGATGGTCCCGATCACCTCGAACCAGATGGGCATGCTGGCCACCAGCAGGGCGGCCAGACCGCTGCTGGCCCGCATCTCGGCCCAGGTCACCAGGCCGTTGCCCCCCACCCACAGCAGGGCGCCGCTCACCATGAACAGGATGAATTCCGACCGGGTCAGCCTGAGACGGTCGCCCTTGAGGGCCGCCCAGCCCAGCAGGACGGCCGAGGCGGCCAGCACGCGCATGAAGGCCATGGTGAAGGGGGGGAATCCCGCGCCCTCCCGGACGGCCACGCGGATGGCCAGGTAGGTGCTGCCCCAGACGACGTAGACGACCAGCAGGTGCAGCAGCCCGCGGCGGTCGAGGTTCTGGCGAGGGGTCAAGGAAGGCTCCCGGGTTGGGGTTTGGGCTCGGCCCAAGATAAGCGGCGCCCGGGTGATTCCCAACCCCGACTTCATGGCGGAGCCCTCCGTCTTGACCCCGCCCCGCGGGCGTGGTTAGGTTACCCCGTCGCGTGAACCCCAGCAGGCAGGAATCCCATGATCGAACGTTACGCGAGCAGGGAGATGACGCGGATCTGGTCGGACGAGAACCGGTTCCGGATCTGGCAGGAAGTCGAGACGGTGGTGTGCGAGGTCAGGGCCGAACTGGGGCAGATTCCCGGCGAGGCGGCCGCCGAGATCCGGACCAAAGGCGGATTCGACACCGCCCGGGTCCTGGAGATCGAGAAGACGGTCCAGCACGACGTCATCGCCTTCTTGACCAGCATGGCCGAGCACGTCGGACCGGCCAGCCGGTTCGTGCACCAGGGGATGACCAGCAGCGACCTGCTGGACACCAGCTTCGCCCTGCAGATCCGGGAGGCGGGCGACGTCCTGCGCCGGGCCCTGATCGTCCTGCTCAACTCCACCGAGGCCAAGGCCGCCGAGCACGTCGACACGGTGATGATGGGCCGCAGCCACGGGATCCACGCCGAGCCCACCACCTTCGGTCTCAAGCTGATGGTCTACTGGTCGGCCCTCGAGCGGGGGCTGCGCCGGCTGGACGCCGCCCAGCGGGAGATCGGCTACGGCAAGCTCAGCGGCGCCGTGGGAACCATCGCCCACCTCGATCCCGAGGTCGAGACCCGGGCCATGCAACGGCTGGGGCTGGGGGTGGATCCCGCCTCGACCCAGGTCATCCAGCGCGATCGCCATGCCAGCTGGCTGCAGGCCGTGGCCACCCTCGGCGCGACGATCGAGCAGATGGCCGTGGAGATCCGCAACCTCCAGCGCACCGACGTCCACGAGGTCGAGGAGAGCTTCGGCAAGGGCCAGAAGGGCAGCTCGGCCATGCCCCACAAGAAGAACCCCATCGTCTCGGAGAAGCTCACGGGCATGGCGCGGCTGCTGCGGGGGTACGCCCACACGGCCCTCGAGAACGTCGCCCTGTGGCACGAGCGGGACATCTCCCACAGCTCCGTCGAGCGGATCATCTTCCCGGACGCCTGCCACACCTTGCACCACATGCTGACCCGCATGGAATGGCTCATCCGCGAACTGGTGGTCTACCCCGACCACATGCGCGCCAACATGGACAAGGTGAAGGGGATGTTCTTCAGCCAGGCGATCCTGCTGGCTCTGACCGAGCAGGGGGCCAGCCGCGAGGACGGCTACGCCTGGGTGCAGCGGGCGGCCATGCGGGTCTGGGACGAGGGGGAGGCGTTCCGCGAGGCCGTGGGCGCCGATCCGG
>JAHJTW010000133.1 GCA_018829565.1 bacterium | reverse complement strand
GCCCGGCAAGCAGATGGCGATCGACGCGGACCTGAACACGGGCCTGATCAACGAGAAGACCGCCCGGCTGAGGCGCGAGGAGATCGCCCGCGAGGCGGAGTTCTTCGGGGCCATGGACGGCGCCAGCAAGTTCGTCAAGGGCGACGCCATCGCCGGCATCCTCATCACCGTGATCAACATCGTCGCGGGGTTCGTCATCGGCATGCTCCAGATGGGGATGCCGGCCGGCGAGGCCCTGAGCCGCTTCACGATCCTGACCGTCGGCGACGGCCTGGTCAGCCAGATCCCGGCCCTCCTGGTGTCCACCAGCGCCGGCCTGGTCGTGACCCGCAGCAGCGGCAGCCTCAATCTGGGCCAGGCCCTGACCCTGCAGATCTTCCGCCAGTCCAAGGCCCTGTACCTGGCAGCCGGCGCCATGTTCGTCCTGGCGTTGATTCCCGGCCTGCCCACCGGCCCCTTCCTCTTCTTCGCCTTCGCCACCGTGGCCGGGGGCTTCCTCATGGGCAAGCGGGTCCGGAATTACGACGACAAGCAGGCGGCCGAGGAGGAGGCCCAGGAACAGGCCCAAGCCGCCGTCGAGGAGGCTCCGGATGGCCCCCGGGGGGAGGACCTCTTCGTCCTGGACCGCCTGGAGCTGGAGATCGGCTACGGCCTGATTCCGCTGGTGGACGATTCCCGGGGCGGCGATCTGCTGCATCGGATCGGGAACATCCGCAAGCAGGTGGGGAACGAACTGGGCATCTTCATCCACCCCATCCGGGTCCGGGACAACCTGCAGCTCGGGGCCCAGCAGTACGTGATCAAACTCAAGGGCGTCGAGATCGGGCGTTCGGATCTCAAGCCCGAGATGCTGATGGCCATGAGCACGCGCCCGGACGCGGGAGAGGTCCAGGGCATCCAGACGACCGAGCCGGCCTTCAACCTGCCGGCGGTGTGGATCGAAACGGACGCCAAGTCGGCTGCCGAGCGCGAAGGCTACACCGTGGTCGAACCGGCCGCGGTCCTGGCGACGCACCTGTCGGAGATCATCCGCACCCATGCGGACGAACTCCTGAGCCGGCAGGACATCAAGGACATGTGCGAATCCATCCGGGAATTCGCCCCATCCCTGGTCGAGGATCTCATTCCGGACAAGGTGCCCATCAACACCCTTTACAACGTCCTGCGGGCCCTGCTGCACGAGCGGATTCCCGTCAAGGACATCATCACGATCCTCGAAACCCTGGCGAACTACGCCGGATCGGGCATGGGGACGGACTTCCTGACCACCAAGGTCCGCGAAGCCCTCGGGCGCTCGATCACGGCCCTGTTCACCGAGCCGGGCGGAAAGCTGAGCGTCGTATCCCTGCATCCGGGAACCGAGCAGGTCCTCATCCGGGCCAGCCACGATTCGGACCGTTCCCAGGGGGTCGTCCTGGATCCCGGTTTCACCAAGGACTTCCTGGGCCAGCTGGAGCGGGTCCTGCGCGCTGCGTACGCGTCGGGGCATCCGCCCGTCCTGCTGGTGCCCACCCCGATAAGGCTGTTCGTCAAACGGCTCATCGAGCCGACTTATCCCAACCTGGCGGTCCTGGGCTACACGGAAGTGGCGCCCACGGCCCAGGTGCATTCCGCAGGAACGGTGGTGACCAATGTTAACCCGAAGGAATTCGCAGCCGTCGGCGGCTGACGGGACCGTGCTGGTGACGGCCCCCAACCTCAAGGACGCCTACCGGAAGGTGCGCAGGGATTTCGGCAAGGATGCCGTGATCCTCGACACCCGGACCGTCAAGCGCCGCCATGAGCTGGGCCTCGGCTACGAGAAGCTGATCCAGGTCACGGTCCAGGATGAGGGGGCCCCCCGGACTGCCGGCACGAGCAGGCAGATCCGGGACCTTCCGGGCAACGCACGTCGTCCCCTGGTCCCGTCCCCGCAGCCTTCGGCCTCGACCCCGGACGGCGACCTGCCCGAGGCCATCATCCGCGAGCTCGAGCGCATCGAGAGTCTCGTGCGGGCCCTGGACGCCCGGCTGGTCGAGGCCGAATCCCGGCCCGTGGCCGAGGACGCCGGACCGATGGGTGAAATCCTCCTGGCTGCCGGGGCCAGGCCCCGGACCGTCGAACTGCTGGTCCAGCGCTTTGTTTCGGAGACGGGGGAGGATGCGGCCGACCGGTCCGCCTTCCTGGAGTGGCTCCAGAAACACCTGAGGGCCGGTAATTGCGACTGGGAAGGGTTCTACGGCTGCCACGCCTTCCTGGGGCTCTCGGGGGCGGACCGTCAGGATCTGGTCCTGCAGACGGCGGCCCGGTTCCAGGAACTCGGCCGCAAGACCCTCGTCCTTTTCCTTTTCCCGGACAATGCCGGGCAGGTGCGCCAGCTCCAGACCGAGGCTGCCCGGCACGGATTCGACGCCGCCATCGTCAAGAAGGAGAGCCTGCTGGAGCAGACCGAGAAATACCTCTCCCAGTACGACGTGGTCCTGATGGACCT
>JAHJTW010000132.1 GCA_018829565.1 bacterium | reverse complement strand
GTCGCTGGGTTTCGCCCGCAGCGCCGAGTTCACCGCGCGCATGATCGCCGAGGCCCGGACCAAGCCCGAGGCCCAGGCCGCCCTGAAGGCCTTCTTCGCCGGGGCCGCTCCGCCGTGGGTGGGAGACCGGGCGTGGACGCCGCATCGTGACGAGCCCGAGAAAGGACGCCCATGACCACCGGCCGCGCCGAGCCCGCCATCCGACCCCTCGGGAAGATCCTGATCGCCAACCGGGGCGAGATCGCCGTCCGCGTGATCCGGGCCTGCCGCGAACTGGGGATCGCCACGGTGGCGGTCTGCTCGGACGTCGACGAGACCGCCCTGCACGTGGAACTGGCCGACCAGCACGTCGTGCTGGGGCCGGCCGAGCCCGGCGCCTCGTACCTGCGCGCGGACGCGATCATCGCCGCCGCCCGGCAGACCGGTGCCCAGGCCATCCATCCCGGTTACGGTTTCCTGGCGGAGAACGCCGGCTTCGCCGCGGCCGTCGCCCGGGCCGGGCTGGTCTTCATCGGGCCCTCGGCCGCGGTGATCGAACGCATGGGCGAGAAGACGGCGGCCCGGGCCATCATGGAGAAGGCGGGCGTGCCGGTGGTGCCCGGCGCCCTGCTGCCCGCGGCGGACGCGGAGGGGAACTTCCCCGCCGGGGAGGTGATGGCGGCCGCGGAGCGCGTCGGGTTCCCCCTGCTGGTCAAGGCCGCCTTCGGGGGCGGCGGCAAGGGGATGCGTCTGGTGACGGAGCCGGGCCAGATGCTGGCCGCCTGCCAGGGCGCCGCCCGCGAGGCGGTCAAGGCCTTCGGCAACGGCGCCGTCTACCTGGAGCGCTTCCTGGAGCGGCCCAGGCACATCGAATTCCAGATCTTCGGGGATTCCCACGGCAACCAGATCCACCTCTTCGAGCGGGAGTGCAGCATCCAGCGGCGCCACCAGAAGATCATCGAGGAGTGCCCTTCCCCCGTGATGACCCCCGAACTGCGGGACCGGATGGGCCGGGCCGCGGTCGCCGCGGCCGCCGCGGTGGACTACGAGGGCGCCGGCACCGTCGAGTTCCTGCTGGGGGCCGACGGGTCCTTCTTCTTCCTGGAGATGAACACCCGGCTCCAGGTGGAGCATCCGGTGACCGAACTCGCCACGGGGCTGGACCTGGTCAAGGCCCAGATCAAGGTGGCGGAGGGGCATCCCCTGCCCTGGACCCAGGAGGAGGTGCGGCTGCAGGGGCACGCCATCGAGTGCCGGATCTATGCCGAGGATCCCGCCCGCAACTTCATGCCCTCTCTCGGGGACATCCGGCTGCTGCGGGAACCCGCCGGACCCGGGGTACGCATCGACACGGGCGTGCGGCAGGGCGACCGGGTCACCATGCACTACGACCCGATGATCGCCAAGCTCAGCCTGCACGGACCCGACCGGCAGGCCGCCATCGAGCGGGCCAGGGAAGCCCTGCGGCAGTATGCGGTCCTGGGTGTGGAGACCAACGTCGAGTACCTGCTCGCCATCCTGGCCGACGAGGAGTTCGTCTCGGGCGGTCTGCACACCGGATTCCTCGCGGAGCGCCTGCCCGACTGGAAACCGTCCGCCCTGGACGGCGATCTGGCCCTGGCCGTGGCGGCCGTGGCGGAACACACGCGCAACGGTGCCGATCACGGGCGCGGTTGCGGGCCGGCGGATCCCGGCCCCTGGGCCGCCCTGGGGGGATTCCGGATCCGGGGCCTGGAATGACCGCCGCAACGAGCCCGGGCGACGGGCAGGAGGGAAGAAGTCCGTGAAACTGTTCCGCAGGAACGATCAGGACGTCCAGGTCACCGTCCGCCCCCGGGACGGGGGCTGGATCGTGAGCCTGGAAGGCCAGGAGCTGCCGTGGCCGGTCCAGCGGGACAGCCAGGGCGGCTGGTACGTGGATACCCCGGCGGGGCGCCGCCGGTTCTGGGCCCATGCCCGGCAGGACGGCTGCCTGGTGTTCGGCGACGGGCGGTCCCACCGGTTCGAGTTGCCGGATCCCGAGCACGAACAGGAGGAGGGGAATGCCGGGGCGGGACCCCGCCTGGTGGTGGACATGCCGGGCAAGGTGGTCAAGGTGCTGGTGGCCGTGGGGGATGACGTCGCCGCGGGCCAACCCCTGGTGATCATGGAGTCCATGAAGATGGAGACGGAGCTGGCCGCCGCCATCG
Source organism: bacterium (assembly GCA_018829565.1). Lineage (GTDB taxonomy): Bacteria > Krumholzibacteriota > Krumholzibacteriia > LZORAL124-64-63 > LZORAL124-64-63 > JAHJTW01. The sequence goes on along the minus strand of JAHJTW010000132.1, from coordinate 8,684 downwards.
CCGGCACCGTCCGGGCGGTCCACGCCGAGGCGGGCCAGGTCGTGGGCCAGGGCGATCTCCTGCTGGAGATCGAACCCCGGGAGGAGGAATGAAGACCTCCCTGGCCAATCTGGTGGCCGGAACCAGGGAGCTTCAGTCCCTGCCCTCGACCACGGTGCGCCTGCTCGAATTCCTGGACGATGCGGCCGTGGGCGCCGACCAGATCCTGGACGTCATCGAAACCGATCCCGCCCTGACCACCAACCTCCTCAAGCTCTGCAACAGCGCCTACTACGGCCTGCGCCGCCAGGTGGGGACCGTACGGGAAGCCCTCGTCATGCTGGGCAACCGGACCGTGGTCAACCTCGCCTTCGCGGCCAGCATGGGGGACATCCTGTCGGGGCCGTTGACGGCCTACCAGCTGGACCGGGGCGACCTGTGGCGCCATGCTCTTTGTACGGCCCTGGGATCGGCCCAGGTGGCCGGCGGTCTGGCCCTCGGAATCCCCGAGGGGCGGGCCTTCACGGCGGGCCTGGTGCACGACATCGGGAAGCTGCTTCTGGACCGGCCGCTGCGCCAGGCCCTGTCCGAACCCCTGGCGGGGTGCGGTTTCGAGGAGATGACCGTCAGGGAACGGGCGGTCCTGGGGTTCGACCACGCCGAGGCCGGCGCAGCCCTGGCGGAGGCCTGGAACTTCCCGCCGTTCCTGGTGGACGTCATCCGTGACCACCACACCCTCCGTTCCCCGGCGAACGGGGGCGAGGATCTCGCTCCGGCGGTCGCGGCCGCCAACCTGGTCTCCTGCCGGGTGGGGTATGCCGGGGGCACCTCCCTGCTTTCGGAGGAGGAGTTCCGGACCCAGCTCGCCGCTGGGGGCTGGGATCCCGATTCCTTGCAGGATGTGGTGGGCACCATCAGGGAAAGGACCGAGCAACTGCTCCTCATCATGCGGGTGTAAGCGGACGCCCTGCCCGCCCCTGGTCCCACACAACGGCCGCGATTTTCAATCATATACAGAAACCGTGGAAAGATGTTCAAAATCCTCCCCTCCTCCCGGAGGGTTGGGGCGTGAGTTTTCCGGAAGGATTTCGAAAAAAAATGGTAATCCCCGCGGACGGGTCCCGGGCGGGTTTCGGCATGATTCGGGCGAATCTCCCGGCCCTCGGGATGAGGTGGTGATGTGGGGCCGAAATTTTGTTTTGAACCTGGTCTCGGGACCGTCTTATTGTGCCACCGTCCCACAAGGGGATGTGGTTGAAAACAGGGAAGAGCCCAATATATTGGGGTTTTGTCCTGACGGAATATCAAGTTCGACCGCGTTTTCCCAAAAATCCGCCGATGCGGACCCGCCCGGGGCCCGAGCCCGAGTCGGAGGCCGGTGGCGGTATCGGATGGGCTGTCACTTTTCTTCCGGGGTCGCCATGGACCGGAAGACTGAATATTGCCGATACAGAAGCAACGTTCAGATGGATCTGAACCAAGGAGCCAGGAATCATGACGGACAAGCTCAACAGGGAGAAATTGCAAGCCGCCGGCGACGGGGTGCTGTTCGGCGAGGCTGGAAGCCGCGCCGCGCACAAGACGGAAACGGTCCCCGGAACGCCCGCAGCGGCCGGTTCGTTGATCGATGAGGACCTGCTGGCCGAGGAGGTCGCCCCGACGCCCGGGAACGTTCCCGGGGGAACGGTAATCAACCCCGGCCGGCCCACGCCCCGGACCAAGGGCAAGGGCATGGTCGTTCCCCGCTGGTACACCACCCCCGGCGTCGATCCCTTCGACGCCATCGAATGGGAACTGCGCACCGCCAGCATCACGAACGACAAGGGCGAGGTGATCTTCAAGCAGGACAACTGCGAGATCCCCAGCCGCTGGTCGCCCATGGCCACCAACGTGGTCGTCTCCAAGTATTTCCGGGGGGGCATGGGGACCCCCGAGCGCGAGCATTCGGTGCGGCAGCTCATCAGCAGGGTGTCCGACACCATCAGCGACTGGGGTGTGAAGGACGGCTACTTCGCCGGCAGCAAGGACGCCGAGGCCTTCCGGGCCGAACTCAAGCACATGCTCGTCAATCAGCTGGCGTCCTTCAACTCCCCGGTCTGGTTCAACGTCGGGGTCGAGAAACGGCCCCAGTGCTCGGCCTGCTTCATCAACAGCGTCCAGGACAGCATGGCCTCCATCCTGGACCTGGCCAAGACCGAGGGATTGCTCTTCAAGTACGGCAGCGGCACCGGCTCGAACCTCTCGAGCCTGCGGTCCAGCCGGGAAAGCCTGTCGGCCGGCGGCCAGGCCAGCGGACCGGTCTCGTTCATGCGGGGGTTCGACGCCTTCGCCGGCGTCATCAAGAGCGGCGGCAAGACCCGCCGTGCGGCCAAGATGGTGATCCTGGACATCGAACACCCGGACGTCGCCGAATTCATCGACTGCAAGGTCAACGAGGAACGCAAGGCCTGGGCGTTAATCGATGCGGGCTATGACGGGTCGTTCGGCGGCGAGGCCTACAATTCCATCTTCTTCCAGAACAGCAACAACTCCGTCCGCGTCAGCAACGAATTCATGCGGGCGGTGGAGGAGGACGGGACCTGGACCACCCGTGCGGTGGTCGACGGGCGTCCCATGGACACCTACAAGGCCCGGGACCTGATGCGGAAGATCGCCGAGGGCACCCACGTCTGCGGCGACCCCGGGATGCAGTTCGACACCACCATCAACGACTGGCACACCTGCAAGACCACCGACCGCATCCATGCCAGCAACCCCTGCAGCGAGTACATGTTCCTGGACGACTCGGCCTGCAATCTGGCCTCGCTGAACCTCATGAAGTTCCTCACCCCCGAGGGCGAGTTCGATACGGCCTCCTTCCGTCACGCCGTCCGGGTGTTGACCCTGGCCATGGAGGTCATCGTCGGCAACAGCAGCTACCCGCGGCCCCAGATCGAGGTGAACAGCCACCGTTTCCGGCCCCTGGGGCTGGGCTACGCCAACCTGGGCGCGCTGCTCATGCGCCGGGGGCTGCCTTACGACAGCAACACCGGCCGGGACTACGCCGCGGCCATCACCGCGCTGCTCTGCGGGCAGGCCTACCTGACGAGCGCCGAGCTGGCCAGCCAGATGGGGGCCTTCGACGGCTTTGCGGAGAACCGCGAACCCATGCTCGAGGTGATCCGCAAGCACCGCGCCGCGCTGAACAACATCAACGCCAACCGCGTCCCCGAGAACATGCTGGAGGAGGCCGAGGTCGCCTGGCGGGAGGCCTACGCTCTCGGTCACGACTACGGTTTCCGCAACGCGCAGGTCACCGTGCTCGCCCCCACCGGAACCATCGGCTTCATGATGGATTGCGACACCACCGGGGTCGAACCCGACATCGCCCTGGTCAAGTACAAGAAGACGGTCGACGGCGGCCTGATGAAGATCGTCAACAACACGGTCCCCGACGCCCTCGAACGTCTCGGCTACGACGAGGACGAAGTCGCCGACATCATCGACTACATCGCCCGGGAGGAGACCATCGAGGGGGCTCCCCATCTCCGGGAGGACCATCTGCCGGTCTTCGACTGCGCCTTCCGGCCCGCCAACGGCGAGCGGTCCATCCACTACATGGGGCACCTGCGCATGATGGCCGCCGTCCAGCCCTTCCTGTCGGGAGCCATCAGCAAGACCGTCAACCTGCCCACCGAGGCCACGGTCGAGGAGATCACCCGGACCTACATGGAAGCCTGGAAGATGGGGCTGAAGGCCGTGGCCATCTACCGGGACGGCAGCAAGCGTCTGCAGCCGCTGAACACGGGCAAGAAGCACAAGGAGGAGGAGGAGCAGGAGGAATCCCTGCTCGCACCGCCCAAGCCCAAGCGGGTCCGCTTGCCCGACGAACGCCAGGCCATCACCCACAAGTTCTCCATCGGAGGCCACGAGGGCTATCTGACCGTCGGCATGTATCCCAACGGCAAGCCTGGGGAGATGTTCATCTCCATGGCGAAGGAAGGGTCGGTGGTCAGCGGGTTGATGGACAGCTTCGCCACGAGCGTCTCCATCATGCTGCAGTACGGGGTCCCGCTCAAGGTGCTGGTCAACAAGTTCAGCCACGCCCGGTTCGAACCCAGCGGGTTCACCCGGAACAAGGAGATCCCCATCGCCAAGTCCGTCATGGACTACATCTTCCGCTGGATGGACCTGAAGTTCGGCGACCATCTGGGCGACGCCGACGGGACCCAGCCCGACGGGGCGGAGGACGCCCACGACGTGAAGGCGGGCAAGAAGGAGGCGGCCGGCCTGAGGGCCGTGGCCGCGACCGCCGGCGGCGGGGCCAGCCGGATCACCATGGAGGAGAAGACGGTCTTCCAGCAGCAGTCCGACAGTCCGCCGTGCCCGGAGTGCGGGTCGGTGACGATCCGCAACGGGGCCTGTTACAAGTGCCACAACTGCGGCGCGACGACGGGTTGTTCATGATCCCTGCCCGGCGCTGAGTCGCCGCGGACCCGTTTCGACGGATCGACCATGAGGCAAGGGATTGCCAAGGAAACCCGGAGGGGAAAGGATTCCCCCCGGGTTTCTCCTTTGCAGGGGGAGGGGGCTCAGTCGAGCGCGGCCAGGATGGCCTCGCGGAGGCCGGGATCGTCGGGGGCCGTCTTGGGCGCGAACCGGGCCATCACCTTGCCGTCCTTGCCCACGAGGAACTTGGTGAAGTTCCAGGTGGGATCCTCCAGGCCGCCCGCGGTGAGAAGCCGGTAGACGGGATCCTTCTGTTCTCCCTTGACCTTGACCTTCTCGAACATGGGAAAGCTGACCTGGAACCTGGTCGTGCAGAAGGAGCGGATCTCCTCGGCAGTACCGGGCTCCTGACCCATGAAGTCGTTGCTGGGAAAACCCAGGATGACGAAGCCGCGGTCCTTCAGTTCGCGATAGAGCGCCTCCAGACCCTCGTACTGGGGAGTCAGACCGCACTTGCTGGCGGTGTTGACCACCAGGGCGACCTGGCCCCTGTAGGCGCCCAGGGGAGCGGGCTGGCCTTCGAGGGTCCGGGTTTCCAGGTCCCAGAGGCTTCCCTCGCCAGGAGTCGTGGGCGCCTGGGGATCGCCGGCCATGACGCTCCTGAAGAAGAAGAGCCCTCCGACGACGATCACGGTGATGAGACCGAGTGCGATGAAGATCAGGGGTTTCATGGTCATCCTCCAGGAAGCCGGGGTGGGGGCGATCCGGACAAGCTAAGACCGTTCCCCGAGCCCGCCACGGGGGTACGATCACTGCAGCCAGTGACCGAGGGCGACTCCCAGGAAGGTGGCGACCGCGTATCCCAGGGTGCCGCAGAGGATGGCCGGCAGCACCAGGGCGTCCCAGCGGCGGGCGACAGCCATCGCGGCCGCGGTCGTGGGCCCGCCCATGTTGGCGTTGGAGGCGATGACGATTTCCGCCAGGTCCAGGCGCAGGAGGCGTCCGGCGGTCAGCAGGAAGAGCAGGTGGATGGTGAGGATCAGGGCGGCGAAGACGAACAGGGACGTCCCGACCGAGAGGACCACCGCGACGTTCGCGCTGGCCCCGATCACCGCGAAGAACACCTGCATCAGGAAGGCCCCCAGGACGTGGGCGCCGTCGAGCCGGGCCAGCGGTCCGGGCAGGGCGGTGGCCAGCGCCACCGTCAAGGCGGTCACGACGAGGATCCCGCCACCCTCCCAGCCGGCCAGGGCCGCCAGGCCGAAACCCGCCCAGCAGAGGCCGGCGGCCAGGGCAAGGGCCAGGCCCGTGCGCCCGATCTCGGGGAAGGAAACCGCATCGTGCTGGGAGTGATGTGCGGCCCCGCCGGATGACTGGTGGTCGCGGCGGTCGAAGTGGCGGCGCAGGAAAGCCGAACCGGGCAGGGTGAACAGGACCAGGAAGTAGAGGGCCATGACCAGGTTGTCGGCGGCCACGCCCGCGGTCAGCAGGTCCCCGGAGCGCAGGCCCACCGCCTCGGCGGCGGCGGCGTAGTTCATCGATCCGCCGATGTAGGTGGCCGCGAAAACGCTGGCCAGCTTCCAGCCCTCCTCGCCCAGAGGGACGATCCGGAAGGCGACCACCGTTCCGATGAGGGTTCCCACGGCGCCCAGGACGAAGGCGATGAGGGTGGGGCCGGCCTCGCGCAGGATGCGCCTGAGATCGGCCCGCAGCAGGAGCAAGGGAATGGCCAGGGGAACCAGGCGGCCCCAGACGGTGTCGTAGGCGGGAACGTCCGCCGCGGCAATGATTCCCAGGTTGGAAAGGGCGAAGGTGGCTCCCATGGTCAGGATGACCCCCGAGAGCTTGCGCCCCCAGCGGGTCCTTTCGCCCAGCAGGCCGAAGGCGGCGGCGCCCAGCAGGATCGTCCAGACGGCCCAGGTGTTGTCGGGGCGGATCAAGGGGTTGTCCAAGGCGTTCCTCCTCCTGGCGTTCCGGGCACGATAGCAGACCGCCCGGACACTCGCCACGAAATCGCCGCTGGAAATCCGGCGGTCGATGGGAGATGATGGAAGGGCCTTTCGATGGAGCGATGATCATTTCCCCCCGAGGGAAAGCGAGGGAGCCATGTATCATTCCGCCTGCCGTTCGCGCCGGGTTCCGGCCGTCATTTCCGCTTGCTTGATGTTGCTGCTGTACGCGCCGGGCGCGGTCGCCCAGGCTTCCGGACCTCCCGACTGGAACCGCCAGGGCGACACTCTCGAGGGCGCCCTGGGATTGCATTACGGCAAGCTCGGCGGTCACGGCCTGGCCTTCCGTCTGCCCCTCCGGTGGTACCTCTACGCCCAGGTGGCCGGCGGGGTGTGGCACACCGGCGACCACAAGCAGCACAACCTGGGCTTCCAGTTCAACTATCTCCTGCGCCAGGATCAGCGCCTGCGCCTCTATCTGGCCGCGGGGGCGGCCTACTTCTACGACAAGGAGCTCAAGGGCGGGGGCGGCGACCCCGAATACTGGCAACTCGAGGACGACTGGAACCTCGGCGGAGGCGTCGGGATCGAGTACCTCAAGGGGAATCGCTGGTCCATCCAGGCCGAGGCGGACTTCGTCCACGACGGAGCCAACGACGAGACCAAGCTGGTGCCCCAGGTGGGTCTGTACTTCTACTGGTGATCCCCGGACCCGTTGGACGGTCCCCGCTCCGGCGCAGCCCGGGGCCGTATGATCCGTAGGATCGCAGCGCTCCGGGGGCGCTCCTCGACGAACCAGCCATCCGTGCCTACCTTGAACCGACTGCACGGCCATGGAGGAGGCGCCCCGCACCATGCTGGACCTGATCTCGAACGTCGCCTGGGAAACCTGGCTCATCACCGCGCGCATGGCGCCCTACCTGCTGCTGGGGTTCCTGGTGGCCGGCGGGCTTTCGGTGTTCATCTCCCCCGTCTGGCTGGAACGTCACCTGGGCGGCCGGGGGATGGGGCCGGTGTTCCGGGCGGCTCTGTTCGGCATTCCTCTGCCGCTGTGTTCGTGCGGGGTCATCCCGGTGGGGGCCTCGCTGCGCCAGCACGGCGCCTCGCGGGCGGCCACCACGTCCTTCCTGCTCTCCACACCCCAGACCGGCGTGGATTCCATCCTGGTCACCTGGACCATGCTGGGTCCCTTCTTCGCGGTGTTCCGCCCGTTCGCCGCCCTGTTCACGGGCCTGCTGGGAGGAGCCGCAGTCCAGCTGTTCGTCCCCGACGAGCACCGGCTGTCCGGCGCGTCCGACGGCAAGGCGCCGGCACAGCCCGTGGGGCTGGCCGGCCGGCTGGCTGCCGCCTTGCGGTACGGCCTGACCACCCTGCCCGCGGACATCGGCAGGGCCCTGCTCATCGGCCTGGTGATCGCCGGGATCCTGGGCGCGGTGATCCCCGCCGATTTCCTGGACGGGTATCTGGGCCGGGGAGCCCTCTCCATCCTGTTGATGATGATCGTGGGCATCCCCATCTACGTCTGCGCCACCGCCAGCGTCCCGGTGGCGGCGAGCTTCATCTTCCTGGGGGCCAGTCCCGGCGCTGCTCTCGCCTTCCTGATCGCCGGCCCGGCCACCAACGCCGCGACCCTGACCACCATCGCGCGCATCCTGGGCCGGCGGGCTGCGGTCATCTTCCTGCTGACCGTGGCCGTGAGCGCCTTCGGCGGCGGACTGCTCCTGGACTTCCTGTCCCCCCGCGCGGGCGACTGGCTGCCTTTCCTGTCCGGGACCGGACACCATCACGAACAGGTGGTCTGGTGGGAGCACCTGGCCGGCCTCGGGCTGGTCCTGGTGATGACGCAGAGCTGGTGGCGGACCCGGCGCCAGGCGGCCTGTTGCGACGGCGAATGCGGGCCGGGCGGAAAGATGGATGCCCCGCTGCAGGATCTGGAATTCACCGTCACGGGCATAAGCTGCAGCCATTGCAGCGGGAGCGTGAAAAGGGCCATGGAGGAGCTTCCGGGGGTGACCGCCTGCGGGGTGGACCTGGGCAGCGGCAGGGTCTGGGTCCGGGGTCAGGCGGTGGAACCGGCAGCCGTCGTCGCGGCGATCGAAGCCCTGGGATACGGGGCGGTCCCGCGGGCCTGAACCATACCAATTCCCCGGCTCATTCCTCGACGGGCATGTTGCCCTCGCCCAGGGGCAGGACCCTCACCCGCGATTCCCGACGCTGCGCGATGCGGGGCTTGAGGATGGAGGAACGGACGACCGTCTTGGCGCCGCCGAGCTGGATGGTCGTACCCGACCGGACCTCCTTCAGCATCACGACTTCCGGGCGGGCGTC
>JAHJTW010000131.1 GCA_018829565.1 bacterium | reverse complement strand
TTTATCCGATTCTTTGGGACGCTTCGAATTGAGCGGCCTGCCGGTCGGCACGCAGCAAATGGTCGCATACAGTCTCGATGGAATGTATCTACCCTTTCAGCAGGGTGCAACCGTGGCAGACGGCAAGACCACCATCGTTGACCTGCGCGTAAAACCGGTCCAACTTGTATATGTCACCTTCAATGTTACAGTTCCCGCCTCCACTGTGCCTGGCGTGCCTGTGCGTATTGCAGGAAATATATTGCAACTCGGCAACACATTTGCAGACCTGCTTGGCGGCGTAACCGCCCATCAGCACGGCCGCCCAGGTCATCGCGATTCCGACCAGGGCGACGTCCCGGCGGAACTCCGGACCAGCGGCCGCGGCCTCTCCCTGGACCGGGCCACGGTTCCGGATGAACAGGACCGCAGCCAGGACCGCCAGGGCCAGCCACATCACGCCCTGGGTCAGCCCCAGGACCTTGGCGCTCTGCCACAGGTAGCCGCCCACCACCATCGGGTCCAGGGTGGCCGCGGCGCTCTTGGCGCTGGCCGTGCCGGGGGTCAATCGCCCGAAGGCGCTCCAGGCGTAGGCCAGCCAGGGGCCCATCACCACCAGCCAGCCCGCAACCGCGGCACCCAGCCGGGCGATCAGCGGCGTCCCCGCCGGCCGGGATCCCCCGCCGCCCGCCCAGGTGAGCCAGGGCCAGGCCAGCGGGACGATCACCATGAACTCGGGCCGGGTCAGGGCGGCCAGACCCGCCGCCACGCCCCAGGCCAGGTGCAGACGCCAGGCGCCCGGGCCGGCGGGCAGACCGCCGCGATGGATCAGGGGCCACACCAGGACCACCAGCAGGGCGGTGGCCAGGGGCGTCTCCATCCCCGAGAAGGACCAGCGCAGGAACCAGACGTCGCCGACAGCGAGCAGCAGGACCACCGTCCCCCAGGCTGCAGGCAGATCGAGCCGCCGCAGCATGCTCCAGAACAGCAGGACGACCAGCAGACCGCACAGTGCGCCCAGCAGCCAGGCGGCCAGCAGGGGCGGCGCGCCCAGGGTCAACAGCAGGGCGAGCCCGAAGATCCACAGCGGGCTGGTGGCGCCGTAGGAACGCTCGCCGGGATTGAAGGAGAACTCGCCTCGCTCGAGCAGGTTCTCGGCGTAGCGCAGGTGGATGAAGGTGTCGTCGGTCGTGTAACCGCGCAGGAAGAACCCGGCCGCCGCCAGGACGGCGGCGGCCAGCAGCAGGCTGAGCAACGGGCCGCGGGGCATGGCCCTCCCGTTCTATCTGAGGAACATGGGCAGGTTCTGCACCCGCCGGATGACCGGCTTGTACTCCTGCGTGTCGTAGAAGCGATCCACCTCGACGCGCTTGACGCCCTCGATCACCGAGTTCAGGCCCACGGTGGTGTACTTGCCCTCGTGCAGGGCGGTCATCAGGCCGCTGGCCCCGTCCAGGAGCATGTCCATGGCCAGGTTGCCGAAGTTCATGGCCACCATGCGGTCCAGGGCGTCCGGGGCGCCGCAGCGCATCATGTATCCCAGCTGCTGGTAGGTCACGCCCTTGCCGGTGATCTCCTTGATCTTCTCGGCGGTCCAGTGGCCGATCCCGCCCAGCTTCTGGTGGCCGTAGGCGTCCTTCTCGCCCTTCTGATGGATCTGGCCGCCGACGGGCAGCGCGCCCTCGCTGATGGTGATCACCGAGTAATGGCTCGGGTTGCGCTTCTTGTCGCTGAGGGCCATCTCCGCCAGGCGCTCGATGTCGAAGGGCACCTCGGAGATCACCGCGCGGTCCACGCTGGCCAGGTAGCTGGCGATCAGCGAGGTCTCGCCGCTGTTGCGGCCGAACAGCTCGATCACGCCGATGCGCTCGTGGCTGCCGATGGGCGTGCGCAGGTCGTGGATGGCCTGGACGCTGCGGGTGATCGCCGTCCCGAAACCGATGCAGTAGTCGGTCCCGAAGACGTCGTTGTCCATGGTCTTGGGGATGGCGATCTGCGGGTAGCCGGCCTGGTTCAGGCGCGCCGCGTAGCTCAGGGTGTCGTCGCCGCCGATGGGGATCAGGGCGTCGATCTCCAGGGACTCGAGGTTGGCCACCACCGTGTCGGTGATGTCCGCGGGATAGGTGATCCCGTCCTTCCGCAGATGCTCGGGCATGTCCTTCTCGCGGACCTTGCCCGGATTGGTGCGGGAGGTGTGCAGGAAGGTGCCGCCGTAACGGTCGATGGTGCGCACGTCGGCGAAGGTCAACGGCCGGATCCACTCCGTGTTGCCTTCCAGGCCCTTGTCGTGCTCGTAATTCGCCAGCCCGGCCCAGCCGCGCTTGAACCCGTAGACCTCGATGCCTTCCTTCTCGGCCCGGTGGATGACCTGCTTCATGGCCGAGTTGAGGCCGGGCACGTCCCCGCCCCCGGTCAGGATCGCGATCCGCTTGATCTTCTTCTTCATGGTCCACCCTCGGTCAAGGTTCGGATTCCTCATCGATTCACCGGGAAATTACACGCCGCCCCCGAGGCTGGCAAGTTCCCCGGTGATGGCTGTTCCCCCGTGAGAGCTCAGTCCTGCGGCCCCCAGGCCCGGCAACCCTCGGCCAAAAAAGTGCCCCGGCAGGACATCCGGGCCAGGTCGCGGACGTCAGCCTCGCTGAAACCGAAGGTCTCCATGGCCAGTTCGTACTCCCGGGCCAGGGTGGTGCTGCTGACGGTGGGATTGTCGGTGCAAAGGGCGACCTTGACGCCCGCCTCCAGGAACCTGGGCAGGGGATGGTCCTTCAGGGAGGCGACGGCCCCGGTCTGGACGTTCGACGAGAGGCAGACCTCGAGGTAGATCCCGTCGAGGGCCAGGCGCTTGATGAGCTCGGGATCGTCCCCGGCGCTGGTCCCGTGCCCGATGCGGTCGGGCCCCAGGTTGTCCAGGGCCTCCCAGATGCGTTCGGGCCCCTCGCTCTCGCCCGCGTGGGCGGTCTTCTTCAGTCCCATCAGGCCGGCCAGTTCGTAGGCCTCGGCGAACAGCACCGGCGGGAAGGGGGCCTCGTGCCCGGCGATGTCGAAGCCCACCACCCCCACCCCGTCGTGGTACTCATCCTTCTCGCCGATCACCTCGCGCAACAGGATGCGGGCCATGTTGCCCCCGTGGTTGCGCATGGCGATGACGATCATCCCGGCCTGGAAGTCCGGATGCTGGGCGGAGAAGGTGTCCAGCCCCTTGCGGGTGGCGGCGAGGACCTGGCGGGTGGTCAGGCCCGCCCGGCGGTGGATCAGGGGGTTGATGCGCAGTTCCAGCAGCCGCACCCCGTCGAGGTAGGCGTCCTCGGCCAGCTCGTAGCTGATGCGCCGGATGTTGTCGTAGAACTGGGTGTACTGCAGGGGAACGTGGAACTTGTCCAGGTAGTCCAGCAGGGTGCTGTCCTGGGACTCGTCCCACTGCAGGTAATGCCGGAACTGCTCGTAATCGAGCCCCGGCACGGCGCTGTAGTACTTCTCCGATAGCTCCCAGAGGGTCGCCGGGCGGATGGATCCGTCGAAATGGCGGTGGATGTCCGCCAGGGGAAGGGACCGGATGAAATCCCTTCGGTCTTCGCTCGTCATTGTTCCAACCTCTTTCTCCACATGGTAAATTCGCGGCAGGATAAGCGTCCCGGGCGGGAATGTCCAGTCGTCCGCCCCGGTAAAACCGCCCATTTCCTGTATTTTTTGCAGGAATTCCGCCCAATTCCGGTTTCGATAACCCCTTGCCGAACACGAAGAGGTTTGCTTGGGCTAGAAAAGGGTGTAGATTTGAACGTGTGGGTCACGTTAAGGGGGAGATATGACGGGCTCAAGCTCAGGAGCGATCGGAATATCATGAAAGTCAACACCAAGGTCCGGTACGGTCTGCGCGCCATCCTGCAGATCGCCGACAACTACGGCGGGGAACCCGTTCCCATCAGCGCCATCAGCGAGTCCCAGGAGATCAGCGGGAAGTACCTGGAGCAGGTGGTCGGCACGCTGCGCAAGGCCGAACTGATCACCAGCCGCAAGGGCGTCCGCGGCGGGTACACCCTCTCCCGCTCGCCGGAGGAGATCAACCTCTGGGAGGTCATCACCGCCCTGGACAGCCACACCACCCTGGTGGATTGCGTCCTGGAGCCCGAAGTCTGCGACCGCAGCGACGACTGCCTGACCCGGTCGATCTGGACCCTGCTCAGCAAGCGGATGCAGGACTTCTGGAAGAGCTTCACCCTGGCCGACCTGCTGGTGACCATGCGCGAGGCCGGCGACTCGAAGTTGCAGCAGCTGAGCGACCTCGAGCGGACCTGAATCCTGCCTTCCCGTCCGCGGCGCCGGTCCTTCGGCGCCGCTGCGAATATCCCTCATCATTCCCACGCTTCCGGGGAGCGCAACTCCCATCGTTTTGCTATCATTATTCGATCGAGCATCCCTTTTCATCCCGGAATCACGGGCGGAATCCATGCATACCGGTGATTTGCTTGCGCAGTTCGAAATCCGCGGCCTGATCGGATCGGGCGGCATGGGCGAGGTCTACCGCGCCCGTGACACCGTCCTGGACCGCGATGTGGCGCTCAAGATCCTGCCGCTGGAGTGGAACCGGGATCCGGAGCGACTGGCCCGTTTCCGCCGCGAGGCCAAGGTCCTGGCCAGCCTGAATCATCCCGGGATCGCGGGGATCTACGGACTCGAGGAGGCCCAGGATCGCACCTTCCTCGTGATGGAGCTTGTCGAGGGCAGAGATCTGGCCGAGATCATGGCCGAGGGCCCGCTGCCCCTGGAACGGGCCCTGGACATCGCCGTCCGGATCGCCACCGGTCTGGAGGAAGCCCACCGCAAGGGGTTCATCCACCGGGACCTCAAGCCGGCCAACATCAAGATCACACCTGACGACAAGGTCAAGATCCTGGACTTCGGTCTGGCCCGGGCCCTGGTCGAGGAACCCGCTGCTTCCGACAAGCTGTCCAACAGCCCCACCATCACCGCCGCCATGACCCAGGCAGGGGTCATCCTCGGCACTGCGGCCTACATGAGCCCGGAGCAGGCCCGGGGCAAGGATGTCGACGAGCGGGCCGACATCTGGGCCTTCGGTTGCATCCTCCTGGAGATGCTCACCGGCAGGGCATTCTTCGCCGGCGACACCTTCAGCGACACCCTGGCTTCGATCCTCAAGACCGATCCGGTCTGGGACGACCTGCCCGCAGAGCTTCCCCGCGGCGTCCTGCGCCTGCTGCGGCGCTGCCTGGCCAAGGACCCCGGCGACCGGCTGCACTCCATCGCCGATGCCCGCATCGAGCTGCAGGACATGAGCCGGGAACCCCGGACCGTTACGGGACACGGCAGTGCCGGCGGCCGGAACGGAGCCCGGAGCTGGGCCGGCTGGATCGCCGCAGCCGTCCTGGCCGGGGTGGCTGGCGTTCTGGCGGTGCTCCTGCTGGGAAACGGTCCCGATTCCGCCGCCCTGCCCCCGCGCCTGGACGCCCTGACCTACCAGGGCCGCGAGTGGAGCCCCGACGTCTCCCCCGACGGCAACCTGGTGGTCTTCACCTCGGATCGCGACGGCACTCCCCGCATCTGGATGAAGGAGGTCGCGGGCGGCGGCGAGGTCGCGCTGACTTCCGGTCCCGACGACCTCCCGCGCTTCTCTTCCGACGGGTCCCAGATCCTGTTTACGCGGGACGTCCAGGGCAACCGCCAGCTCTACCGCAAGACCATCGTGGGCAACCAGCTGCGCAAGGTCCTGGACGACGCCATCGAGGGCGACTGGTCCCCCGACGGGCAGAGCGTCGCGTTCCTGCGTGCCAGGCCGGAGATCGGGGAGAATACCGTTCTGGTCGGGATCGCGACCCTCCAGTCGGGCGCCGAACGCATCCTGGGCTCCATCGAGAAGAGGGCCTGCTACGGCCTGCGCTGGTCCCCGGACCGGAGCTTCATCGCCGTCAACACCACCAGCCTGACCGGGAACGTGGCCGAGACCAGCGGCATCCACCTGTTCGACGCCGAGACCGGGGAGGTCACCTTCACCGCCCCGACCCGCTGGACCGGCCCCTATTCGGCCCTGGAGTGGTCGCCCGACGGCAAGGGGTTCATCATCGGGCAATCGGACCACGTCATCGCCCACGTGACCGGATCGCCCAGCCTGATCATGGAATACGACCTGGCGGCGGGGACCATGCGGCCCCTGTTCTGGGCCAAGCTGCGCCTGCCCAAGGGCAGCTGGGGCTCGACGACCCTGGCCGTCCTGGCGGACGGCGACATCGTCCTGGATCATCAGGAGGAGTTCGCCCAGTTGCTCCGTTATCCCCTGGGATCCGGCGCCCCGGGCAGCCCCGAGGTCCTTTCCACCGGCCTGAGCATCGACCGGCAGCCGGTGTTCTCCCCCGACGGCGCCCGGCTCATGTACTCCAGCAACCGCAGCGGGAACGTCGACATCTGGATCCGGGATCTGGAATCGCGCCAGGACTATCGCCTGACCGACGACGAGGCCGGCGACTGGGACCCCGCCTTCACGCCCGACGGGCAATCGGTCCTGTGGAGCAGCGACCGCAGCGGGAACATGGAGATCTGGATGGCCTCCATCGACGGCAGCGGCGCCCGGCAGGTGACCCGGGACGGCGTCGACGCCGAGAATCCCACGATGACTCCCGACGGCCAGTGGATCGTCTACGCCAGCGGGAGCGACGCCAAGCGGGGCATCTGGAAGATCCGGCCCGACGGAACCGAGGCGACGCGGCTCGCCGCCGGGGACTACCTGATCCCCGAGGTCTCGCCCGACGGCCGTTTCGCCCTGTTCATGTTCATCCACCGGCTGGATGCCCATGTCAAGGTGGTCGAGATCGAGACCGGTCGGATCCTGGACTTCAGCGTGGAGCTCAACATCACCCAGAGGGACGAGAACCTGGTCTTCGGCCGGGCGCGCTGGGCTCCCGACGGCCAAGGGATCGTCTTCATCGGGCAGGACGAGGCCGGCAACAGCGGGGTCTTCCTGACGGATTTCGAACCCGGGGGCGTCTGGGACGGGTCCCGGCGCAAGGTCGCCGGGTTCGATCCCCGGTTCACCACCGAATCGCTGGGGATGTCCCCCGACGGGGGTTCCTTGGTCATCGCGGCGCTGAACGAGCGGCGAACCCTCGAGCGGGCCTCCCACGTGGATCTGAAATTCTGGTAGCCGCCCGGGCCCAGCCATCGCTCAGCCGGATCCCCATCGAGGGTCCCCTCTTCTTTCGGTGTGTGCAATGAAGCGTCCCACGAGGGTGTTTGTCCGTTGACAGGTGCCGGGCGGCTGCTCACTTTTGAGCCGTGAGGGGCAGGGACCAGGAACCGGGCAAGGGAGCCGACCATGGATTTCGTACAGGGGCTGCGGCGCAAGGCCGCCGAGCTGAACCGCACCATCGTGCTGCCGGAGGCCCACGACGAGCGCATGCTCAAGGCCGCCGGGATCATCCGGGACGAGGGCTTCGCCCAGGTCGTGCTGCTGGGCGACGAGGCGACCGTCACCGCGGGTCTGAAGGCCCAGGGCGTCGATCCGAAAGGGATCGGCATCATCGATCCGGCCCGCTCCACCTACCGCGCCGACTTCGTCCGGGCCTACCACGACATGCGCAAGCACAAGGGCCTGACCGAGGAAGAGGCCGCCCGCACCATGGACGACCCCCTGTTCTTCGGCGCCATGCTGGTCAGCAAGGGCATGGCCGACGGCATGGTGGCCGGCGCGGTCAACAGCACCGGCAACGTGCTGCGCGCGGGCTTCCAGATCGTGGGCACCGCGCCCGGATCGAGCCTCGTCAGCAGCTGCTTCGTCATGGTCAAGCCCGACTGGGAGTTCGGCGAGAACGGCCAGATCGTCTTCGGGGACTGCGCCGTGAACCCCCAGCCCACGGCCGAACAGCTGGCGGACATCGCCATCGCGACGGCGGGCACCGCCCGGGCCCTCTGCGGATTCGAACCGAAGGTCGCCATGCTCAGCTTCTCGACCATGGGCAGCGGCAGCGGACCCGACGTGGACAAGGTCATCGAGGCCACCCGGCTGGTGAAGGAGAAGGCCCCCCAGCTGCTGGTCGACGGCCCGTTGCAGCTCGATGCGGCCATCGTCCCGAAGATCGGCGCCAGCAAGGCGCCCGGAAGCCCGGTGGCCGGCAAGGCCAACGTGGTGATCTTCCCCGACCTGGACGCCGGCAACATCGGCTACAAGCTGGTGCAGCGGCTGGCCGGGGCCGAGGCCGTGGGCCCGGTGCTGCAGGGCATGGCCAAGGGCGTGAACGACCTTTCCCGGGGCTGCAGCGTCGAAGACATCGTGAACGTGGCGGCCATCACGGCCCTGCAGAGCGCCTGAACCGGAGAAGCACCATGCCCGACCTGGCCGGCAAGAACGTCCTGGTGATCAACTGCGGCAGCAGCTCGCTGAAGTACCAGCTGCTGGACATGGCCCACGAGACCCTGATGGCCAAGGGCCTGGTCGAACGCATCGGCCTCGAGGACGGCATCCACACCTACAGCCCGACCGGCGGGGCGAACCTGCGCGAGGAGACGCCCATCCCCGACCACGCCCGCGGGATCGAGCTGGTGCTGGCGGCCCTGGTCCACCCGGAACACGGCGTGATGAAGAGCATGGACGAGGTCGCAGCTGTGGGCCACCGGGTGGTGCACGCCGGCGAGAAGTACTCCGGCTCGGTCCTCATCACCGAGGACGTGATCGACGCCCTGAAGGAATGCGTGCCCCTGGCGCCGCTGCACAACCCCGCCAACATCACGGGCATCGAGGCGGCCCAGAAGGTCATGCCGGGCGTGCCCATGGTGGGCGTGTTCGACACCGCCTTCCACCAGACCATGCCCGACCGCGCGTACATCTACCCCATCCCCTACCACCTCTACGAGCAGTACAAGATCCGCCGTTACGGCTTCCACGGCACCAGCCACCGCTTCGTGACCCTGCGGGCGGCCCAGGTGCTCGAGCGCGGGGTGAACGAGCTGAACTTCATCACCTGCCACCTGGGCAACGGCGCCTCGGTGGCCGCGGTGCTGGGCGGCCGCAGCATCGACACCTCCATGGGCCTGACCCCCCTGGAAGGGCTGATGATGGGCACGCGCAGCGGCGACATCGATCCCGCCCTGGTGGGATTCCTCGCGCGCCGGCTGGACATGAAGCTGGCCCAGGTCGAATCGATGCTGAACAAGGAGAGCGGGATGCTGGGGATCAGCGGGATCAGCAGCGACCTGCGGGACGTCGAGCGCGAGTACGCCAACGGCAACGACCGGGCCCGCCTGGCGCTGGAGGTCTACGCCTACCACATCCGCAAGTACATCGGCGCCTATGCCGTGGCCCTCGGCCGGGTGGACGCGATCATCTTCACCGCCGGCGTGGGCGAGCACGCCTCGCTGGTCAGGGAGTGGGCGTGCCGGGGCCTGGAGGCCATCGGCGCGATCCTCGACCCCTTCAAGAACGCGACGCGGCACGACGAGGCCATCATCTCGAAGGCGGCCTCGCGGGTGAAGATCATGATCATCCCGACCAACGAGGAGCTGATGATCGCGAGGGATACGAGGGATCTCGTGTTCGGCTAACCCTATTGACTCCTCCTGATGACTTCTCCTTCGCCATCCAGTCCCCCGGGAATGGCACCTTCTTTTTTTGTGCTGCGGTTGGATTTCTTGATCGAATTTGCAAGAATCCCCACACGTGTGGGATCGTCGGCCTTTCGGCGGACGCCCGCTCGGCCCGGATCAGCGGAAAGTCGCCTTCAGGTCCCCCCAGCTCACCGCCTCGTCCCCCACTTCGCAGCCATCCCAGGTGAACGTCGCCTGGCCGTCCAGGACCCAGCGCGTCGGGTCCACCTCGCAGCAGTTGAAGGTCATGGCGGCCAGCGAGCTCAAGCGGCCGTCGGGTCCCGAGGGCGCGGTGTTGTTGAGGATGGTGCAGCTTTCCGCCCTCACGATCGCGTAGCTGCCGAACTCCACCCCACCGGCGTATTCCCCGCCCGTGTTGCCGGTGATCGTCACGTTTTCCAGGACGACGTTGCGGCTGCGGTAAACGTACAGGCCCGCGGCGCCAATGTCGGCGGTGTTGTTCCGGATGACGCAGTCCCGCAGGACCGCGTAGGCGTAATAGCCCAGAAGCTCGATCCCGCCCCCGGTCTCCCAGACGGTGTTGTCCTCGACGATAAGCCCCTCCAGAAGGGCCGTCCCGGAACCGCTCCAGGTCACGCCGCCGCCCACCATGGTCCGCCAGCCGCCCCGGAAAACGCAGTTCCGCACGACAGGGTCGCCGATGACCGATAGCTGCAGACCGGCGACCTCCGTGGCCTGGTTCGCCTCGAAGAGGCAGTCCTCGAACACCGGGGAGCCGGTGCCCTTCACGAAGGCGCCGCCGCCGATGGCCGTCTCGTTCTCCCGGAAGATGCAATGGGAGACAGTGAGGGAGCCCCCATCGACCATGAGCCCCGCGCCCCAGGAGTTGTAGGGGGTGCTGCCCCAGGCCGGCAGCCCGTTGGACAGGGTGACCGCCTCGATGCGGGTGGAGGCGTCCAGCCCGGCGCCGTAGATGCAGCGGCCCAGCCGCTCCCCATCGATGACCACGTCGGCGGGATCGCCGCTCTCCCCGCGCAGGACCACGCCCGAGGGCAGGATCAGATCATGCTCCAGGTAGGTTCCCGGAGCGATGACGACATGATCGCCGGGACCGGCGGCGCCCAGGGCGGCCGCGATGGTGGGATGCGCCGAGGGCACGAGGAGCTCCGCGCCCGAAACCACGGTGTTCATGGCCAGGATGACCATAACGGAGAGCGCGAGGGATCTGGTCATGGCTGCGGTCCCGATTGGGGTGGATGGGGATTCGGCCCGCCAATGATACCACACATCCGTTTGCCCGTCCGGACCGCACAAAAAAACCCCGCCGCATCACTGCGGCGGGGTTCTTGTCGATTGCAGGCAGGACTACCAGCGACGGCCGCCGCCGCCGCCGCCACCGCCACCGCCGCCGGTGCGCGGACGGTCCTGGGCCTCGTTCACGCGAAGCGCGCGACCGCCCAGTTCCTTGCCGTCCAGGTTGCTGACCATCGCCTGGAGGGCGTTGTCGTCCACTTCCACGAAGCCGAAGCCACGGGGCCGACCGGTCTCACGGTCATTGATCAGCGCCACCGAGTGAACGGTGCCGAACTCGCCGAACAGCTGGCTGATCTCATCTTCGGTCGCGGTGAAGGGCAGATTGCCCACATACAGTTTCTTCAAGGCTTTCTCTCCAAGTGCCGGCTTTCCGGCTTTACCAAGCAGTCAGGATCGCCGGCTTCTTCCGGCAGGACCCCTCTCGCTTCATCCGGCCCGCAGAAGCGGACCCATCCCTCCGCTTGTCGGAGGAATTCCGAGCCGCCGACCCAGGAGGATCGCGCGGTCGATCTTGTGTGGCCCGCCGCCGAGGCGGTTCCCGGGCACGCGTTTCGCCACCTGCAAAAGGTGGGCCAACAAACGGAATGCACACGGGTATTCAGAAGACCGGGGGGTTTTCCGCAGACCAGTGGGATGAATCTAGCATGATTTTCTCAAATGTCAAGCCGGGAATCAATTGAGGCAGGTCAGGACCACGTCGAGAAGGGCCGGGCCACCAGGCTGGCGTTGAAGTAGCGGGGGTCGCCGGTGACCTCGTCTCCCACCCATTCGGGCGTGGCCACCGCCTGGTCCTCCGCTTCGAGCTCGCACTCGGCGATGATCAGCCCCTTGTTGACCCCGTGGAACTCGTCCACTTCCCAGACCAGCCCCCCGTGAGGGATGCGATAGCGGGTCTTCTCGATCAGGGGTTGTTCGCAGAGATCCAGCAGTTCGTTCGCGTCGGCCACGGGAATGGCGTACTCGAACTCGAGGCGGGTCGCCCCCCGGTTGGCCCCCTTCACGGTCAAGACGGCCCGGTCGCCCATGGTCCGGACCCGGACCACGCGCTCCCTGACGGTGCTGAGGTAACCCTGCCGGAACGGGACGCCTTCGGCCCCCCGGCGCCAGGCGTCGCCGCGAACCAGGTACTTCCTTTCGATCTCCAGCCCCAAGTTCCGCCTCCTTGCTTGTTCCGGATCCTATCCGCTCGCCGCCATCGCGTCCCGCTGGAAGTGGAACGACCCCCGCATCACCACCACGCCGGTGGCTTCCAGCAGGACCTTCAGGACGCTGCCGTTGCGCGAGTGGACGCACATCTCCGCCAGGGTGGGCCTGCCCAGGGAGTGTCCCTGCTCCGTCGTGATCCGGTGGCGGTCCGAGGTCGGCAACAGCTTCTGGTCGACGATGTAGGCCGCGACCGCGCCGAGGCTGGTGCCGCTGGCCACGTCCTCGGCCGAGCCCATCCGCGGGTGGAAGAACCGGCACTGGAAGTCGGCGTCCTGATGGACCGTGTCAGGGCAGAAGAGGGTGACCCCGCCCACCCCGCGCAGGTCGGTCAGCCTGCCGATGGCCTCGGTGTCCTTGAAGTCGCCCCGGATGACGTGGCGGTCGCAGACCGGGACGATGATCTGGTCGAAGCCGCAGCTCACCCGCTGGGGCCCGTGACTGCCCAGGCCCAGGGATTCGGCGGGGATGTCCAGGGCGGCGGAAACCTCCCCGACGGAAACGGGCTCCCCGAACCGGGGCTCGGGCAGCTCCAGAGTCACCAGGGTGCGCCCGTCCGGCCGGAATCCCAGGGTGACCGGCAGGATTCCGGCCCCGGTCTCGAGCCGGATGTCCAGGCCCTCGGGTGTGGGCTTGTAGAACCCCCGGTCGGCCATGGAGGCGAACGCGGCGATCACCACGTGTCCGCTGAGGATGGCCTCGCGCCTGCGCGTGAAGAACCGCAGGCGGATGTCGGCCCCGGGGATCGAGGGAGGCAGGATGAACCCGGCTTCCATGGAAAGCTCGTCGGTGATCTGCAGCATCTCGGCCGTGCTCAGACCCGAGGCGTTGGGAATGATGGCGGCCGGGTTGCCGGTGAAGGGATGGTCCGCGAAGGCGTCCACGATATGGAAGGGGATGATGGCCATGGCGACCTCGCTTTCGACGGCCGCAACCGGGGCGGCGCCAGAAGACCCGCGGGGATGCTCCCAGCTTACACCAAACCCGCGGCGGCAACAACCACCTTGCCCCCGCGGCGCCGGGCACTTTACTGTCCCCTGGTTGTACAAGACGGGATGGACCCTGCATCCGGGAGCCGCCATGACCCTGCGAATGACCTGGCCGACGACCATCTGGATGTTCATCGCCCTTCTGGGCGCCGCCTGCGGCGCGCCCGGCGAGGCCGTGGCCCAGCGCCCCCTGGACCGGGAAGACCTGACCGAAATGTTCGAGCGCGCCATGCAGAAGGGCGACGCAGTCTCCGCCCTGGACGTCGCCCGCCGCTTCAACGAGCGGTTCGCCGGGGATCCGGTCATGCTCTACAACCAGGCCTGCCTGGAGAACCGGATGGGCGACCAGGACAGGGCCGCGGTCACTCTCCGGACAGCCCTCGCCGCGGGTTTCGAGGAGATGGGCTTCGCCCTGAACGATCCCGACCTCGAGGGCGTGGCCGACCGGCCGGAAATGTTCGAACTCGGGGTCGCCGAGCGGAGCCGGTTGTTCCTGCTGTCCCGGGAGAAGGCCCTGACCCTGGAGCACGGAGCCTGGTCCGATCCCATGCCCCTGGATCCCACCCGGCCCCGCCCCGGCTCCGCCGGTGATCCCCGCCCGGAGATCCGCCTGAACTGGAGCGACGCCGGCCTGCAGATCGAGGTCACCGCCCCCGAACCCTGGAACGACTTCGCCACGGAGACGGCCCCCCCCTGGGCCGGCGGGGCCGGCGTCGTGGTGACCCTCTCCGTCCCCGAGGGGGACCGGGAGATCGACAGCGCCAACTCCTTCAGCTTCGCCCTGGGCGGCGAGAAGGGCGGCCCCACCGCCGCCATGTTCCTGGGCGAGCAGAAACGGTGGCAGCGCATCGCCGAGATGAATCCCAAGATCGGCAAGGGCCCCGACGGCGCGGCCGTCCTGAGCGCCCTCATCCCCTGGCCGAGCCTCATGCCCTATCATCCGGTCGTCGATCCCGCGCTGGGCCTCAACGTCATGATCCGCCAGGGCGCCGGGCGGGGTTACCCGAAGGCGGCGTTGATTCCCGATCCCTGGGCCTGGGCTCCGGCGGCCGGGCGCCACCGGCTGGCGCCCCTGGAATTCCGACTCGATTCCGTGGACCGGGAACTGTTCGCGGGCAAGGTGTCGGACTCCATTGCCGGGACCGAACCTCTCGACCTGGAATTGACCGTCGTCTGCACCACCGAGGGGACCGGGCTCCTCGGCCTGGACTTCCTGGATCCGGCCGGGCGGTCCGTCCTGCCGTCCGGGCCCCAGACCCAGGTCGTGCCCCTGCGGCCGGGCGCCAACCTGCTGCAGCGTCAGGCCGACTTCTCCCGGCTGGCCGACGGCGCCTACCTGATGAAGGCCACCTTGGCCTTCCCCTCGGGCCGTGAGGCCGTCTGGAGCACCAGCGTCCTGCACCTCG
>JAHJTW010000130.1 GCA_018829565.1 bacterium | reverse complement strand
GTTGGCCTCGATGATCCCGGTGAAGGGGGAGGTCCGGGCCTGAGCCGTGAAGTCGAAGACCCCGTGGTGATGGGGGTGCAGCCCGGTGAACAGGGAGGTGAAGGCCGGGGCGGTGAAGTTGGAGACCGACCACAGGCCGGTCAGGATCGACCCTCGTTCCGCCAGGGCGTCCAGGTGCGGGGATGTCGGCCGCCCATAGCCGTAGCAGCCCAGGTGGTCGGGACGCAGGGTGTCGACCACGATCATCAGGATGTTCTTCAATGCCGGCTTCCTGGTTGACGCGAGGGGTCCGGAGCCCCGGGAAGCGGGAATCGGGCCCCTCCCGGGAGCGGAAGCGGAATATTAGCATATTTTGTCACGCCTTGCGAGGGCGGTCCGGCCCAACGGGTTGGGCGGAGAGGAGACGTTCAAAATTGGAGTCAACCCCCCGCAGGATTTGACGATGTCATTCCGGAGATGATATTTCCGGGGTGAGCTTTCCCAGCGAGGCCTACTCCGTGGACCGCAGCGCAGCAACCCTCAAGGAGCCTGGTGATGAAAGTCAATTTCGTGGATCTCAAGGCGCAGTACGCGTCCATCAAGGACGAGGTTAACGAAGCGATCGCGGGCGTGCTGGAAAGCTGCGCCTTCATCAATCACCGGGGCTTCGAGCAGGAATTCGCCGACTACATCGGGACCAAGCACTGCGTCGGCGTGGGCAACGGCACCGACGCCCTGTTCATGGCCATGAGGTGCCTGGGCTTCGGCCCCGGCGACGAGTTGATCACCGCCGCCAACACCTTCATCGCCACCGCCGAGGGCATCGGCTGGACGGGCGCCACCCCCGTGTTCGTGGACTGCGACCCGGTGACCTACAACATCGATCCGGACAAGATCGAGGCCGCCATCACGCCGCGCACCAGGGCCATCGTGCCGGTGCACCTGTACGGCCAGCCGGCGGCCATGGACCGCATCATGGCGATCGCAGCCAAGCACAACCTGAAGGTCGTCGAGGACTGCGCCCAGTCCCACGGGGCGACCTTCAAGGGCCGCAAGGCCGGGACCTTCGGCGATGCGGCCTGCTTCAGCTTCTACCCCGGCAAGAACCTGGGGGCCTACGGGGACGCCGGCGCGGTCTGCTGCAACGACGAGGGCCTGGCCGTCCAGATCCGCAAGCTGGGCGACCACGGCAGCAACATCAAGTACCGGCACGATTTCGAGGGGACGAACAGCCGCCTGGACGGGATCCAGGGCGCGGTCCTTTCGGTCAAGCTCCGCCACCTGGACCAGTGGTCGGACCGCCGGATCGCCGTGGCGGCCAGGTACAGCGAGGGACTGAAGGATGTCTGCATCGTGCCGCGGACCGCAGAGGGGGTCCGGCACGTCTTTCACCTCTACGTCATCCAGGTCAACAACCGGGACGAGCTGATGAAACAACTGGGGGACAACGGGATAGCTTCCGGGATCCACTATCCGGTGCCCCTGCCCGTGACCCCGGCCTACCAGGGTCTGGGCTACAAGGCCGACCAGTTCCCGGTGGCCTGCGGCATGGCCGACAAGATCGTCAGCCTTCCCATGCACGGCGACCTGACCGACGACGACGTGGATCTGGTCATCGAGACCGTCCGCAAGTTTGCCAAATAAGCGGGAAATGGTTATCATTACCAGGCGGAGGGGTGCGTCCCTCCGCCGCCTTTTTGGGGATGGGGCGGAACCGTCCGCGTCCGGTGGGGTTGACAGCCCCGCGCGGTCTGATTACTTATTCAAAACCCGCCGAGTCAACCGATTGCCCCGGGAGAACGCTCGAAGAATTGGTAAAGTTCGCCCCCATAGGATCGATAACCTAGTCGGGACCGGGACGTCGCAACATCTGGAAATTTCTCTGGTTCCGCTAGCGAGTCGGCAGTGAATCGTGGTGACGGGGTTTGATCCCGTGCGATCGAGGTTGGCATGTCCAAGATTTTCGATGCTTACAAGAAGAGAGTCGGGGACAACGTCGACCTGACCGTCGAGGTCGGGCGGGCGGGGGCCATCACCCTTTTCCCCCCTCCGGCCGGCAGCCAGCAGTCCGACTTCACGCGGCTCGCCAACCGGATCCTCGACCTGAGGCTCCAATCCCGGGGCACGGTCCTGGGTTTCGCCTCGTCGGCCGCCGGCGAAGGCTCGAGCTTCGTCTCCTACAACGCCGCCATGATCCTGGCCCAGATCTACCACCAGAAGGTGGCCTGGATCGACGGCAACCTCCTCAGTCCCCAGGCCAAGCTGAGGGGCAAGGGGGGGCTCACTTTCAGTGCGCTCTTGCAGGACCCGGACCTGGCGGATAACCTCGTCGTCGACGCCAATCCCTTCCTCATCGAGGGGGGGGCGAACCTGATGAGCATCAAGGGCATCTTCGCGGACGCCAAGTACCCGGAACTGCTGTCCCTGCTCGCCCGCCGCTTCGATTTCGTCATCCTGGACCTGCCTCCGGTGCTGGCCAGCAGCGACACGTCCCTGATGGCGGCGTCCTGCGACGGGATGCTGCTGGTGATCGAACAGAAGTTCCTGAAGTGGGAGATCATCGATCACGGGATCCAGGATCTGAAGGAAAAGGGCGTCCAGGTGCTGGGTTCGGTCATCAACCGGCGCCAGTTCGAGTTGCCCAAGGTCATCTACGACAGGCTGTAGGCGGGGGAAAGATGAGCAGATACGGCAGATTCCGGGCGGGTTGGTTGCTGCTGGTCCTTTTCACCCTGGCGGCGGCCGGTTGTGGGTCGGGGGGGAATCGACCCGTCGTCCGAACGAACTTCATCGATTTCACCCCGGAACAGCTGAGGGCGATCGAGCACGCGGGCGAGTACGAGTACCGCCTGCAGCCCAATGACCTCCTGCGAGTGGCCTTCGCCAACGAGCCCAATCTTCTGCGTGATCCCGTCCTGATCCTTCCGGACGGCGCGGTGACCCTGGTGGGGGTCGACCGCATCAAGGTTGCCGGCTTGACGATCACCGAAGCTGATTCCGTCATCACCGACGCCTATGCCAAGGAATATCGCGATCCCCAGATCTCGGTGGTCGTACTCGAGTCGCGCGGACGCCGGGTCTACGTGCTGGGCGAGGTCGTGCAGCCGGGGATGGTCGATCTGGCCCATGGAGGGCTGGACATCCTGGGAGCGATCGCCCAGTCGGGCGGATTCACCGAACACGCCGCCAAGGACGGGGCCGTCCTGGTCAGGGTCACCAGCGCCGGTTACATGGTTCGGGAGCTGGACCTGTCCAACTTCCACACCCTTGCCTTCAGCGAACTGGCGACCGTCGATCTCCTGCCCTATGACGTCATCTACGTCCCACGGACCCGGATCGGCGACTTCGCCTACTTCGCGCGGTCGGTGCTGACCGGGGTCGTCAACATCACCCGCATCGCCTCGGATATGCGCTATCTGTCCGACGGCGGCATCGGGAGGTTCTAGGTCATGCTGGGGATCTCACCGGAAACCAGTCTGAGCAATCCCCGGCAGAACACCGGGATCACCCTGCGGGACATCGTCTTCATCCTGTTCCGGCGGCGCTGGATCATCCTGGCCGTGTGTCTCCCCATCATCGTCCTCGGAGGGACGAGTCTCTTCCAGCAGACCGGTTCTTTCACCGCCAGTTCCAAGATCGTGGTCGAACTGACCAAGGTCGATCTGCCCCAGTGGAACACCTCGGGCCGCAATCTGGATTACGATCGCGAACTCAGCACCCTTTTCAACATCGCGATGAGTCTTCCGGTTGGAGAAAAGGCCGCCGTGGTCCTCAGGGATAGTATTCCAATCTTGAAGGCACTTGACCCTAACCTGATTTGGATCGACCAGGATAACAATTTGAGAGATTTTTTGTTATCAGGAATTGATGTTTCCGTGGTCGGTGAATCCAATATTCTGGAATTTCGCTTTACCTCGATTCACCCAAGGATTTCCTTGATGGCTGTCAAGGCCCTGAGGGATGCCTTTGTTGACTATCAAGTTTTTGGTCGAAAAAACACCAAAGCAGTTGCCTATTATGCGGAACAGATCGGGATTGTGAGAGGGGAAATCGACTCATTGTTGGTTTGGCGGGGAGAGGTTCTGAATGAATATGGTTACTCATCGCTTGAGGATGAACTTCGCTATGACAGCGGGTTGTTGGCTGACCTGGAAGGCGAGCTCGGAAAGGCGACCGTCACCAGGAGATCACTGGAATTGGAATTCAACAGGGTGGCCCAGTATCTGGAGGGCGATCCGAGGGAATTTCCCATGGGACCAGATGAGAATCGGAGTCAAACCCTTGTTTATTGGCGAAACATGGTCAGCAAGCACGACGATGAGTACAACAGTATCTTGACCCTGTATACCGAGGATAGCGTGGTTGCCCGCCGTCATCGGGAAATGATCAGGGATTCATTGGAAAATCTGAGAGCCGAGCAAAGGAATTATGTTTCTTCCGTTCAAATCACTTTGCTATCCGCCAAGGAACGGGAAGATGCCTTGCGCGATCAGATTCAAGAACTGCAGATCCAAAACCGCAAGGGGCCTGATGTCTACCAGCGGGTATCGTTGATTGATGTTGAAATTTCATCTCTTCGTTCCTTGCTTGAGGATCTTCAGGGGAAAAGGGGCGAGGTTCGGATTAGCCAGCAGGCTGACGAGCGGGTTAGCAATGTTGTCGTGCTTAATGAACCGGAACTTACTTCAATCCTGTCTGGCAGCAAGACGGTGGTTTATTTCACCTTGGTCGTTGTGTTTGCCATTGCCCTCGGGGTCGTGGCGGCCTTCGTCCTGGAAAGCCTCGATCATCGCGTGTATTCCCAGAAGGATGTCGAGGAACACCTGAAATTGCCGGTATTTGCCAGTGTGACAAAGGCGGATTGATTTGGCTCCCGAAAAGATATCAAGTTCTTTTTCGATTCCTGGGTATTCGAGGCCCAATTCCAGGTTCAAGGAGTTTGGATCCATAATCGCCATTTTTTTCATTTGCCTTTTCGGCAGCTATATTTTGACCTCAAAAATTGAGGCTCAATATCTGGTTGTCACATTGGTTGGCCTGTTTTTCGGTTCAATTTACACGTTCATTTCCTTCAAAAGCTTGGTTTTTCCTTTTTTAATGTTTTTGCTTTCGATAGGTGGCTTTCGATACCTTTGGTCCATCCAGGCTCCCATTCTTCCGGATTTATACTTGGACCGGATCATGTTGCTTTGGTTGGCGGTCGTTTTCATGGTCAAAATATTTGCTGAAGGGCGAAAGCCGAGGGGCCCATTTCTTTTGGACTATCTTCTTCTTGGTCATGGTTTCTATATTTTTATCCGGATTTATTTCCATGACATGGCGGATTTCCATACCTGGTCCATGAGTATCATGGTTCCCTATATGGTCTATTTTTTCGCCAAGAACGTCATTATCAGCGTCAAACAGATCCGGGTTCTTCTGTTGGCTTTGTTGATTTTGGGTGTTTATTACAATATCACATCCGTGGGCGAGAAATTCAATATCCCCTGGTTGCTTTACCCCCAGTCCATGCTGATCGAACATGAGGAATTTGTCGGGAGGTCCTGCGGTCCCTTCAGGAATTCCGGGATTTTCGGCAACACCCTGGGGATGATATTACCCATCAACCTCTACTTCCTCGCCACCGTCAGGGGCAATTTTTGGAAGATTTTGCTGTATACGAATTTGGCTCTCGGGTTTGTGGCATTGTATTTCACCTATACTCGCGGGGCTTGGGTGGTGGGCTTGATTGCATTCAGCACTGCGGTCTTCATAAACCGTAGGGAATATTTTAAGACTATCGCTCCCCTTCTGGTGGTGATTCCTTTGGCTGCATTCATCGGCCTGGGAATGATCCAGGATACTTTTTTCCAGGAGCGGGTCGAGAACGACGATACCATCGATGCTCGGGTCGGCACCATGGTGACCGCTTTTAGGATCTGGCAGGATCATCCCTTTGTGGGCTGTGGGCCCTACCAGTTTACCAACGTGCGGGACGATTATATCGAGCCGGTGGAATTCCCCGTACTGGGGACGATCAAGTTTGCCAATTTCCGGAACAATGGCGCCCATGATATGTACTTCAGTCCGCTTGCCGAAGACGGTCTGGTCGGCATTTTCCTTCAGTTCTCCATCTATTTCCTCATTCTGAAATCCTTCCTGAGGGTTTTGAAGCTCAGGAAATCGGGGGACCATGTAGCCGTTTATGTTATCCCCTTGTTCATGGGTATCCTCTTCGCATACCTCTTCGGGGGCCTGACCCAGACCTTCCGCCACACTTCCATCATGGGCACGATACTTTACTTGGTGGCGGCCGTTGCCTATGGTTATCGACCGGAGTATCGCCGGACCGGATCAACCATCAACTGAACCGGATTGAAGGTGGGCTGCATCCATGTACCTTGAATTTTTCGGACTGGCAGTCAACCCCTTCAGCCTCTCGCCCAAGCTGGAATTCCTCTACAAGTCGGACGCCTTCCAGGAGAGCATGGCCCACCTGATCTACGGGGTGGACAACAGCGAGGCCATCACCATGATCACCGGGGCCATCGGCACCGGCAAGACCATGAGCCTCCAGTCCTTCCTGGCCAATCTGGGGCCCAATTTCCGCTCCGCCCTGGTGACCAACACGCGGGTGACCGACGTGGAACTGCTGAAGCTGATCCTCGAGGATCTCGAGATCAGGTTCCCGGTGGGATGCGACAAGTCCGACCTGCTGATCCTGTTCAAGGATTTCCTCCTGGAAGCGAACCGGACCGGATGCCGGGTCGTCATCGTCATCGACGAGGCCCAGAACCTCGCCAAGGAAGTCCTTGAGGAAGTACGCCTGTTGACCAACCTGGGCCAGGGCGACCAGCAGCCCGTCCAGGTGATCCTGGTGGGACAGCCCGAACTCGAGGCGGTGGTCAACCAGCCGCAGCTCGCACAGCTGCGCCAGCGGATCCGGGTCCACTACCGGCTTTCCCCCCTTTCCCGCAAAGAGGTGGTGGAATACCTCGACCACCGGATGTCCGTGGCCGGTTGCCGGGACAAGGTCTTCAAGCCCAAGGCCATCGACCGCATCATGGAATTCAGCGGCGGTGTTCCGCGGCTGGTGAATTCCCTGGCGGGGAACGCCCTTCTGTCCGCCTTCGTGGCCGGCCGCAAAGCCGTCTTCCCCGAGGATGTCGAAATGCCGGAAGGGACGGGCGAAGCCCCCACGGTGACCTCGCGGTCTGGGCCCCCTCCCGGAGCGGTGATTCCACCACCACCACCACCACCGCCGCCGCCGCCGTCGGCCCAGGTTTCTCCCGAACCGGCCCAGGCGGAGCCGGCGTTCGCCAGGTACGCGGCCCATCGCCGCCCCCGGAAGCGTGTCCCGGTCATCCTGTCCGTCATCCTTTTGCTGGTCCTGGCGGCGGCCGTTCTTTTCGCCACCGGTTACCTGGACGGATTGATCGAGACCGTCGGCAGCCGGATCGATGCCCGGGGTGGCCCAGCGCAGGTGGCGGCCTTGCCGGCAACCGATGAGCCGTCCCTGGTGGAGATGCCCGAATCAGGTCCCACTGACCAGGTACCCCCTCAGGATCCTCCGGTCCAGAAGGAGGTCGAGCAGGACACCGTCGGCCCGGATGCTCAAGGCCTGGATGCGACCGGCCTGACCTCACCCCAGCGGGACCAGTCCCCCGGCGAGCCTCCTGCGGCCCCGGTTCCAGCCCGGTCGGCGGCGGTTGCGGCCGGCGGGTTCTACATCCACGTCGAATCCTTCGTCGAAATCGAGCGGGCCGAGGTCAGCCTGGACCGGCTCGCCAGGCACGGCCGGCATGGCGTGATCCGGTCCGAGCTGGTGAAGGACGAGCCCTATTTCCGTGTCTATGTCGGGCCGTTCCCCGACCGCGTCACGGCCGAGGAGGAGGTCGAGCGCCTCCAGACGGAAGTCGGTCTGGAGTACCATTACATCCGCTGGCTGGCCGAGGAATCCGGTTCCTGAAACGAACGGGGTGGATTTGCGCGTCGCCCAGCTGATCGAAACCCTGGGAACCGGCGGTGCCGAGAAGCTGGCGGTGGAGATCGCCCGCGCCAGGGCCGCCTCGGGGGACGACTCCCACCTCATCATCCTTCGCCGGGCCGGGGATCTCGCCGCGAAGGTGCCCGATTCGGTGTCCCTTCACGTCCTCGGGCTCGACCCTGGCAATCCACTCTCCCTGGCGGGCGCCGTCGGGCGTCTGACCTCGCTCTGCCGCCACCTGGAACTCGACGCGCTGCAGACGCATCTTCCCCTGGCCAACTTCTTCGGCCTGACCCTGGCCTGGAGGGGGGTAGTGCGGGTCTTCCCGACCGTCCACAACAACCGGGAATTCTCCTACGGGAACGCCGCGAACCCGGTGCGGCGGCGATTGCGGCGCTGGGCCTACCGCCGGCTGACCGTCCACGGTGCAGCCATGATCGCCGTGTCGGATGCGGTCAAGGCGGCGATGGCGGCCGAGCTGGGTCTGCAGGGGAGGGACCTGAACCGGCTGATCGTCGTGCCCAACGGGGTGGTGATCCCCGAGCCGACAGGCAGCCAGGATCGGCAGCGACGGCGGCGGGAATTCGGCGTCGAGGGGGAAGAAGTCCTCATCGTCGGGGTCGGTCGCCTCTCGGAACAGAAGAACTTCGGGGACCTGCTCATGGCCTTGGCTTCCCTGGGCCCGGGGGCGCCCGCCTGGCGCTGCGTCATCGCGGGCGGGGGTCCACAGGAGATGCAGCTGAGGGACCAGGCCGGGCAGCTGGGCCTGGATTCGCGCCTGACTCTCGCCGGTCGTATCGACGACGTCAACCGGTTGCTGGCGGCCGGGGACATCTTCTGCCTGCCATCCCTGTGGGAGGGACTGCCCCTGGCCCTGCTCGAAGCCATGGCGGCAGGGCTGCCCGTGGCGGCCTACGGGATCGACGGGGTCAAGGACGTCATCACCGATGGGCGGCAGGGCCTGCTGGTCCCCACCGGGGACCATGCAGGTCTGGGCCGGGTTCTCGAACGCCTGATGGCCGACGGCGACCTGCGCCGCACCCTGGGTCGCGAAGCCAGGCAACTGGTCAAGGAGCGACACGGGATGGAGCGGGTCAATGCCCACCTGGGCCGGATCTACGCGGGAGAAACGGAGTGATGGTGGCGAAACGGAAGAAGGACCTGGCACCGCCCTGGCATGCCGTCCACGTGATCGGATCCCTCCAGACCGGCGGGGCCGAGAAGATGGTGGTCAACTTCCTGCAGGCGGCGGACAAGACCCGGTTCCGGCATACGGTGCTGTGTCTCAGCCATGCCGGGGAGATGGCGCCCGAGGTGGAGGCCTGCGGGGTCGAGGTGAAGGTCCACCGGATGCGGTTCCGTCGTTTCTGGCGGGACATCGAGGCCCTGGCCAGCTGGTTCCGGCAGGAGAACGTCGCCGTCGTCCACTCCCACATGTACTATGCCACGGTCTGGGCCCGGGTAGCGGGACTGCGGGCCGGGGTCCCGGTCCTGGTGACCACCGAACACGGCAAGGAACTGTGGAAAAACAGCTTCCATAACGCCCTGGGCAACTGGCTCAGCAAGCGGACCCACAAGCACATCTGCGTCAGCCATGACGTCCTTGATCTGCGCACCCGCAGGCAGGGACAGCTGGCGGACCGGTCCCTGGTCATCCCCAACGGGGTGCCCATCCCGAGCGACGAGGGGGTCGCCGGGATCCGGGCCCGCATCCGCGGAGAATTCGGGCTGGGAGTCGACCAGCCGGTGTTCGGGACGGTGGGCCGGGTGGTCGAGGCCAAG
>JAHJTW010000129.1 GCA_018829565.1 bacterium | reverse complement strand
GATGCCGGCGACCGCGACGACGTCGGGGTAACGCTTGACCAGACCGCGGCAGCGCAGGGGCGCAGACCGGGATGAGGATCCCTGGCCTGGGGGGTCATTTCGGATGGACGATACCGTGGCCAAAGTACGTGGCTCCCTGGATGGGGACCGTTGGGCGGTGATCGGGAAGGGAACCTACCACTCCCCCCCATCCAAGTCCAAGGGGGACCAGCCCATCCCGACTTCCGCCAGATTGCAGTGCAGTTCCGCGGAGTTGACCGAAAAGACCGTCAGCCGGTAGGAATGGACCTGTCCTTGATAGGAATAGGTGAGCAGAAGGAGGTTGGCGGCTTCGTCGTGCCAGATTCCCTCACACCAGATGCCGGTGGGAAAGTCCCCGCCAAGGTAGGCCCGATGGCGCATCCACAGCAGGCCGCCCGCCAGGATCTCGAAATCGGCCACGGCAGACCCCGGTTCGAGCCGATCGTAGACCCTGACCCCATTCCCGCTGGCTGAGAAGTCGTAACCCCACGCCCCGAGGTAGGACGTCTCGATGGGTGCGATCGGATGGTCCGCTCCGCAACCCGACATCAGGGCCAACCCTGCCAGGGCAGCCACCGCCCAGCATTCTCTTGGTCTCATGACCACCATCCCTTGAAAAGCCGGACGGACGAAGACCCGCCGGGTCCAATGATAATGATACCATGGTGGGGCCTCACGAGAAAGGGCCGGGGCGATCCCGCGCCCCGGCCCGTCCTGTCATCCGGCGATCGCAGCTAGTAGGACTGCGCGAACAGCACCCTGCCGATGGACTTCTCCCCGCAGTGGACGCAGGTCCCGACGGTCTCGTCCCGTTCGAACGGGAGGTTGCGGATGGTCACCTTGGTCTTCTCCTGGATGGCCTTCTCGCAGTCCCCGTCGCCGCACCAGTGGCAGTGGGCGAAACCGCCCTCCCCCTCGTACAGCTTCACGAATTCGTCCCAGGTGTCGACGTTCACCGTGGCCTCCTCGCGGCGCTTCACCGCGGCGGCGAACAGGTCGGCCTGGATCCGTTCCAGCTCGGCGGGCAGTGCGGTTCCCAGATCAGCGAACTTCACCGGATTCTTGGCGCGGTCGTGGCGGGCCGCCATCATGACCTGCCCTTCGGCCAGGTCGCGGGGACCCAGTTCCAGACGCACGGGAACGCCCTTCTGCTCCCATTCGGCGTACTTCCAGCCCGGGCGCATCTTGTCCCGCTTGTCCACGTGGATGAGCCCCACGGACGCCTTGAGGTCGGCGGCGATCCTGTCGGCGGCGGCGCAGACGGCCGCCATCTCCTCGTCGTTCTTCCAGATGGGCACGATCACGGCCTTGGTGCGCGCGATCCTCGGGGGCAGGACCAGCCCGTTGTCGTCGCTGTGGGTCATGATCAAGGCGCCGATGATGCGCGTGCTCATCCCCCAGCTGGTGGCCCAGACGTGCTCGACCTTGCCCTCGGCGTCCTGGTAGGTGACGTCGAAGGCCTTGGCGAAGTTCTGGCCCAGGTCGTGGCTGGTGCCGGCCTGCAGGGCCTTGCGGTCCTGCATCATGGCCTCGATGGAGTACGTCTCCACGGCGCCGGCGAACCGCTCGTTGGCCGTCTTCGCGCCGCAGACCACAGGCATGGCCAGGATGTCCTCGGCGAACCAGCGGTAGACCTCGAGCATCTGAAGGGTCTCTGCGCGGCCTTCCTCGGCGGTGGCGTGGGCGGTGTGGCCCTCCTGCCAGAGGAATTCGGTCGTGCGCAGGAACATGCGCGTGCGCATCTCCCAGCGCATCACGTTGGCCCACTGGTTGATCAGGATCGGCAGGTCACGGTAGCTCTGGATCCACTTGCGGTACTGGTCCCAGATCACCGTCTCGCTGGTGGGGCGGATGACGTACTCCTCCTCCAGCTTGCTCTCCGGATCGGGAACGACGGTGGTCTTGCCGTTCACCGTCACCTGCTTGAGCCGGTGGTGCGTGACGATCGCGCACTCCTTGGCGAACCCCTCGACGTGCTCGGCCTCCTTGGCCAGGAAGCTCTTGGGGATCAGCAGCGGGAAGTAGGCGTTGACGTGCCCCAGCTCCTTGAACCTGTCGTCCAGGGTGCGCTGGATGTTTTCCCAGATGGCGTAGCCGTTGGGCCGGATGACCATGCAGCCGCGCACGGGGCTGTTCTCGGCCAGCTCCGCGGCCTGGATGACGTCCTGGTACCAGCGGCTGTAATCGTCGGAACGCTTGGTGATCTCGGCCATGCCGAATCCTTCCTCTGCCCGGGGTCCCTCGCCGAATCGGTGGTGAGGCAAGATAGCATTTCAGGCCCGGCGGCGAAAGGCCGGGATCCGCAGCCCGGCCGCCCGGGCATGTCCCTCCAGGCCCTCCAGGCGAGCCAGATCACGGGCGTCCTCCGCCAGTCCTGCCGACGCGCCGGGGTCGTCCACCTGCAGCCAGGTCTGGACCTTCAGGAAGTCCAGGACGCTCAGCCCGCCCCGCAACCGCGCCTGCCCGGCCGTGGGCAGGACGTGGTTCGGCCCCGCGCCGTAATCGCCCAGGACCTCGGCCGCCCCGGCCCCCAGGAACAATCCCCCGTAGTGGCGCAGGCCGGCGGGCCTCCGTCCGCCGGCGGCCATCCATTGCAGGTGCTCGGGCGCGAGGCGATTGCACAGTTCCACCGCCTCGCACTGATCCCCGACCAGGACCGCGAACCCCCCGGCCAGAGCCGCCCGCGCCGTTGCCGCCGTCGGCAAACCATCCAGCCGGCGGGCGAGCGACTCCTCCACGCGAAGGATCAGGGTTTCGTCGAGCGACACCAGGACCGTGCGCGCCAGGACATCGTGTTCGGCCTGGGCGATCAGGTCGGCCGCCACCAGTTCTGGATCGCACCGGGCGTCCACCACCACGACCAGCTCGGACGGTCCCGCTTCCCCATCGGTCCGCACCCGGGGAGAC
Organism: bacterium; assembly: GCA_018829565.1. Classification (GTDB taxonomy): domain Bacteria; phylum Krumholzibacteriota; class Krumholzibacteriia; order LZORAL124-64-63; family LZORAL124-64-63; genus JAHJTW01. The sequence continues at coordinate 30,325 of JAHJTW010000129.1, read as the reverse complement.
ACGATCCGCTTGGCGGCGGTCACCCAGACGTTGCCGGGACCGACGATGGCCTGGCACGCGGGCACCGAACCGGTGCCGTGGGCAAGGGCCCCGATGGCGTGGGCTCCCCCGGCGGCCACCAGGGAATCGGCCCCCGCGATCGCCGCGGCCGCCAGGACCACCGGATCGGGCCGGGGACAGCAGGCGATGACCGTGGGCACCCCCGCCGCGCGGGCGGTGACCACCGTCATCAGGACCGACGAGGGCAAGCGATGCCGGCCGCCGGGGGCGTAGCATCCGGCGGCGTCCACGGGGATCAGATCGTGGCCGGCCCGCCCCCCCGGCACCTCCGTCACCACCGGCCGCAGCGAGGCCCGCTGGGCCGCGGCGAAGGACGCGATGCGTCCGGCAACCCGTTCGAGCAACCCCCGAACCGCAGGTTCGAGGCCGTCCAGCGCCGCAGCCAGGGCCTCGCGGCCGTGGACCAGCGGCGCATCCGGGTCCTTGCCGTCGAAGCGGCGAGCAAGGCGTTCGAGAGCCGCATCCCCACCTGCTGCGACCTCGGCAACGATGGCCCCGGCCCCCTCGAGGACCTCCGCAGCCAGGGGCTCCGCCGGCGTTCCGGACACCTCGCCGGCATTCCTGCGGCGCAGGGTGAAGCGGTCGGGATTCATGGTTGCCATCCTTCGGGTTTGGCGTCACCGGGACGCCGCGTCACCTGCCTGGCCCTGCCGTCCAGGACCCCCGCCACATCGGCCCAGGAGGCCCCGGCCCGCGCCAGGGCCACCTGCGTGAAGTAGATCAGGTCGGCCGCTTCGGCGGCCGCGTGGGCGGGCTCCCGGGCGGCGGCGAGTTCGGCCGCCTCCTCCTTCAGCTTGGCGGTCAGCAGGTCCCCGTCCTCGAACAACCTCCGGGTGTAGGATCCCGCCGGCGCGTCCTGCAGCCGGGCGTGCACGGTCCGTTCGAGGGCCTGAAGCCCCGTTCCGGGGCCCCAGCAGGTCCAGCTGCCGGTGTGGCAGAAGCCGTCCCCGCGCTGGCGCACCCGGACGCGCAGGGCGTCGCGGTCGCAGTCCAGGTCCATGGCCAGCAGCTCCTGGGTGTTGCCGCTCTCCTGCCCCTTGACCCACAGCCCGCGTCGCCGGGAATGGTAGACGCCCCGGCCGGTGTCCAGGGCCTGCGTCACGCTTTCCAGGGTGGACCAGACCAGCCCTAGGGCCGATCCCGCCTCGTCGCAGACCACGGTGGGCCAGGGTCCCCGGGGATCCCGGGCCCGCAGGGGAGCCAGGAAGCCCTCGGCCAGGGTGAAGGCCCCCGTGTAGAGGGCCATGCCGACCTGGACGTCGATGCCGAGATCGTCCAGCGCGGCGATTTCATCGCTGTTGCTCACCCCCCCGGCGAATGTCAGGCGCGCTCCGCCGGCCGCCTTCTGCAGGGAGGCGGCCCACTCGAGGTCCGCGCCCACCATGCGCCCTTCACGCTCGACGCTGGTCACCAGGAAGCCGCCGGCCAGTCCGGCCAGCTCGGCCATGCGGTCGGCCACGCGCCTGCCGGTCCGCTTCGTCCATCCCTCGACCACCACATCCTTGTCGCGGGCGTCCAGGGCGACGATCACACGCTCGGGAGGAAGCTGCCGCAGGAGTGCGGGATCCGCGGCGGTTCCGATGATGACCCTGGCCGCGCCGAGGTCCAGCCAGCGGCGGGCCATGTCGGCCGACCGGATGCCGCCCCCGACCCGGCAGGGCGCCAGATCCAGCAGGCCTGCGATCAGGTCGGCGTTCCCCCCCTCGCCCAGGGCCGCATCGAGATCGATCACGGCGATCTCCCCCACGCGCCCGAAGCGGCGGGCCCAGGGCGCCGGATCGCCGGCCGCCAGGGCCAGATCCCGGCCGCCGACCAGCTGGACCGTTCGTCCGCCCTGCAGATCGATCGAGGGAATCATCATGACCGCACCTCCAGTCCCCTCTGCGCCAGTTCCTGCTTGATCCCGCCGACGGTCCAGGACCCGTCGTGGAAGATGGTGGCGGCCAGCACCGCGTCCGCACCCGCCTTGGCGGCCGCGGCCATGTGCCCCGGATCGGCCGCTCCGCCGGAAGCGATGATCGGCACGTCCACCGCGGCGCGCACCTCGGCCAGCAGGTCCAGGTCGTAGCCCGCACCGGTGCCGTCACGGTCCCAGCTGGTCAGCAGGATCTCGCCGGCTCCCAGCGCCACCCCCCGCCGGGCCCAGGCCGGGACATCCAGGTCTTCCTGCCTGCTGCCCGACCGGCTCAGGACCAGAGGACGTCCCTGCGGGTCGCGCCGGCCGTCGATGGCCAGGACCACGCACTGGCGTCCGAACAGGTCGGCCAGTTCGGTCAACAGGCCCGGCCGACCGATCGCCGCGCTGTTGACCGCCACCTTGTCCGCGCCGTTTTCCAGCAGGCGCCGCGCCTCGGCGGCGTCCCCCACCCCTCCCCCCACCGTCAGCGGGATGTTCAGCCGCCGTCGAACCTGGCCGACCGTCCGCAGCCGAGCCAGACGCCCCTGCAGGGTGGCCGTCACGTCCAGCATCACGATCTCATCCGCCCCCTGGTCCGCGTAGGCCGCGGCCTGGACCGCCGGTTCCCCCATGTCCCGCAAGTCCTGGAAACGCACGCCCTTGACGACGCGGCCGTCGCGCACGTCCAGGCACGGGATGATCCTCACTGCAGGCATGCCGCCACCTCCTGCGTCCGCCCATTCAGCCAGGCGTCCAGGAGATCCTGGCCCCAGTCGCCGGAGAGTTCGGGGTGGAACTGGCAGGCCAGGACGTCGCCCCGTTGCACCCCCGCCACGAAGGGACGCGGGTGGCCGGCGGTCATGACCTGCCAGCCCGAGACGGCCAGGCGCCCGGCATCCTCCCCCGCGACGGCGAAGGAATGAGCGAAGTACGCGTGACTCGGCCTGTCCCCTCCGGACACCAGCGTCCAGCCCATGTGAGGCGCGCGGATCCCGGCCGGCAGCCGGGCGACGCGAACCGGAAGAACCGCCAGGCCGCGCACACCGGGCATTTCGTCGCTGCCTTCGCAGAGCAGCTGCATTCCCAGACAGACTCCCAGGAGCGGGCCTCCGGACAGGGCCCGCAGCCTCAGGGGAGCGGCCAGGCCCAGGCGGTGCAACTCGGCCATGGCCGGGCCGAACGCTCCCACTCCCGGCAACACCACGAACTCCGCGGCGGCTATCTCGAACGGCTGGGAGACGCGGCGGGGTCTCGCTCCCACCCGTTCGAGAGCCGCCTGGACCGAGCGGACGTTGGCCAGCCCGGTGTCGATGATCATCACGTCTCGCATCACAGGACTCCCTTGGTGCTGGGGACGGTGTCGCCTCCGTCGCGTCGCAATGCCCGGCGCAGGGCCACCGCCAAAGCCTTGAAGGCAGCCTCGGCCTTGTGGTGGTCGTTCACCCCGCGCAGGACGTCCAGGTGCAGGTTGAAGGCCCCGGCCTGGGCCAGGGAACCCATGAAGTGGGTCAGGTTCTCGCAGGCCACCTCCCCGAGGCGGTCCCGGCGCAGGTCCAGATCGACCTGGGCGAACGGCCGTCCGCCCAGGTCGACGGCGGCGACGGCCAGGGCATCGTCCATGGGCACCCGCGCCTCCCCGAAGCGGGCGATGCCGGCGCCGTCGCCGCGGGAATCCAGGAGGGCCCGGCCCAGGACGAGGGCGCAGTCCTCCACGGTGTGGTGGTCGTCGACCTGAAGATCCCCCTTGCATTCCAGGTCCAGATCGAACCGGGCATGCCTCGCCAGGCTGATCAGCATGTGGTCCAGGAATCCTAGCCCGGTGGTCACCGTGGCGATCCCGGTTCCGTCCAGGTCCAGGCGGACGCCGACGTCCGTCTCCGTCGTCGTGCGGCGCACCTCGGCGCGCCGGAAAACCCCGTTTCCGCAGCTCATTTCAGCAACTCCCTCAGTCCGGTCAGGTTGGAAAGGATGCAGGCGGCGCCCGCCTCGACGAGAGCGTCTTCGCCCGGGGCGTCGCGAGGATCGGGAGGACGGACGGCCAGGGGCAGGACGCCGGCCGCCCTGGCGGCCCGCACGTCGTCGGGGGTGTCCCCCACCATCCAGGCCCGCTGGGCGCCGAGCCGCCGGAGAGCCAGGCGCACGGGAGCGGGATCGGGCTTGGCGGGGGCGTCCTCCATGCCGACGACCACCCCGAAGAGGCAGGACAGGTCGAAGCGGTCGAGGAACGCGAGCGCCTCGGCCCGGGGCCGGCCGGTGACGATCCCCAGGGGCAGCCGGCGGGCCAGGTCCTCGATCACCCATCGTGGTGGGATCAGGGTCTCCCGCTCGCAGAGGCCGGGCGTCCCGTCCCCACCGAGGTAAGCCCTCTGGAACCGGTCCACGACCTCGTCCCTGTCCGGCGCGAGGCCCGCCTGCCGCAGCAGGGTGCAGGTCACCTCCCAGTCGTTGGCGGCCGATCCGGCGGCCTTGGCGGCCGCGACGTCCTGCCGGCTCGCCCGGACCCCGAAGGATTCCAGGACCGCGAGGATCGCCTCCCGGTAGGATCCCCCCTCGTCGGCGATCACCCCGTCCAGGTCCAGGAGCAGGGCCTCAGGGGCCAGGACCGTCTGCAGAGCCTGGGCGAAGCGCCCCTGGTCCGCGGGCGTGGTGGGGCAGGTCACGCGCAGGCAATCCCCCAGCAACGGGTGTCCCGGCCAGCCGCGCACCACGAATCCCAGCGCGGACAGGGCGGCGGTGATCCAGCCGGCCCGCGGGTCGCGGGCCAGGATGAAGTTGGCTTGCGACGGCAGGACCTCGAGGCCCAGTTCTCCCATGAGACCGGCGATGGAGGCCCGGTATGCGCGCGTCCGCTCGACCCCCGCCTTCATGCCCGGTCCGTCTGCGGCCAGGGCCTGGCCCGCCAGCGCCAGCGACGGGCCGCTGACCGCGTAGGGAGGGCCGCAGGCCCGCAGTTCCGCGATGAGATCCGCCGGACCCAGGGCGTAGCCCACCCGCAGGGCGGCCAGGCCCCAGGCCTTGCTGAAGGTGCGCAGAACGACCGTGTCCTCCAGGTCCAGGGCCTTGGCCGTCAGATCCTCGGTTGCGTACTCCGCATAGGCGGCGTCGAGAACCAGAGGGATCCCGGGGCAGCGACGACGCAGTTCCACCAGTTCGGTCCTGGTGACCGTCCCTCCGGTGGGATTGTTGGGGCTGACGACCGCCAGCATGCCGGTCCGGGGCCCGCAGAGCGCGGCGATGCCCTCGACGGGATAGGGCCCGTCCCACCACGGGACGCTCCGCGCCTCTGCGCCCGCCAGGGCGGCGTAACGCAGGAACATCTCGAAGGTCGGTTTGCTCAGCACGAGATCCCGGCCGGGTCCGAGGAATCTGCGGCACAGCCGATCGATGGCGTCGTCCGCCCCGGCGGTGACCAGGACCCGGGCCTGGTCCAGTCCGAAGCGTCCGGCGATCTCCCGTTCGAGGGACGATGCATCCGGATATCTCCGCAATGCCTCCGCATCGGGCCACGTCCAGGTCCGCCCGGAAGCGGGGCCCTCGTTGGCGTCCAGCCGCAACGCTCCCGCCGGCGCCGGCGCCCGGCGATACGTCCCCTCCGCTAAGGGGAAAACGCCTTTGGTGTTCAGGCCCGGCCCCCTCATGGCAGGATCTGGCTGGGTTCGGACACCACGATGTCGGTCCCCCCGCAGCGCCGGATGCGGGGAATGACCAGGGGCAATTCGCTGCGCGGAACCGCGGCCTTGACGGCGAAACCTCCCTGGCCGCTGAGGGGGCTGAGCGTGGGCTCCCTCATGCACGGCAGGATCGCCACGAGTTCGGCGACCCGGTCGGCCGGGATGTTCACCTCGAGCATGACCCGGTTGCGCGCCTCCAGGACGGCCGAGAGCAGCATCGCCAGCTCCTCGATGCGTCCCCTGCGGACCGGATCCGCCCAGGCGCAGCGAGAGGCGTACAGCCGGGTGGAGCTCTTCAACAGTTCCTGGACGATGACCAGACCATTGGCCCTGAGGGTGGACCCGGTGGCCGAGTTGTCGATGATGCAGTCGGCGTCCTCGGGCGGAAAGACCTCGGTCGCTCCGTAGCTGCGGACCAGGCGGGCGGGAAGGCTCAGGGTCTCGGTCCACCGCGAGCCGAGGCGGACGTATTCCGTCGCCACCACCAGGGGCCGAACCGGCAAGGCCCCATCCTCCAGGATGGCCGCCGGGGCCGCCGCCACCAGGCTCACCGGATCGAGCCCGGTGTCCAGGACCTCCACCAGGTCGGCGCCGAGTTCGGCCACCCAGTCGGCTCCCGCGAACCCCAGGTCCCGGGTCCCGGAGTCCAGCATCTCGACGATGTTCTGGGGCTTGAGGAGCTTGACCTCCCACCCGGGCAGGGAGAACAGGGCGCGGTAGTCCCGCTCGGCCTGCCGGACCCGGATCCCGGCCCCCGCCAGCAAGGACAGGACCCCCTCGAGCATCCGGCCCTTGGGCAGGGCCAGGCGCAGATCGGCGCCCGTGCGGAAGGTGATCCGCTCGGGTGCAATGCTCGCTTGGCAATCGGATTTCATGGCACCGTCCGTCCGTCTTGCGGCCTGCGGATCGGCTTCGGTGCCGGTGGTGGGATCAGGACATCATGGCCACCAGACGCAGAAAGCCGACCCGAGGGCCGGCGTTCGTCGTCTGGGCGATGAAGGATTCAGTCGCAGCTAGACCAACGAGCCAACCCCGGACCGGGGATGGTGATGATGGCCGTGATGATGCTGCGAACGGAAACTCATCGTGTTCCTTTTCCGCGGCGCGAAACTGCGCTGCTTCGGATGATGATAGGAAAACCCTCGGGAATGTCAAGCCGGCATCTCAGGGCGGATGCCTAGATCGGCACCGGCTCCGCCGCCCCGAGCACCAGCCCCGCCTGCTGGGCCAGGCCGGCCAGCTCGGTCGCCTGCTCGGCGACCACGTCGTCGCCACCGGCCCCGCAGTCGGCGTAAAGGACCCCGTGGGAACCCCCCGGACCCAGGACCGGCGCCACTGCGAAACCGGTGCAGCGGGCGGCGGCCATCAGTTCCTCGCCGACCAGACCGCCGTAGGCCGGGCTGGCCGCCTTCGGCACGTGGATGCTGCGGTGCTCCATCAGGGCCAGGGCGACGGCCCCCGTCTGGCGGGTCACCGGGAAGGCCATCCGTTCGGCCAGGTCCCCGGCCTCGATCCCCGCCCAGGCCAGGGGCGTGAAGCGCCGGGCCTTGCGGTCCACCCCCAGCAGGACAACCCGCTCGAAGCCCAGGATGTGGACGGCGCCTTCCATGATGATCCCGAGCAGGTCCGAGGAATCGCGGCCGGTGGCCAGGCCCGCGCCGACCCGGCGGTAGAGATCCAGCTGGTCGGCCGTGCGCCGGGCCACCTCCTCCGGGGTCATGCGCTTGGGGGCGACGTTGACGCTGCCCTTGACGTTGACGATGCGGCCGTAGTCCTGCAGGTCGCCCAGGTCGATGCCGACCCGTTCGGCCAGATCGCTGATGCGGTCCCCCACCTCGCGGTAGATGCTCTCGAGGCGCGCCGCCGGAATGCCCAGGGCCTTGCCGGCCCGCCGGATGATCCGGTACTCCTGGGTCTGCTCCTGGGGCTGGCAGGTGAACCGGCTCATGGCGTTGGCGAAGGCCAGCACGCCCAGACGGGGCTCCAGGTTGCGGGGCGGAAACAGCGGGTCGATGTCGTGATGGTCGCCGATGACCGCGTGCAGATCCCGGGGCAGATTCCACTGCTCGGCCAGCCTGCGCCCCGCCCGGTCGTGGGTGATGCCGAAGTGGCGGCGCTCGGCTTCCAGGGGCAACGCCCCGGCCCGCACGTCCTTCACCACCGCATCCATGGCCTCAGGCGAACATTCCAGGAGCACGACCTTGCCGATGTCGTGGACCAGGGCGGAGACGAAGGCCTCCTCGGGGGAGACCTTGCCTCCGGCCTCGGCCAGGATCTGGGCGAAGCCCGCGGTGATCAGCGAGTGCCGGGCGATCTCGGCCAGGAAGGGCGACCGGGACAGCTTGCTCATCATGTCGAAGACCGAAAGGCCCAGGGCCAGCTTCCGCACCGTCTCGAATCCGATGACCACCACTGCCCGCCGCACCGTGCGCACGTCCTCGCCGCCGGCCCGCTTGTACATGGCGCTGTTGACCACCTTCAGGACCCGCATGGTCAACGCCTGGTCCTTGAGGATGCACTGGGCGAGATCGTCCGCGCAGCTGTTCTGATCCTCGGCCACGGTCTGGATCTGCAGCAGGGTCTGGGGAAGGCTGGGCAGATCGCCCATCTTCTCGATCTGGGCGAAGACGTCCGCGGAGTTCATCATGCCGGCACCACCAGGTCTCGAGCCGAATCGTTCACCTGGCTTTAGGTTCGGCAATCAGGGGGCCCGGTTCAGCTCTTTTTCCGGCAGACCCAGTACCGCTCGAGGGGGTCGATGGCGTAACGGCGCAGCTCTTCTCGATCAAGTTCTTCCCCGGCAATGACTTCCGTGACCAGCCAGCCGGGGCGCTGGATGAGGTTGCCGAAATCGGGGGCGAACTGCCAGGCGTGGGCGTGGGCGCGGTAGGGATCGATGCGGATGCTGCGGCTGTGGGCCAGTCCCGGTTCGAAGGGGACCTGGAGCCAGGCCACCCCACCCGGACGCAGCACGCGCAGGATCTCGTCGACGCAGACGTCCAGCTCGGGGATGTGCTCCAGGACGTGGCTGCAGAAGATCCAGTCCACGGTACCCGAGAGCAGGGGAGCCTGACGCAGGTCCAGCAGCAGGTCGGGATCGAACCGCATGCTGTCCCGCTCGTAGTCGGTGCGGAAGCACCGGGGCAAGCCCTCGTGCTCGACCAGGAACCGCATGGCCGAGGAAAGGGACAGGCCGACCATCACCGCGGGCGTTGGGGTCCCGGGAGCCTGAAGTTCACGGCGCACCCCCAGCACCAGCTGCCGGTGCCGGTCGAAGGAACCGCAGCCGGGGCAGATGCAATGGCGGATGATCTCGTCGGCCGACAGGAAGTTCCGGAAGCGGTGCCCACGCCAGCGGCAGACGGGACATTCGCGCAGGCCTCCGCGCACCAGCTTCTCTCCCGCCGGCAGCAGCAGGTTCTCCACCGCGCCGAGGGCGACCTTGGCGGCCTGCCAGGGATGCTTCCACCAGCACGCCGGGGAATGCGGGTCGATGAGGGTGGTGCGGACGAATTCCAGGGCCGGCAAGGGCGTTCACGCTCCGCGGATTCAGGATGACGGGTCCAGGCCTTCGCTCTGTTCGCGGGCATGATAGCTCGACCGCACCATGGGTCCCGATTCGACCCATTCCAGGCCCAGGCCGCGGCCGATCTCCGCGAGTTCGGCGAACTCCGCGGGCTCGACGTAGCGCCGGACCGGATGGTGGCGATGGGACGGCTGCAGGTACTGCCCGATGGTCACGATCTGCGCGCCGTGATCGCGGGCGTCGCCCAGCAGGGAGACGACCTCCTCGTGGGTCTCCCCCACCCCGAGCATGATCCCGGTCTTGATCTTCATGCCGCTGCGGTGTTCATCGGCCCACAGGCGGCTGCGCTGAAGCAGTTCCAGCGATCGCCGGTAATCGGCCCGGGTCCGCAGGGCGGGATACAGGCGCGGAACGGTCTCCAGATTGTGGTTGAGCACCTCGGGGGCGGCCTCCAGGACGATCCGCAACGACGGTTCGTCGCCCAGGAAATCGGGGATCAGCACCTCGACGCCGCAGCCGGGGTTCTGCGTGCGGATCTCGGCGATGGTCCGGGCGAAGTGGCCCGCGCCGCCGTCGGGCAGGTCGTCCCGGTTCACCGAGGTGACCACCGCGAACTTCAGGCCCAGGTGCCGGACGGTCTCGCCGACGCGCCGCGGCTCGTCCGGATCCAGGGGCCCCACCTTCCCCCCGGGGATGTTGCAGAAGGTGCAGTGCCGGGTGCAGACATCGCCCATCAGCAGGAAGGTGGCCGTCCGGCTGGCGAAGCATTCGCCCCGGTTCGGGCAGTTGGCGCTCTCGCAGACCGTGTTCAGGGAAGCCTGGCGCAACAGGCTCTTGACCTCGTTGTAGACGGGCCCGCCCTGGCGCTTCATCCGCAGCCAGTCGGGCTTGCGGGGAGGCGGGGCGGCCCGGCCGAGGTCGGGGATCAGGTTGCCGTCCTTCATGGGTTGCCGTTTCCTTTGCGGTCGGCCAGCAGGAAGACCTCGTCCGGGACGAACTTCCCTTCGCTGAACTTGACGGTCGCCGCCTCGTGGACCGGGTCGTGCTCGAAGACCAGCACGATGCCGTCCTCGGCGGCTCGGGTCAAAAACTGTTTCTTCTCGGTCACCGTCAGCAGGGGATTCAGATCGAACCCCATGATCCAGGGCACGTGGACCTGGCTCAGGAAGGGGATCAGGTCGGCCACGTAGGCCAGGCTGCCCTCGTCCGTCAGGAACTCGACCATCTGCTGGCCGGGGGTGTGCCCGCTGATGGGTGTCACCCGCACCCCGGGCATGATCTCCTTGGCTCCGTCCACCAGCTGGAGGTCGCCCTTCTCCTTCAGGGCCTTGAAGTCCTCGTCCCGGAAGCTGGCCCGGTCCCGCTCGCTCGGATGGTCGGCCCACTCCCAGTGGCGTTTCTGGACCCAGTGCCGGGCGTTGGGAAAGACCGGTTCGAGGCCGCCGTCGTCCCTGCGGCGCAGGGCTCCGCCCGCATGGTCGAAGTGCAGGTGGGTCAGGATCACGTCGGTGATGGATTCGCGGGTGATCCCGGCCTCGGCCAGCTCGGCGACCAGCTGGTTGGGCCGCCGGACCAGGGCGAAGATGTCCAGCTGCTTCGGGGCCCACCGGTCGCCCATGCCGGTGTCCACCAGGATCCGGCGGTCCCCCTGCTCGGCCAGGAGGCAGCGCAGGTCCAGGTCGATCCGGTTGTGGTCGTCGGCCGGGTGGTGCTTTTCCCAGAAGATCTTGGGTACGACCCCGAACATGGCGCCGCCGTCCAGCTTGAAGCGGCCGTCGTGAAAGGCCCGGAACGTCCAGTCAGCGAGTTTCATCTGGGCTCCCATTGGGTTATGGTACCACCTGGTCCGGCAAAGGATAACCCCCGCCAGCCCGGGCGGCAATGCCCGAGGAACAAGGTTACCCATGGAGTTCCCGCAACCCCTGGTCCGCGCCCGCTTCGTCCGGCGGGAGAAGCGGTTCCTCATCCACGCCATCCTGGATACGGGCGAGCCCGTGGTCGCCCACACCAACAATACCGGCCGCATGACCGGGAGCCTGTTCGCCGACGGCCCGGTCTGGCTGAGCCCGGCCGCCGGTCCCGCCCGCAAGCTGGCCTGGACCCTGGAGATCGCCGAGACCCCGGAGGGCGTCCTGGTCGGCGTGAACACCCAGCTGGCCAACCGCCTGGTGGCCGAGGCCCTGGCCTCCGGCCTGCTGGACCTGGCGGAGCCCGCCCCCTGCGCCCGGGCGGAGGTCCCCTATCCCGGCGGCTCCTCCCGGGCGGACTTCCTGGTGAACGGAGCCCTCTGGGTCGAGGTGAAGAACGTCTCATTGGTCGTGGGCGGTCGCGCCCTGTTCCCCGACGCCCCCACCGCCCGGGGGCGCAAGCACTTGCAGGATCTCAGGGAAAGGGTCGACGCCGGGGAGCGGGCCGCCCTGGTCCTGTGTTCCCAGAGGGCCGACGCCCGCACGGTGGGTCCCGCCGACCACATCGACCCCGCCTACGGGGCCCTGTTGCGCGAGGTCCATGCTGCCGGGGTGGAGGTGTACGGGCTGGGGGCTGACGTCGCTCCCGGGGGGATCCGGCCGGCCAGGGTCCTGCCCGTCCGCCTTTGAGCCGCTCGTCCCGGTGGACAAAATCCGACTATTCTGGTATCCTCATTTTCGCTATGTTTACTTGATCCACCAGACGGTGGACATCAAGGGGGAAAAACCATGTTCGCCATCTCCTGCCGCCGATCGGCCTTGCGGCCGGCGGCCCTCGCTCTTTTTTTCGTCCTCTTCCCTTGCCTTCCAGCCCTGAGTCAGGATCAGGTCGGCATCTTCTTCGACCAGGCCTACACCCAGAACGAATTCCTCGTCGAAACCATGCCCGCCCTGGTGACCGGATACCTGGTCCTGCTCGAGCCCTCGGCGGCGGCCGGAGTCGGAGGGTGGGAACTCTGCGCCGACATCGACGGCCCAGCCGAGTTCTTCAGCTGGGTCCTCGAGGGACAGACGATCAATGCCGACCAGCCACCCTGCTTCACCGTGGGCATCGGGGGTCCGCCTCTTCCCGGGGGGTCGGCGGTCCTGCTGGCCACCTTCCAGATGGTGGTGACGGAGTACCTGCCGGTCTCCCTGAGTCTGAAACCGAAGTTCTTCGCCTCCATTCCCGGCAGCATGGCCTACCTCGACGGCGCCGATCCGGAGATCGTCATCCCGATGACCACGGTCACCGGCGTACCCGAGGTGGCCTTCGTCAACAGCAGCATCCCGGTGCCCGACGTGAGCGTCCGCTCCCTGAACTTCACCGACACGCCCATCGGGTTGCCCGTCACCAAGCAGGTCGTCGTGAGCAACGTGGGCGGGGGATTTCTCCTGCTCGACGTGGCTCTGCAGGCCGGATGCACGGATTTTTCCCTGCCGGGCCTGAACGGACCCGTCCAGGTTCCCGGAGGATCGAGCCGGACGATCGACGTCACCTTCGACCCCCAGGGCTACGATCTCATCGAGTGCCAGCTGGATCTCGGCGAAGGCGTGACCCCGGTGTTCCTGGCGGGGCAAGGCCGGGACCCGATCATCAACCATTACGTCTATCCCGCGTCGTACGATTTCGGCGAAACCACCCTCAACGCGACCCGTTCGAAAACCATATCACTGTACAATCTGGGCGAGCTCCCGGTGACCGTGCCGGTCGCCCTGGCCGACGGCAACGGCCCCTTCTCCTTCTCCATCTCGCCCAATCCCGTGGTTCTGGATCCCAACCGGTCCCGGGCCTTCACCGTGTACTTCAAACCCACGGCGGTCGGAGACTTCGCTGACACCCTGCTCTTCGGCGGAGTCATGGCTCCGGTCCCCCTGGCCGGGAGGGGCCGCGAGCCGGTCGAGAGCTACGTCATCACGCCCACCTCGGTGGTCTTCTCCGACCTCGACCCCGGCGAATCCCGCAGCGCCACCGTCCGCATCACGAACGACGGCGACCTCGTCCTGAACCTGGACCCCGTGCTCATTCCCGGCGGGTCGGATTGGGTGATCACCTCCGGCGACTTCCCCCGGCTCCTTTACCCTCTCCATTCCCACACGGTCACCGTGGAGTTCAACGGTTCGGCTGGACCGGGATCCTTCGAGGCCTCGCTGGTATTCGGGCCGGGAATCGATCCCGTCCCGCTGCGTGCGTTCATCCAGGCCCCTTACCTCGCGTGCAGCGTGACGCCCGACGGAGGGCTCCTGGGCATGGGCACCACGGGACTCGGCCAGGATCTCTACGCCAACATCCAGGTGACCAACAGCGGGAACGCTTCGTTCACCGTGGTGCCCACCCTCGATGGCTGCGAGTACTTCTCGGTCAGCACGAACCCCTTCACCCTTGACCCCCAGGAATCCCGGTCGATCCCCGTCCACTTCCAGGCCGACGCCGTCGGCTCCTGGGATTGCGCCGTCGATCTCGGCCAGAGCGTGTGCGGCGGCGTGTACCTGACCGCCACCGTGGATGCCGACATCGATCCCGATGGCGTCTTCGCGGGTGTCTTCTTCGATCCGGCCTTCACTCAGGACCACATCTCCACCTCGACCGTGGGGGAAACCGTCACCGGGTATCTCGTCCTCAAGAACGCCCAGAACTCCTCCGGCGTGGCGGGCTGGGAATGCTGCCTCGACGTGGTCGGCGACGCGGTGTTCACCGACTGGATCCTCGAGGGTTTGACCATCAACGTCCAGGATCCGCCCTGCTTCCTGGTGGGCATCGGAGGCTCGCCCCTGCCCTATTCTCCGGCCATCCTCCTGGCCACCTTCGAGATGGAGGTGCCGACGCCGTACACGGAGTCCACCATCCTGCTCGGTCCCATCTACCACGCCTCCATCCCGGGTTCCAGTGCCTGGATCGCCTGGGACAACCTGGAGATCCTGTACCCCATGCAGCAGCCCACCGGAGGTTTCATCCCGGTCGGGCACATCAACCCCTCCATCGTGGGGATCGAGTACCCCGCCCCCCGGGCGACGGTGGCCGGCGGACGTGTGGATCTGAGGTGGGAGATCGACGATGGTCCCGGCGCCCTGTGCCACGTCTACCGGCGAGCCGACGGCGAACCCGAAGTCCGCCTGACCGATGCGCCCCTTGCCGCCGCCGGCGGGAGCTTCTCGTTCAGCGACCAGGCGACGGGATACCCCGAGGGCGCCGCCCTCCACTACAGCTATGCTGTGCTTGCAGCCGAGGGTGAACAGGAGCGCAGTCCCGAAATCACAGTTCGGCTCAGCGGCGTCCCCATGCTGCAGACCCGGTTGCTGCCCAACGTCCCCAACCCCTTCAATCCCCTGACGGAGATCCGTTTCGAGGCCCGGGAACCCGGACATGCCCGCATCACCATCTACGACGTATCGGGCCGTCTGGTCAGGACGCTCGTGGACCAGGTCGTGACCGCAGGCCCCCACATGGAGGCCTGGCAGGGCCGCGACGATACGGGCCGGCCCGTTCCCAGCGGGGCTTACTACGTGAGGATGGAGATGAACGGGCGTCTGGACCATCGCAAGGTCCTGCTCTTGAAATAGGCGATTCCCGCCGGCCGGCACCATCCGCCAGCACCCGCAGCCGCGGGTGCTGGCTTTGGCGAAATGAATTCCCCAGTCCTCTTCCCAAGCGTGCCTTTCTTTTGCTATAATGATCAAAATCTTTCATTTCGATCCGTCCTTACCCCATTGCGGATCGGCTACAAGGGGGAAGTCCATGTTCGCCAGCCACCAAGGAACCCGGGCGCTGATCTGCGCCCTGTTCGTGTTATACCTGGGATCGGGAACCTCGGCCTGGGGCCAGCCCGGCACCGACGTCGTGGGCATCTACTGGGATCCGGGGTTTACCCGAACCACCTTCAACGACGTGGTCGCCCCCTCCCTGGTGACGGGCTACCTGGTCTTGCACAACCCCTCCGCCGCCGCCGGCGTGGGCGGCTGGGAGCTCTGTGCGGACATCGAGGGTCCGGGACAGTTCTCCGGCTGGACGCTCGAGGGACAGACCATCAACGTCTCGCCCCCTCCCTGCTTCACCGTCGGGATCGGCGGACCCCCGCTCCCTCCCGGCGAGAACGTCCTGCTGGCCACCTTCCAGATCCTGGTGGAGGGCCCCCTGCCGATCACCATCTCCCTCGAGCCGAAGTACAACGCCTCCATTCCGGGCAGCATGGCCTACCTCGACGGCGCGGACCCGGAGACCGTGATTCCCCTGGCCACGACCACCGGCACGCCCCAGGTGGCCTGGATCAACGACGACGTTCCGGTCTTCGAGGTCAGTCCCTCCGCCCTGGGCTTCTGGGACACCATCATCGGCGAGGCCCAGACCAAGGCCGTGACCGTGACCAACGCGGGCAGCGTTTCTCTGGAACTGGACATCGCCCTGGCGGGGGACTGCCCCGGGTTCTCCCTGCCCGGAGTCTCGGGCCCCCTGTCGCTGGGGGGCGGCGAGTCGGTCCAGGTGCTCGTCCGCTACGAACCCCAGGTCGAGGGGCACGACTACTGCACTCTCGTCCTGGGCGGCGTGGTTCCCGACGTCCCGCTGGAAGGGACGGCGAGGGATCCCATCCTTGACCTCCGGATCTCCCCGGACGCCCTGGACTTCGGCCCGGTGGCCGTCGGGGCCCAGATGAATCGGTCCGTCACGATCCAGAACTTCGGCGAGGTCCCCGTCACGGTCACCTCTTCCCTGGACGACGCCACCGGCGCCTTCGGGATGCTCACCAGCCCCGGGGTCTACATCATCGGCGTCTCCCAGAGCCTCGTCGTGGGGATCTCCTTCGTTCCCCCTTCGGTCGGGGACTTCACGGCGATCCTGGAACTCGGCGACCAGGCCGGCTCCGTGCCGCTGAGCGGGCAGGGAGTCGACGAGTCCGCCGCGGAGTGGACCGTCACTCCCGAGGTCGACTTCGGTCTGATCACCACCAACGTCACCGTTTCCCGGAACGTGGTCGTGGACAACGTCGGCATCGTTCCTTTCGTGATCACGGCCTCCGTGGTCTCGCCGGAGAACGTCTTCGTCCTCGACGGAGGGACGACCTCCCTGACCCTGGCTCCCGGCATGACCTACGTGGCCCGGGTGGATTTCACCCCCGCCGCGGCCCAGCCCTATTCGGGATTCCTCGACCTGGGCGCGGTCGTGGGCCAGGTCCCCCTGTCCGGCGAGGGGACCTTCGACATCATCCGGGGCGAGGCTCCTTCCTCCGTGAGCTTCGCACCGGTCCCCGTCGGGCAGAGTGCCCAGGAGACCATCGCCATCCGGAACACCGGGACCCTGCCCTTCACCATCGACCCGGTCTTCATGCTGGGAGGCGAAGCCTTTTCCATCGCCTCCGGGGGAGGGCTCTTCACCCTGAACCCGGGAATGACCCGGAACCTGACCCTGGAATTCTCGCCCCCTCTGGCCCAGAGCTACTCGGCCTTGCTCGTGCTGGGCGGGCCGTTCCAGGCGATTCCCGTGACCGGCACCGGGGTGCCCGTGTCCCTTTCCTGGACCGCCCCCGCGGAGGTCGACTTCGGCAACCGGGTGCTCGGTTCGACCACCGAGAGATCCATCATCATCACGAATACCGGGAATTCCGGATTCCAGGTCATTCCGGACATCGTGGTCCCCTCGGAGTTCCATCCCGTTTCCGGTTTCACCGCCCGGACTCTGGAGGCCGGGGCCTCCCTCGAGCTGGTGGTGAGCTATCTGCCCCAGACCACCGGCTCCGTCACCGGAACCCTTGAACTGGGGCCTGTCGTGCCGGCCATCACCCTGCTGGGCGAAGGCCGTCAGCCCGTCACCTCGTTCTTCCTCACACCCGAGGAGCTGGTCCTGCCGCCGGTGGCCGTGGGCTATCCCGTGACCGGCAAGGTCACCCTGGCCAACACGGGCGACACATTCATTGAAGTCGATCCCACCCTGGCGGACGAAACGGTGTTCGCCATCGTCATGGGCGGCGGGGTGACGGTGGTCGCCCCGGGCACCAGCCACCAGGTCCAGGTTCAGTTCGAATCCCCCGACGTCGGCTCCTTCGCCACGCTCCTGTCCTTCGGCGGAGTCGTGCCCGACGTCCCGGTCGACGCCACCGCCGAAGCCCCGGACCCCGCCTGCAGCGTGGAGCAGTTCGTGAACTTCGGCGTCGTCACCCTCGGCTGGCGGGAACAGCGTTATCTCACGGTCACCAACAGCGGCAACGTCCCCCTCTCCGGGACCCCGGTGGATCCGGGCTGCACCTATTTCGGCGTGGACACCAGTCCCATCGACCTGGGACCCGGCCAGCAAGCCCTGGTGTCGGTGACCTTCCAGCCGCTGACCGAGGGCTCCTTCAACTGCACCCTGGACCTCGGCATCGGCGAATGCGGGCAGGTCATGCTCAGCGGGACCGGCCAGTCCTCGGGTTGGGGCGGTAGCGGGGAAAACATCGCCGAGGTTTACTGGGATCCCTCCTACTTCAGCACCAGCACCTCCACCAACCAGTACAACCAGATCCTCACGGGCTACCTGGTCCTTTCCAGCCCCTCGGACATCTCCGGCGTCGGCGGCTGGGAAGGTTGCCTCGAACTGGACGGCGATGCGGAATTCATGTCCTGGAACATCCAGGGCCAGAACATCAACGTGGAGACGCCGCCGTGCTTCATGGTCGGGATCGGGGGCGCGCCCCTGCCCTTCGCCGACCACGTCCTGCTGGCCACCTTCCAGTGCCTGGTTCCCACTCCCTGGTCCGAGGTCGACGTCCTGATCGGGCCGACCCGGACGCCGTCCATCCCGGGATACAGCGCCTGGATCCCCTGGGCCGATCTCGACAACGAAATGCCCATGCAGCAATTCCCGGGGCAGGTCATCATCGGCGTCATCAACAGCGGACTGGTCGGCGTGGAAGCGCCCACCCCCCGGGCTTCGGTCACCGCCGGCGGCGTGGAACTGACCTGGCAGCTGGCCGACGAAACCGGGGACCGCTGCCACGTCTACAGGCGGGCGGGCGAAGGCCAGACGATCCGCCTCACGGACGCTCCGTTGGAGGCGATCAACGGCCGGTTCTCCTTCCGTGATCCGGCGGTCGGGATCGAACCCGGCTCCGTCCTGCACTACAGCTACGCCATCGTCTCGGGTGGGACCGAACGGGCGCGCAGCCCGGAAGTCAGCGTCACCCTGGGCGGCTTACCCGCGGCCCTGACCCGCCTGCTGCCCAACGTCCCCAACCCCTTCAACCCCATGACCGAGGTGCGATTCGAACTCGACCAACCCGGCCAGGTCCGGATCACGATCTACGACGTCACGGGCCGCCGGGTGGCCGGGCTGGTCGACGAGGCCCTGCCCGCCGGCCCCCACAGCCGCATCTGGCAGGGCCGCGACGATAGCGGCCGGCCCCTGCCCAGCGGAGCCTATTACCTGCGGCTCGAGGCGGACGGAAGGGTGGATCACCGGAAGGTGATGCTTCTTAAATAATTGACATGAATGAGCTTGCGGCCGCTCCCGACATCGGGAGCGGCCGCTTGTTTCATTTCCAACCCCAAAATCAGGATAATTCCGGTATTATAATGATGCTCGGACATCGACGTCCGCTGCGCCCGCATTGCTCCAAGGGGGAGACCATGAAGCACCTGCTCGCCGCATCCGTTTTCGCTTTCCTGACGACCGCCGGATCGTCCGGACTCGCCCTCGCCCAGGACACCGTCGGGTTCTACTTCGACCAGGCCTACACCTTGACCGAGGTGTCCGATTTCGCCACACCGGGGCTCCTGACCGGCTACCTCGTCCTGGAAAACCCGAGCGCGGCCGCGGGAGTCGGGGGCTGGGAACTCTGCGCCGGCATCGAGGGGCCGGCCCAGTTCACGAACTGGACCCTCCAGGGGCAGACCATCAACGCCGAGACCCCGCCCTGCTTCATCGTGGGAATCGGGGGACCACCCCTGCCATCGGTCGGGGGCGCCGTCCTTCTCGCCTCCGTCGGCATCATCGTCGAGAACCCCTTCCCGGTGGAAATCTCACTCGAACCCCTCTACTTCGCCTCCATTCCCGGGCGGATGTCCTACCTCGACGGCGCCGACCCGGAGAACGTCATTCCCCTGTCCACAAGCACAGGTGATCCGGTTGTCGCCAGGATCAATCCGGACCACCCGGTATACGACATCGACCCACATTCGCTGAACTTCGGCGAGGTGGTCATCGGCGACTCCCGGACCCTCTACCTCGACGTCACCAACACCGGCCAGGTGGCCATCGACCTCGATGTCGCCCTTCCCGACGGCTGCGGGGAATTCACCTTGCCTGGACTATCCGGCGCCCTGACCATCCCGCCGGGTGGCAGCCTGAGGTTCGCGGTGAATTTCCGTCCCCTTGCCGTCGGTTTCCGGGAATGCCGGCTCCTCCTGGGCGACGGCTATCCGACCATTCCCATGGGCGGGGGCGGCCGGGAGGGCGTCCTGTCCTGGGAGGTCGACCCCGAGAATCTGGACTTCGGCGCTGTCGTGGAGGGGGAAACCGGCGTTCGCAGCCTGAGGATCCGCAACACCGGTGAAGTGCCCATCACCATCGAAGCATCCCTCGTGGATCCCAGCGGAGCCTTCATCCTGTCCTCCGGAAGCGGCGTCCGCACCATCTCTTCCTTCCAGACCCATGACATCACGGTCCAGTTCCACCCCCTCACCCTCGGAGGGTACGCGGCCGAGCTCGACCTCGGAGCCACCATCGCTCCCATCCCCCTGACAGGTCTCGGAGTCGAGGACATCACCGAGGGGGAGGTCACACCGGCGGAGCTCAACTTCGGGATCATTCCCTACACCGGGACCCGCACCCTCCGGGTCACCATCGTCAACCTGGGGCACATCCCCTTCGAGGTGGTCCCCGGAATCCTCGACCCGGCCGGGGTCTTCACCATCACCCGGGGCGGTCCCCAGACCCTCTTGCCCGGCTCCACCAAGTACGTGGACGTCCGTTTCGCACCGACTGGCATTGCGACCTTCACAGGCAGCCTGGAACTGGGGGATGCCCTCGGACCGGTCCCCTTGTGGGGACAGGCCCGAGAGCTCCTGGCGCGGGCGACGGTCCAACCCGACACCCTCGACCTGGGATTGACGACCCCGGGATTCACGGTGGACGGGACCATCAACGTGACCAACACCGGTGAGATCCCCCTCGACCTCGCCCCCGCCCTGACGGGAACCGGATCCGGATTCCAGATCATCCAGGGCGGTGAGCCCGGAACCCTGGCGATCGGTGAGCGCCGGGTCCTCACGGTTCGGTTCAACGCCTCGAGTACGGGCGCATTCAATAACCGCCTCTCGGCCGGGCCCGCGGTCCAGGACGTCCCCATCACGGTCGTCGTCCAGGAGGCGGCTCCGGCATGTCAGGTCTCGCCCAGCTTCCTGAATCTGGGCACCGTCCCGCTCGGCCAGAACGTCGGGGGCATCTTCACCATCACCAATACCGGCAACATCCGGATCAGCGGATTTCCCCAGGCCGATTGCCCGTTCTTCACCCTGGACACCAACTCCTTCTCTCTCGACCCGGGGGAACAGCACCAAGTCCACGTCACCTTCAGCGGCCAGGCCGAAGGCTCCTGGATCTGCAACGTCGACCTGCGGAGCACGACCTGCAGCGACGTCCAGATCACCGCGACCGCCGTTTCGGACCCGGGCGATGGCGACATGTTCGCAGGCGTCTTCTTCGACCCGGCATTTGTGCAGGACGAGACTGCGACCAGTTCCAGCATGGAAACCGTCACCGGATACCTCGTCCTGAAGAACGCAACGGAGACCTCCGGGGTCGGCGGCTGGGAATGCTGCGTAGGGATGATCGGAGACGCCTGGTTCAACGACTGGGTTCTGGAAGGCCAGCACATCAACCTCGAGACTCCGCCCTGTTTCCTGGTCGGCATCGGCGGAACCCCCTTGCCCTATTCCCCGTCGATCCTGCTGGCGACGTTCACCTGCGTGGTGGCAACCCCCTTTTCGGAAATCAACTTCCTGCTGGGCCCCACCAGCCACCCCTCACTGCCGGGCTCCAGCGCCTGGATTCCCTGGGACGATCCCGAACTCGTGTTGCCCATGCAGCGGGTGCCCGGCGGATCGGTCCAGGTCGGCCGCATCAACAGCCTGATCCTGGGTGTGGAAGCACCCAGGCCCCTGGCAACGGTGACCACGGGCGGTGTGACCCTGCTCTGGGAGACGCCCGCCGACCACGGTCTCGGTTGCCATGTCTACCGGCGCGTGGAGGATGAAGCCGAGATTCGTCTGACCTCCGTCCCGGTCCTGCCCGAGAACGGTAGTTTCGGATTCACCGATCCCGCTGCGGATCTCACCCCCGGAACGGTGGTCTCCTACAGCTACGGGATCGTCAGGAATGAGGGCGCGGAGATCCGCAGCCCCGAGGTGCGGGTCACCCTGGGCGGCGCGCCGTCGGTCATGACTCGCTTGTTGCCCAACGTCCCCAACCCATTCAACCCCATGACCGAGGTGCGATTCGAACTCGACCAACCCGGCCAGGTCCGGATCACGATCTACGACGTCACGGGCCGCCGGGTGGCCGGGCTGGTCGACCAAGCCCTGCCCGCCGGACCCCACAGCCGCATCTGGCAGGGCCGCGACGACGCCGGCCGGCCCCTGCCCAGCGGAGCCTATTACCTGCGGCTGGAGGCGGACGGAAGGGTGGACCACCGGAAGGCCATGCTTCTCAAGTAACGACCGCAGGAAAGCAGAACCCCGGACGTCCTCGGTGGGAGGACGTCCGGGGTTCACGAGCGGAGAACGGGCAAGGACCTACTTCACTTCCCAGACGTCCGGGGTGTAGATCAGGTCCTTCAGTTTTCCCATGCCCTTCTTGCTGGTCACGCTGCTCACCTGGTCGGCGACCAGCTCATCCAGGGTGGGACGGGAGACCTGGCGGAAGACGCCCATGGGACGGGGCATCGAGGGATCCAGGTCGAGCTGGGACATCACGAAGGCCGGCCCGGGGGATTCCACGCAGGGATCCCAGACCGAAGCCTCCTCGGGGGAGCACACGGAGATGTGGAATCCCTCCGACTTCAGTCCCTTGTCGTTGTCCTTGCCGAAGATCATCTTCTCGCCCTTGGCGATGTTGATGGTCTTCTCGTCACGCACCGCCTTGTCCGTCCATTCCTTGTAGGCCCCGTCGTTGAAGATCACGCAGTTCTGCCAGACCTCGACGAAGGCGGCGCCCTTGTGGGCTGCAGCGGCGGCCAGGGTCTCCTTCATGTGCTTGGGGCTGACGTCCAGGGTGCGGGCCACGAAGGTGGCGCCGGCGCCCAGGGCCAGCTGCACGGGGTTGAAGGGATTGTCCACCGAACCGTACGGGGTCGTCTTGGTCTTGAGGCCGAACGGCGAGGTCGGGGAGTACTGCCCCTTGGTCAGGCCGTAGATCTCGTTGTTGAACAGGATGATCTTCAGGTTCACGTTGCGGCGCAGGGAGTGGATCATGTGGTTGCCGCCGATGGACAGGCCGTCCCCGTCGCCGGTGATGACCCAGACGTCCAGATCGGGATTGGCGACCTTCACTCCCGTCGCGATGGCGTTGGCGCGCCCGTGGATCCCGTGGAACCCGTAGGTGTCCATGTAGTAGGGAAAACGGCTGGAACAGCCGATCCCCGACACCATGACCACGTTCTCCTTGGCGACACCGATATCGGCCAGGATCGACTGCACCCCGTTGATGATGGAGTAGTCGCCACAGCCCGGGCACCAGCGCACTTCCTGGTCGGACTTGTAGTCCTTGGGTTTCAGTTGCTGGATCTCGCTCATGACTTCTCCTCCAGGATCTTCTCGAAGTGGGCCTTGAGCTCGAACGCCTGGAACGGCTTGCCCTTGACCTTGTTGTACTTCTCGAACTTGAACTCAGGATACTCGCTGGTGAGCAACCTGGCCAGCTGGCCCATGTTGAGTTCCGGAACGATGATGCGGTCGTACCCCTTGAAGATCTCACGCAGGCCGTGCGGGAAGGGCCACAGGTGCCGCATGTGCAGGTGGCCGACCGTGCGGCCTTCCTTCTGCAGCCGCTCGCAGGCGGCGCGGGTCGCCCCGTAGGTGGAGCCCCAGGCCACCACCAGCAATTCGCCCTTGTCCGGCCCGTTGACCTCGGGGGTGGGAATCGAATCCGCCACGCCCTGGACCTTCTCCTGCCGCAGCGAGACCATGATCTGGTGGTTGTCGGGATCATGGCTGACGGCGCCGGTCTTGCTGTCCTTCTCCAGGCCGCCGATGCGGTGCCGCAGGCCGGGCGTGCCGGGCTTGGCCCAGCCGCGGGCCAGCTTCGCGTCCCGGTTGTAGGGGGTGAACCCTTCCGGATCGGTGACGAACTCCACGGGGAAGCGCTCGAGCTTGTCCATGTCGGGCAGCTTCCAGGGTTCGGACCCGTTGGCGATGTAGTTGTCGCTGAGCAGGATCACCGGGGTCATGTACTGGGTCGCGATGCGCACCGCCTCGACGGCGCAGTCGAACGCGTCGGCGGGACAGGAGCAGGCCAGCACCGGCAGGGGCGCCTCGCTGTTGCGGCCGAACACGCTCTGCAGCAGGTCGGCCTGTTCCACCTTGGTGGGCAGACCGGTCGAGGGTCCCGCCCGCTGCACGTCCACCACGACCAGCGGCAATTCGGTGATCACCGCCAGGCCCAGGGCCTCGGTCTTCAGGGCCAGGCCGGGGCCGCTGGTGGTGGTGATGCCCATCCGCCCGGCGAAGGACGCGCCGATGGCCGTGCAGATGCCGGCGATCTCGTCCTCCATCTGGCAGGTGATGACGTCGTAGTTCTTCATCAGCGACATGTACTGCAGGATGTCCGTCGCCGGAGTGATGGGATACGACCCCAGGAAGGGCTTGAGCCCCGCCAGCTCCGACCCGACGACCAGCCCGATGGCCAGCGCTTCGTTGCCCATGATGTTCCGGTAGTAGCCCTTGGGCGCATCCTCGACCTTGGGGACCTCGTAGCGGCCCTGGAACAGCCTCAGCAGCTCGCCGTGGTTGTAGCCGGCCTTCAGGGCCCGGGAATTGGCGTCGGCCAGTCCGGGCTTGTTCTTGAACTTGGCCTGCAGCCACTCGAGGGTGGGCTCCAGCGGGCGGCTGAAAAGCCAGTACATCATCCCCAGGGTGTAGAAATTCTTGCAGCGCAGGACGTCCTTCTTGCCGAGGTCGGTGCCCTCGAGGGCCTCGATGGTGCGCTGGTTGATGTCCTCCTGGATGACCCGGTACCCGGCCAGGGTCCCGTCCTCCAGGGGATTGGTCTTGAGTTCCGCACGCTCGAGGTCGCGTTCGGTGAAGGCCCCCGTGTTGACCAGGATGATCCCGCCCGGCTTCAGATCCTTGTAGTTGGTGATCAGCGCCGCGGGATTCATGGCGACCAGCACGCTCGGGGCGTCGCCCGGCGTGTAGATGTCATGGGAGCTGAAGTGGATCTGGAATCCGGAAACGCCCGCGCGGGTGCCGGCCGGGGCCCGGATCTCCGAGGGGAAGTCGGGGAAGGTGGCCAGATCGTTCCCGACCTTGGCCGTCGTGTCCGTGAACTGGGAGCCGG
This sequence comes from bacterium, assembly GCA_018829565.1. Taxonomy (GTDB): domain Bacteria; phylum Krumholzibacteriota; class Krumholzibacteriia; order LZORAL124-64-63; family LZORAL124-64-63; genus JAHJTW01. Next base: position 5,706 of record JAHJTW010000129.1, on the reverse strand, counting down.
TCAGCTGCATCCCGTCGCCGGAGTCGCCGACGAACCGGATGGTGACATCGTCTTGCCTGATGAGTTCTTCGGAAGACATGACTTCGAAGCGCCTCCTTGCCCTCGAATCCGCCGTTATTCATCGAGCGGCCGAGGGGGCCGGGTGAAAAGCGGGCCTGGCTGGAGAATTACAACCGGCCGCGCTGAGGGCAGGATCGGCCAGACCCTGTCCCGCGTGTGGATCCTCGATGGGAAAGTAAACCAGCGGCAGGGGAAGTGCCAGAAAATGCCGCGCCGGGGGCCAAAAAAGCGACCCCCGGCGAATCCGGCCGATTCCTCAGATCTCGATCAGTTCCCGCTCGTCCAGGAACTCCACCTGATCGGCCTTCCTCGGGGGGGTCCGGACCGTTCGTCGGGAACCCCGGGCCGGGGCGGAAACCGAGGCCCTGGGCCGTTTTGCCCGTTCCGATGGGGTGCAGGCGGGTTGAAGCGCGACGCCGTTGCCGACGATGCTGCTCAGGGCGCCGACCGCGCGGTAGACATGTTCGGCCTGCTGCTGAAGGGCCCCGCTGGTGGCCGCGGATTCCTCGGCGGCCGCGGCGTTGGACTGGGTGACCTGATCCAGCTGGTCCACGGCCTGGGTGATCTCCCCGAGTCCGAGGGCCTGCTCGTCCGTCGCCTGGGCGACCTGGCTCACCAGTTCGGTCACCTGGCCGATGCCATCGGCGATCTCGTGCAGGTATCCGTCGACCTCCCTGGCCACGGTCACGCCGTTGCCGGCCTTGGCCTGGGAATCGTCGATGAGCTGAGCGGTGTTGCGGGCCGCATCCGCGCTGCGCTGGGCCAGGTTCCGCACCTCTTCGGCCACGACCGCGAACCCCTTGCCGGCGTCGCCGGCGCGCGCGGCTTCCACCGCAGCGTTCAGGGCCAGCAGGTTGGTCTGGAACGCGATCTCGTCGATGCTCTTGAGGATGCGGGCCGTCTCGTCGCTGGCGGACTTGATCTCCTCGATGGCCGAGCTCATCCTCGTCATGGCGCCCAGGCTGTCCTCCGCCACCGATCTGGCCTTCCCTGCCAGGCTGTCGCTCTTGCGGGCGTTGTCGGCGTTGCTCCGGGTCATGCTCTCGATCTCCCGCAGGGAAGCGGACACTTCCTCCAGGGAGGCGGCCTGCTCGCTCGCCCCGCTGGCCAGCTGCTGGCTGGACGAGGCGATCTCCTGCGAGGCCGACGCCACCGTCCGCGAGGCCTTCTCCAGGGTGGTCGCGACCCCGGTGATCCGTCGGCTGATGCTCCCGGACAGGAACCACCAGAAGGCTCCCGACCCCAGGATCGCCACCAGGGACAGGACGCCCATCAGGTTGCGGTTACTGTGCCCCATTCCCGAGATGGCCCGCTCGGCCTCGTAGAACTCGTCGAGATACGAGCTGGCGCCGATCACCCAGTCCCAGGGTTCGTAGTAGGCGATCCTGGCGATCTTCAGGCGGGAGGAGTCCTCGCCCTGGTTCTTCCAGGGATAGGTCTGCTCGGCGACCTGCCCGCTGCCCAGGGCCTTCCCCTTGCGGACGATCTCCTGGATGAAGAGGGTGCCGTCGGCGTCCTTGGCCCCCCAGATGTTCTCCCCGTCCCTCTTTCCGCCCAGGGAGACGACGTAGTTCCCCTTGCCGTCCAGGACGTAGACGTATCCGGTCTGCCCGACCTGGATGTCCATGATCGCCTGGCGAAGCAGCTGGTATCCGTCCTCGGCGGACATGTCCGCATGGGAGGCGCACAGGTTCTGGACGCTCAGGGCGATGTGGTCCAGGTCGGCGGTGGCCAGTTCCGTGCAGCTCTTGGAGGCGGCCTCCGCCATCCGGGTTTCCTGGTGGGCGACGATGGCAACCACCGTCAGCAGCGGGCCCGCAGTCAACGCGATCCCTGCGACCAGGAGGCGCTTTCGCAAATTCATCCGGTTCCACATGAGCGATTCTCCAGGGTTGGGTGTCCCCGCCGCCCGGGCAAGGATGCGGGCGGTCCGTCAGGTTCTGTTTCGGATCGCATCAAGGGATGTTTAATGAAGACTGTAATTGTCTGAAAAACAACGGTGTTCGGCAACCCACGATTCTACCGCCGGTTTCCAGATACCCATGAGTGCGTCGGACCGGGACACGATAAGGGTTGATCCCGAGCGGATTATCACCTATGTTGTTTTCGCTGTTTGTTCGCCACCCATCCCGAACCCGTGAAACCATGATCCACCTGCACGCCCACACCCACTACTCCCTCCTCTGCGGCGCCAGCTCCCCCGCCGAACTCGTCGCGCGCGCCGCCCGCCTCGACTTCCCCGCCCTCGCCCAGACCGACCTGAACAACCTCCACGGCACGGTCGAATTCCAGAAGGAGTGCGAGAAGGCCGGCATCCGCCCCCTCTGCGGGGTCGAACTGACGAACGACCGCCCCCGCGAAACCGATCCGGTGCGGCTGGTCCCCGGATCGCTGGCCCCGGGCCGGCCGCGCGCCGTCCTGCTGGCCCGCGACGAATCCGGTTACGCCGCCCTGTGCCGCCTGACGACCCTGCGCCAGGTGCGGCCCGATTTCGACCTGCTGCGGGAACTGCCCGGCTTCCTGAACGCCGAGGGCCGCGGGCTGTTCTGCCTGACCGACTCCCCGGCCGTGCTGTCGGCCGTCGACCGGGCGGCGCAGGCGGACGGCTCCGATCCGGTCGCTCACACCCAGGGCAGCCTGCGCGTGCTGCTGGTCACCGCCGGCGGCGAGCTGGGCCCGGTGTACCGCACCCTGCGGGATCTGGCCGGCTGGGCGGCCGCCCGCAAGGTGCCGGTCGCGGCCGGCGGGGACGTCTACGCCGCCGCGCCCGCCGACCTCGAACGCCAGCGCCTGCTGTCGAGCATGCGCATGCTGGCCACCGCCGCCACCGTGCGCCCCGAACACTGCGCTCCGGCCGGATCCTGGCTGCGGTCCGCCGCCCGGATGCAGGAGCTGCTGTCCGAGTTCCCCACCGCCTGCCTCGAGACCCGGGCCATCGCCGAGCAATGCCGCTTCCGGCACCGGCTGGGCAAGTGGCGCTACCCCGCGTTCCCCCTGCCCGCGGGCGAGACCACCGAATCGTACCTGTGGAAGCTGTGCTTCGACGGGTTGCAGAAGCGCTACCGCCGGGTCACCAGCGCGGCCATGGCCCGCCTGCAGGAGGAGATCGCCGTGGTCGAGCAGCTCGGCTTCGCCGGCTACTTCCTGATCGTCTGGGACATCGTGCGCTACGCCGCCGACCGGGGCATGCCGACGCTGGGCCGCGGCTCGGCGGCCAACTCGCTCATCTCCTACCTGCTGGGCATCACCCACGTGGATCCCCTGAAGCACGACCTCTACTTCCAGCGCTTCCTCAATCCCGAGCGCCTGTCGCCGCCGGACATCGACCTGGACTTCGGCTGGAAGGACCGCGACGAGGTGCTCGCCTACGTCTACGACCGCTACGGGCGCGACCACACGGCGATGATCTGCAACATCAACCGTTTCAGCGCCCGTTCGGGGTTCCGCGAGGCCGCCAAGGCGCGCGGCCACGGCGACCGCGAGCTGAGCCGCATCACCCGCCGCCTGCCCTGGCGGCTGCTGGAGGGCGATCCGCAGCAGGCCCTGGCCGGGCGCCCCGAGTCGGCGGACCTGCCCACCGACCGCGAGCCCTACCGCTCGCTGCTCGTCCAGGCCCAGGATCTGGCGCGGCGGCCGCGGCACCTGGGCATCCACGCCGGCGGTCTGGTCATCGCCGACCGCCCGCTGACCGACCTGTTCCCCCTGCAGTGGGCGCGCAAGGGCATCCTGATCAGCCAGCTGGACATGTACTCCATCGAGGATCTGGGCCTGGTGAAGATCGATCTGCTGGCCCAGCGCGGCATCGCGGTGGTGGCCGACGCGGCGAAGGCGGTGGCTGCGAACCACAACGTCGGCGTGGACCTGAGCAGGCTGCCGGACGACGATCCGGCCACGCGCCGCCTGATGAGCAGCGGCGACACCATGGGCTGCTTCTACATCGAGTCGCCGGGCATGCGGTCGCTCCTGAAGAAGCTCAAGGCCGACACCTTCAGCGTCGTGGTCGCCGCCAGCAGCGTGATCCGGCCCGGACCGTCGGACAGCGGCATGTCCCGCAGCTTCGTCCTGCGCCACCTGGGGAAGGAACCGCCGGTGCTGCCGCATCCGGCCCTGGGTTTCCTGAACGAGACCTACGGCGTGATGATCTACCAGGAGGACGTCATGCGCACCCTGAGCGCGGTGGCCGGCATGACCCTGGCCGAGGCCGACCTGATGCGCCGGGCCATGAGCTTCAAGGGCGATCCCGCGGAGTTCCTCGCCATGAAGGACCGTTTCTTCAGCGGGGCCCGCGAGACCATGGAGGCCGGCGCGGCGCCGCGCGTGCCGGACGCCGTCCTGGAGGAGCTGTGGCGCCAGGTCAGCAGCTTCGCCGGCTACGCCTTCTGCAAGGCCCATTCGGCCAGCTACGCCGTCCTCTCGTTCCAGGCCGCCTGGCTGAAGGCCCACCATCCGGCCGAGTTCATGGCCGCGGTCATGAGCAACGGCGGCGGGTTCTACAGCGTGTCGGCCTACCTCGAGGAGACCCGGCGCCTGGGCCTGAAGATCCTGCTGCCGGACGTCAACCACAGCCGGGACGTCTTCACCGGCAAGGAGCGGCAGGTGCGCATCGGCTTGCAGCAGGTCCACGGCATGAGCCGCCGCTCGCTGGACGCGCTGCTGGACGAACGCGAGCGCAACGGGTTCTTCGTCTCCCTGGGCGACCTCCTGCAGCGCGTGCCCCAGCTCGCCGAGAACGAGGTCGAGAACCTCATCCGCTGCGGGGGCTGCGACGGGTTCGAGCTGACGCGGCCCGAACTGCTGTGGCGTCACGCCCTGCTGCGCAAGGAGCGCCGCGGCGGCCAGGGCCGCCGCCGCCTCGCAGCCGGCGGCGGCGATTCCGGCCTGACCACCGTCCAGACCGCCACCCTGTTCCCGGTCGGGGGTTCGGCGCCGGGGGGCGGCTCGGCCGTCTCGCTCGTCCCGGCGATCCCCGACTATCCTCCCGCCGAACGCCTGCGCCAGGAGATGGAGGTGCTGCACCTGACCGCCACGAGCCATCCCCTGGCCGCCCTGCGCGAGTGGCTCGAGCAGCGCGGCGTGGTCCGCAACGCGGACATCGGCGGCTGGGCCGGCCGCCGCGTGACCGTGGCCGGCATCCTGATCACCGCCAAGAGCGCCGTGGTCCGGCACACGGGCGAGGCGATGAAGTTCATCTCGCTCGAGGACGAGACGGACATCTGCGAGGTCACGCTGTTTCCCAAGGTGTACGCGCGGTATGGGGCGCGGCTGTTGAGCCGGGGACCCTATCTGGTGCGCGGGATCGTGGAGGACGATCACGGTTCGTTGACGGTGACGGCGGAATCGCTGGAGATCATCTGAGGGCCGCCGCCGGGCTGCGGCTCATTTCCCTCTCTGCTCCTCGTCGTGGACCTGCCGCAACCATTCAGACACCAGGGCCGGGTCCACATCGGGAGGCAGGCCGGCCTCGATCGCCTCCTCGAGCAGGGCTTGGACCTCGCTGGTCGCCTTGCGCCGGGCCGGGCCGTCCGGCGGCAGCCCGCTCCACAGGGCATCCGCAAGGCTGAGGCGCCCTTTCACCGACCCCGGATCGGCCGCCAGAAGGGCCCGGAACGCCCTCTGCGCGCCCGCGAAGTCGCCAACGACCATCCG